>JBBQVV010000428.1:0-5938 GCA_038211235.1 Chthonomonadales bacterium | reverse complement strand
CAGGCCGACTCGGACATCGCGACCGACGCCGAGCTCTTTGAGATGCCGCGCCAGCGCTTCTGCCCGAGCGTTGAGCTCTCGGTAGGTGAGCTGCTGCTGCCGGAAGGTAACGGCGATGGCATCGGGAGTGAGGTTCGCCTGGGCTTCGACGAGCTGATGGACGCCCTTGTATCCGGGATATTCGGCATCGGTCGCGTTCCAGTCTACCAGCAGCTTGCTCCGCTCCTCCTCTGTCAGAAGCGGAAGCGCATCGATACTTTGAGACGGGTCCGCGACGATGCTCTCAAGAAGGGTCAGATAGGCGTGAAGAAACCGGCTCGCGGTCTCATGCTCGAATAGATCCGTGCTGTATTCCAGCCCGACCTTGAGGCCTTCGCCGCCATCGACCAGGAAGAGCGTCATGTCAACCATGGACGCTCCGCGTTCGATCAATAGCGGTTTGAATGTGAGATCGCAGACCGAGATGGGCTGAACGAAATTGGATGAGTCGATCATCATCGCCTGGAATAGCGGGTTGCGACTCCGATCGCGCACGACGTTCAGCTTGTCTACGAGAAGCTCAAAGGGCATCTCCTGATGCGCAAAGCCATCAATCACGCAGTCGCGCACCTGCTGCAGGACCTCCAGAAACGTCGGATTGCCGGACAGGTCGGAGCGCAGCACGAGCGTGTTGATGAAACATCCGATCAGGTTCTCAAGCTCTTTCTGGGATCGGCCGGCGACAGGAGATCCGACCCAGACGTCGGGCTGGCCGGAATAACGGTAGAGCAGCACCTTGAACGCGGCCAACATGACCATGAAGGTCGTGCATGCCCTGGTCTTGCTCAGGGTCTGGATGGCGGGAATGATTGCGGTAGGAATAGGAAGGCGCAGCACGGCGCCCCGCGAGGAGCGCACGGACGGCCGTGGATGGTCGGTCGGCACGTTCAGAATGGGCGCCGTTCCGCCGATCTTGTCCTTCCAGTAGGCGAACTGCTGATCGAGCGCGGGACCGCGAAGCCAGTCGCGCTGCCACTGAGCGTAGTCCGGTACCTGGATCTGGATATCAGGAAGCGGCGACTGCCGGTCGTGAACGAACGCTTCGTATAGGGCGCCCATCTCGGTACGAAGAACGTTGAACGACCATCCGTCCGAGACGATATGGTGCATGTTCAACATGAGAATGTGATTCTCGGGGGCCAGCCGCCATAGGACCGCGCGGAAGAGCGGGCCATGGCGCAGGTCAAAGGGACGGCGGGTCTCGTCGGTCAGGGCCTGTTGCGCAATCTGCTCCAACTCGTCCGGCGGCATCGACTGGAGATCTCGGACCGGCAGCGGAGTCATGCAGGCTTCCGAGACGATCTGGACCAGCTCGTTGTCGACGACGTCAAACGTCGTCCGGAGGCTTTCGTGCCGGTTTACGATCTCATCGAGGGCGCGTTCGAGGACCGCGGAATCGAGCGGACCCAGGACGTGGAACGTGAGCGCGACGTTGTATGCGGGCGTGTCGGGTTCGAGCTGATTGAGGAACCAGAGACGTTGTTGTGCGAATGAGGGAACGGATGCGAACGTGAGCGGAGTTTTCAAACTGGACATGTCGTGCGGGTTAGCCCCGATCCTTCGGGCGTATGAGCAGCTTCTTGACGGATAGATAGCTGCTGTACAGGCGCGATTTAACGCCATCGGCAAATGGCGAGTCGCCATAAGGTCTCGGCGACAGCCTGAGCTTGCGCAGCACCGAATTCGCCCGGTATACCCGGCTTCGGCGCTCCGTCGCGGCCGTGAAGTAGGTCAGCGCTAGCGTGATGGAGTAGTCGCCGTCGCAGGTCCGGGCCAGGTGCGGCGCGGTGCAGGGCATATAGGCTCCGACGCCGGGAGTAAGCCGGAAAGCATACGCCTTCTCCTGCAGGTCCGGCCGATAGGTTACCTGTTTCAGCGAGCTGGTCGCAAGGTAGGTCTCGATAGATCGTTCTGGCAGGACCGTGCGATCGTATGGATCCCAGACGCTGAGCTCCTTCTCGCCGTGAATCTGCAGGAGCAGATTGGTTTCGGTGTCGATATGGAAGGGAGTAAGCGCTCCGGGCGATGAGAAGAAGATCCAGCCCATGCGGCCGAACATGCCGGGATCGTGTTTCCGCACCGCGGGCTGTACGGTGTCCAGGCACTCGTCGATCAGCTCCCGGTAGATTGGATCGCTCTCAATATGATAAAACGCAACCCACGAACCCGGCTCTTCGATCCTCTCCAGCGTCTCCTCAAGGGATCGGCCCGTACCGTGAGTGCCGAGCAGCTCCGTGAAATCGGCGTCAGGCGTCGTCTGTCCGCTGATGTAGTTGACTTTACCGGGGGACTTGAGGCGCGTGGCTAACTGCAGCAGACTATCCTTGCCGAGGAGAGGATGGCCCACGAGCCCATGTCGAACCGACGCCGGCTTGAGCGGGTGAAAGTGCGCCACGTCAATCTCGACGCGTGTGCTTGTTTGAGGATTATCCATCACAGCCATCGATCCGCGGCTCCTCGCCGGCAAAATTCATGAACCGTGGGCAACCACGGGGGCCATACGGCACGTATATGATTGCCCCTATAACAGTCCACGTTAACGTGTATGCATCTTCGGATGGAGCGCAGGTCGCCATTAGAGGGCGCGGCCTGCTAACAGTTCCTACGCACATGGCGTGCCAGGCGCTTCCATCCGGCGATTACAACAGAGGAAAACCAGCTTCCAAGCGCGAAGGAGGGTACGGATCGGCCAATCGGACCATCCCAAGTTTGATCACAACGCGGCGTCCACGCCGCGAGGAGGATTCACATTCGATGAGAGCGATAGTCCCTGCAAGAAGAGCGCTCTTGCTTACGCTATGGGCCTGCATTGCCTTGAGCGGCACGATCCGGTCCGGGCAGGCACAGACAGAAGAGAGACCGTACGTCAGCCCGGTCTTCGGCAGCAACATGGTTCTTCAGCGCAAGATACCCGTTCCTGTCTGGGGCTGGACACAGCCCGACGAGAAAGTCACCGTCAGCATCGAGGGTCGATCCGCAACGGCAACGGCCGGTTCGGACGGAAAATGGACGGTGCGACTCCAGCCGCTGCCCGTCGGCGGTCCGTATAAGATGCGGATCGAAGGACCAAAGCAGACCGTTACGTTCGATAATATCCTGGTGGGCGACGTCTGGATCTGCTCGGGACAGTCTAACATGGAGATGGGGATCGGCAACGTCAACGATGCGCAGAAGGAGATCGCCGACGCCGACCATCCGCAGATCCGCCTCTTCACCGTTATGAAGAAAGTTGCCTACGAGCCGAAGGCCAGTCTGGAGAAGCGGGACTCGGACCTGATGGGACAGTGGTCGGTCTGCTCGCCCGAAACGGTCAAGACGGGAGGCTGGAACGGCTTCTCCGCTGTCGGATATTTCTTCGGGCGCCAGCTGAACCAGGATCTAAAGGTGCCGATCGGTCTGATTCACACGTCCTGGGGCGGAACAATCGCGGAGGCGTGGACGAGCGCCGAGGCGCTGCAGGGGCTGCCGGACTTCAAGCCCGCCGTGGACACGCTTGCCCAGTCAAAGCCGAGTCCCACGAGCGGGAAGGACGTTAACCCCAACGTTGTAACCGTACTCTATGACGGTATGATCGCGCCTCTGATCCCCTACGGCATCAAAGGGGCGATCTGGTACCAGGGCGAATCGAACGCAGGCCGCGCCTACCAGTATCGCACGCTGCTCCCGACCATGATCAAGGATTGGCGTTCGCGCTGGGGCGAGGGCGATTTTCCGTTCATTATCGTGCAGCTCGCCAACTGGCAGAAGTCGGACCCGGATCCGAAGGATGACGCCTGGGCCGAGTTGCGGGAAGCCCAGTCGATGACTGCGCGGACGCTGCCGAAGACCGGGATCGCGGTGACAATCGACATCGGCGACGCGGCGGACATTCATCCCAAAGATAAGCAGACGGTCGGCAAACGGCTTGCGTACAGCGCGGAATCGATCGCCTATGGACAGAAGCTGGAGTATTCGGGACCGGCTTATCGAGAGATGACACCGGTCGATAGCGGGGCTGCCCTCGAGTTGAGGTTTGACCATACGCGCGGGGGACTCATGGCGAAGGGCGATAAGCTCACCGGCTTCGCCATCGCTGGAGACGACAGGAAGTTTGTCTGGGCCGATGCCAGAATCGCCGGGAACGCGGTCATCGTGTCGTCGCCCCAGGTGCCGCACCCTGTCGCGGTCCGGTACGCGTGGCACATCAACCCGATCTGCAACCTGTACAACAAGGCTGGACTGCCGGCATCGCCGTTCCGCACGGATGACTGGCCGGGGGTTACGGCGAATCATAAGTAAGGGGAATTGCCCTCACTCTGACCCATATGCGCCTAGGTTACGGCCAAACCAGCGCCGTGGGAATGGAATTCCTCGGCTCGGGACAATGGCAAGTCCGCCTACGCGGACTCGAAATGCAGCCAGCTCAGACGCTAACCTAGCGCATATGCCCCTGCCCCTCACCCTGCCCCGGGAGAGGGGACATTTGATGCATGATGTGTAGGACGGGTAGGGCGGGTTAGACGAGTAGGTGGTTGAGGCGCTCTACGCAGTCGTGGGCGTATAACTCCTGTTCCGTGCGGCGCACGAGCGTCTTTAGCCGATCGATCAGCAGCAGCCTGTTGGGTGAACCTGTGAGCGTGATTCTGCCGTGCCTGTCCATTCGGAGCGTGCAGCCCGTGACTCTTGCTTTGGGCGCCTCGCGACGGTTCGCTTTGCCCTGACGGATGCGCATGGTCCGGTATGCGCCGTGGACTTTGCCCGTGGCGTCCATGTGGTGTATCAGGTCGGCGAAGCGGTGCGGTTCCATGCGGGCAGCTTCTACTACCTTGAGCGCCTTTTCGAGTGTTCTGCTCGATAGGCCGACCATCGCGGCAACGTCATCAAGCGCTCGATGAGTAGTGCGAAAGTTGACCGAAGGGGTCCGGACGGGTACGCCGCGACGCCCGCGCACAGCCTCCGTCGCGAGCGGCAGGAGCTGCTCGGCGGCGGCCACCGCCTCTGACGGCGAGAACGACTTGCGGCAGGTGTTCTCCTGGGTCTCGGCTGAGAGAAGCGCCCAGGCATCCGGAAGGCTCGCGACTACGGCGCACATCGCCGTCGCGCTGCCCAGGAGGCGCAGCGCCTCTATTCGACGCATGCCGGAGACGAGCTTGTGCGCAGCGGTCACGACGATGGGCTTTAGGAGGCCGAGCTCGGCGATGCTCGCGGCGAGGTCGTCGATGGCGCCGAGGTCGCGCCGGAGGCGACGATCCACCGTTATCCGTGAGAGCGGCAGCTCGATGAGACGTGTTGGCTGATGGAGCATGGTGGTTCTCCTGGGTTGGCACGAATTCCATGGACTGAGTGGACACTGTGGACGCGCTCGGTCCGGGTCGTTCAGTTCTCGGTATACAGACGCACGACGGACTGAAGTCCTTCGCTGTATGGCCTGCGGCCCAGTGTCCTTCGGCCATGCGGCCCGTATGGGACACAAATGCCTCTCTTGCCAGCCCGTTGCGAGAACTGAATGACCCTGGCGGTCGGTTGGATTGACAGGATTTCTTCGAGTGACAGTGATCGGCTACTTGTTGTTGGCGGAGATTGCGGCTAGCTCGGCTTCAAGATCCGCGATGAGGGCGTTGAGGCCGGCTATCAGGGTGCGTTTGGCCGGCGAACCGATGACGGTGAGCCGGCCATCTTTGTCCATGCGGATGGTACAGCCCTTTGTCGGTCGGATGTGGCTCGGCGGTTTCCGGCGGGCGAGCATTTCAAGATAGGCTCCATTGACCTTGCCGGCGGCGTCCATTCTCTGAACGAGATCCTGGTACGTGGCCGGGTCTTCGCGTGCAGCCTCGATTACCTGGATCGCCCTCTGCACGGTGTTGAGCGACATCCCAACGATCTTCGCGACGTGGTCCAATGCGCGCCCGCTTCCTCCGGA
>JBBQVV010000427.1:0-5958 GCA_038211235.1 Chthonomonadales bacterium | reverse complement strand
ATCTCATGGCCACCACCTCTGTCACGCAAGGATCAGCGAAAGCCACGCGCTCCGCCAAAAATATCGGACTTCCTGGCCAGGTGGTGCTGGTACTGCAAGGCGGTGGCGCTCTGGGCGCCTATCAGGTCGGCGTTTATCAGGCGTTGCACGATGCCGGGATCGATCCCGACTGGGTGATCGGTACGTCGATCGGCGCGATCAATGCTGCGCTGATCGCCGGCAACTCACTCAACGATCGGGTGGAGCACCTGAATTCTTTCTGGAATCATGTCGAGGCGCCGACGTCGATCGCCGGGCCGGTCGACTGGCTCGGCATGGGAAACGTGGTCGGCAACATGACGACCGTGATGCGCGGGATCCCGGCTTTTTTCGAGCCCAACCTCGCCAGTTTGCGTGGCTCGCGCGCCAGTGTAGGCGTCGAGAACGCGGCCTATTACAGCACCGCTCCGCTACGCCGGACTCTCGGTGCTCTGGTGGACTTTGACTCATTGAGTGCTGGACCCACCCGCCTCACAGTCGGCGCTGTCAACGCCAGCACCGGCACGATGCGCTATTTCGACAGCCATAAAGAGGCGATCGTCCTCGATCACGTCATGGCTTCGGGCGCGCTACCGCCGGCGTTTCCGGCGGTACGGATCGACGGTCAGCCGTATTGGGACGGCGGCATCTATTCCAATACCCCGATCGAGGCGGTACTCGAGGACCATCCGCGACGCGACTCGCTGATCTTCGCGGTCAACGTGTGGCATCAAACCGGTCCAGAGCCTGAATCAATCTGGCAGGTGATGAGCAGACAGAAGGACATTCAATATGCAAGTCGTGCTGACAATCACATCGCCAAGCAGAAGCAGATCCACCATCTACGCCACGTGATTCGCGAGTTGACGAAACAGCTGCCAGCGAGCCGGCAGGCCGATGCCCAAGTGAAGGAACTGATGACGTGGGGTTGCAGCACGACGATGCACGTCGCTCATCTAATTGCACCACGGCTCGATGGCGAGGACCACACCAAGGACATTGACTTCACCGCCACGGGGATTCGTGCGCGCCGCGAGGCCGGGTATGCCGATACTTTGCGCATGATCGAAAGGGCGCCATGGCAAGCGCCTACCGATCCGATGGAAGGTGTGATCGAACATATCTTGGACGCTTGAGTTTCGCAATGGAGTCTGGGCGCGCGCATGCCTCAACACACACCGACACCGAGGTTCCCACCATGCTCCGTTGGATTCACCGAATCACTTATCGCGACAAGCAGTTCGCCAAAGCGACCGGTGTCGTGGATTCGATAACGTCGACCGTGCACGGCCGCTAGCGAAACGCACGCCACAGCAGCAATGAGATCGTCACACGACGCCCTCGTCAATCACAGCGGACCCGCCGGATCCTTCGTCACTCGGCGCATCAAAGTCACCGTCATGAGGACAGCGCTTCATCGATCGCGAACACCCCAGCCGCATATCCGTAAACAACGGCTACGGCCACACGACGACGATACTGTCCAACTTGGCGTTGAGCACGAACTCGCTATGTTTTTCGCGTTGATAGGCACGCTCGTGCTGGCGAGGTCGGCATGGACATCGTGATCGGAGACCTCGCTTTTGTGGTTGCCGCGCTGAGCGTCGGCACGATGGGATTTGCCATCCAGCGCGGAGCAACTTGCACCGTGGCTGCGGTTGACGAGCTCATCGCACGTCGTGGCGCGAAACAGCTGGTCGCATTGCTCGAAGCGTCCGTCTGGGTAGCAGGAGGGCTGTTGATTGCGCGCGAGTTCGGATGGGTGGCACAGACGCCTACCGGCTATCTCCTTAATGGCTGGACGGTGACTGGCGCCTTCCTATTGGGGCTTGGCGCCTTCGTCAATCGAGCGTGTGTCTTCGGCGCAATCGCCCGGTTCGGCTCTGGTGATTGGGCCTATATCGCGACACCTGTGGGATTTTTTCTCGGTTGCCTAGGCGTCACTCAAATTTTCGCGATGCCATCTTCGCAAGCGGTCGCTGAAGGATCGATCATCCTCGCTCTACCGGCCGCTGCTGCATGGGCCATCGCAGTTCTTCTGCTCTTGCGCGTCACGGCTGCAATCGTTTCGCATCGCTTCGTGCCCCGTGAGGTGCTGATCAGGCATCTCTGGTCGCCGCACACAGCGACGACGGTCATCGGCATTACCTTTCTCATCACGCTGCTGTTGGCCGGCGCGTGGGCATATACCGACGCGCTTGCAGACCTAGCCCGCGGTATGGCGCATGGCGTGACCGCGCGTGCATTGCTGCTCCTTTGCCTGTTGACCGGTTCCCTGATCGGTGGATGGACCGCTGGACTGCTTCGGTGCACCCGCATTCGGACGGCTTCTCTGCTGCGTTGTCTGGCCGGAGGCATGCTGATGGGCTTGGGCAGCTTGCTGATCCCCGGCGGAAACGATGGGCTGATTTTGGTCGGCATGCCGCTGCTCTGGCCTTACGCATGGGTAGCGTTAGCAACGATGTGCGTAACGATCGCTTGCGCGTTGTCTTTGCAACGCAGGCTGTTCAACGACGCGTCCAAGATCACAACGCGATGAACAGGAAGTCGATCGTCTTGCGCAATTCTCGCAGGTGGTCCGCGAATCCGACACCCCAAGCGGGATGTGCTCAATTTTTCCCCGTGATGTCGGGGCCATGCTCTCGAGAAGAGCTTCCATCAGGAGAACTTCATGAAAAACATCCGGACAATGAGCTTGTTTAATCTAGCCTGCGCGAGCAGCCTCGTCTGTTTAGCCATGCTCGGTAGCGCTGCTCATGCTGGGCCAGCCGAGGCCGATCCGCACGGCTTCAACGACTTGAAGCAAATGATCGAAAAAATGCCGGAAATGACCGACACCAATAAGGACCGCATGATTTCGAAGAAGGAATATCTCGCCATGCAGGGCAAGATGTTCGACATGGCATCTAAGAAGGGGACCATGACAATGGACGAATTCAAGCAATTCATGATGGAGTTCAAGACGTTCGGTCAGTAGTAGACGCGTGGTTCCCAGCTTGTTCTGCTCAATCACGAGGTAGAGAAAATCCCTCATCTGTCATGTCATTTGTCGTACGGGTTACCGAAGGGTAGGCCGTATGACTTTTTAGTTTTACACGTAAAAATGGTGATCGCACGAGGACTTTGCAGGGCAAGCGGCAAGGGAAGTGACATGATTGCGTTGCCGTTCTGCGTCCGAGTACATCGCGAACGAGCGCTACTTGGACGCGCTGCTGCATAGGCTGCGTGAGCTTATCGGTTTCCTGCTAGCGGCATGCCGATCTTTAGACGCTGGGGTTGCGATCGTTTATGACCGTGATGGCCAGTTTGCCGGCATCTGTATTGCATGAATAACGTCGGATCCCTCGTGGGAGCAACACGGGTTTATGAATGGCAAAGGCTCGAGCCAAGGATCGCTCCAAGTAGATTTCATACCCCTGATTGCATGAGACGAGTATTTGACTATCGGGAAGGCACTGCTCACCGATGCCCGGCTTATTGGGGCCGATTCGTCGTGG
The DNA here is from genome assembly GCA_038211235.1 of Chthonomonadales bacterium. GTDB lineage: Bacteria > Armatimonadota > Chthonomonadetes > Chthonomonadales > Chthonomonadaceae > DATGJU01. Next base: position 2,443 of record JBBQVV010000427.1, on the reverse strand, counting down.
TTGCGCGAAAAAGTGGACTGGTTCTCGTACGAGCTTTGCGGACGGAATCCAAAAACGAGGGGTCTCTCACGACGCGTGATACACGCTGGTGTTTTGTCCGAACCATTATGTTGTTTCATTGAAGACCCACTTATCCAGAAGGTAGACCATGCGCGAGCATCAGAAAAAACTGCATCCGCTGCCGATCCGGGTCATGCACTGGATCAACGCGCTCACGATCTTCGTCATGGTCGGCAGCGGCTGGAAGATCTACAACGACGAAGTCATCTTCGGCTGGCTGACGTTCCCCGAAGCGCTGACGATCGGTCACTGGGCGCAGCACGGCCTGCAGTGGCACTTCTTCGGGATGTGGGTCTTCTTCGTCAACGGCCTGGCCTACCTGACGTACGGCGTCGCGACCGGCCGCTACCGGCGGATGCTGCTGCCGGTGCGCGCGAGCGAGGTGATCGCCGATGTGAAGGACGCGCTGAGCTTCCGCCTGGGTCATGCCGACGTGACGCGCTACAACGCGGTGCAGAAGCTGCTCTACATCGGCGTCATCGCATGTGGCCTGCTGATTTTCGTGTCCGGGCTGACGCTGTGGAAGCCGATCCAGTTCTCGCCGCTGCTCGCGCTGTTCGGCAGCTTTCAGAACGTGCGCCTGGTGCATTTCCTCGCGATGAGCGCGATCGTCGGCTTCGTCGTGGTCCACGTGACGCTGGCGATGCTGGTCCCGAAGACCCTCGTCGCGATGATCGGCGGCGGACCGGTGATCGACACGAAGCCGACCGATGGACCCGAGCCCGTACCGAACGCGACGAACTGAGAGAACGTCATGGCCCCGATCCGCCCCAAGAGCTCGCTGTTCCGCCCCGTCGGCGGCGTCGACCAGAGCCCGCTCGTCGAACATCGCGCGCTGGTCGCGAGCATCGATCGCCGCCGCATCCTGAAGGGCGCGGTGAGCCTCGGCGCGCTGTCGATGCTGAGCGGCTGCGACATCACCGAGACCGCGCAGGTTCAGACCGCGCTGCGCGGCGTCTCGTCGTGGAACGATCGCGTGCAGGAGTTCATCTTCCGGCCGAACCATCTCGCACCGACCTTCCCGGAATCGCAGGTGCTGCAGCCGCCGCGCTTCAACGCGTTCTACGGCGTCGAGGACGTGAAGCCCGTCGATGCGGCGACCTGGAAGCTCGAACTCGCAGGCAACATCCGTGACAAGAAGGCCTGGACCGCGGACGCGATCTACGCGCTGCCCGAGCAGGAGATGATCATCCGCCACATCTGCGTCGAAGGCTGGGACTACATCGGCCAGTGGTCCGGCGTGAACCTGCGGCGCTTCCTCGAGACCGTGGGGGCGGACCTGACCGCGAAGTACGTCGCGTTCCACTGCGCCGACGGCTACGTCGAATGTCTCGACATGCCGACGGCCCTGCACCCGCAGACGATGCTGGCGACCAGGTACGCCAAGGAGATCCTCACCGATCCCTTCGGTTTTCCTCTGCGGCTGCGCACTGCGACCAAGCTCGGCTTCAAGAACCCGAAGTGGGTCATGGCGATGGAGGTCTCGAACACGTTCACCGAGACGCATTTCGGCAAAGAGGGTTTCAACTGGTTCAGCGGGATCTGATGGAGACGACGATGCCCGATGGCGAACCGAAGGTCGATGGAACCGTGGTCGAAGGACCCAAGGTCGACGACTCGCCAGAAGCGCGCATGGCCCGCCGCTTCCCGCAGAAGATCCGGGTCGGAACGCTGGTCGGCTATCCGGTCATCGACGACGGCTACGGTGCGCTCGGCGACGTCGTGGCCGTGGTCCGCACGCCGCAGCAGAAGATCCGGCTGATCGTCCTGCACGGCGCGTGGTTCGGGCACTTCGGACGCCGGATCGCCGTGCCGATCGAGGTGGTCGCCATTCTCGGCAAGCAGGTCGCGTCGCTCGACATGCAGCCTGCGGCATACAAGACGGCACCGACCTGGGTCGAAGGCGGCGACACGAAGCTCCGCAACGATGAGACCATCCGCATCGCGCTGACGAAGCGCTGAAAAAGCACTGCGCATATGTGCCATCCCGCGAACGCCTGAAGCATTCCCGTTGCAACTAGGCCGCACGGTGACGTCCACCCTAGCAACTGGCGAAGGCCTTGAACGAATCTGGAGCAGGGGTTTCATCACAGACGCGCTGTTCGATGGAACGGCGCTGCGTACGCTGACGGTGGTCGATACGCGATGATGATTGCGATACTGCTGTATGCGGTTCGGCGGTGGTGTCGAAGTTGCGGGATGCCTTGCTTTCCGGGTGCTGATGCGCCTCGAGTCCCGATGCTGCCAACACTCAATTTCGATCGCACTCGCTAGTGGTAGCCTTGTTGAAATTCTTTGAACTGTGACGAGGAGAGATGTCATGCCCGGCCTGCTACCTGAGATCGACCCTGACGGACTGCTCGAATACTCGGTGGTCTTCACC
>JBBQVV010000426.1:0-6001 GCA_038211235.1 Chthonomonadales bacterium | reverse complement strand
ACCTGTTGACGCGCACTTCGTCCACGAGGCGGGAGGTGAACCCTCCCCCAAGAATCGCGCTTGCTAGCTCCGCCGCATCGTAGTCTGAACTCGTTCGCGAGATTCCCACCCCGGCCAGTCGCACTTGCGTTTGGGTGGCGTCAGGCTTGTCAATAAGAATGCGGCGTATGCGCGGCCGCGGCACCGGAGGTGTGAGCGCTTCGGATGCGCCCACGGCCGTCCAATCCGCGAATCGCGCGTTGAGCTTTGCGGCTAACTCCGCCGTCTTGAAATCCCCCACTGCCACCAGGATCATCCTGTCCGGAGAGATTGCGCTTCGGTATGCGGCGGCAATGTCCTCCTGCGTGACGGCTTTGATCGAGGACACGGTCTCCTGGCGACCGTACGGGTGGCCGGAAAACATCACGTCGCTGAGGACATAGGAGGCAACGCGTCCCGGATCCTCCCCGATGGACTGCAGCGACGATACCAGCAGGCCGCGCTCTCTCTCAAGCTCGTCGGTTGGAAACGTCGGATGCCGCAATATGTCGGAAAGGAGGTCCAGACCGAGGTCAGCGTCCTTCTTAAGGACGTCCAGGCTGGCAAACGTTCGCTCGTCGTCCGCTCCGGTCTCCAGCGAACCGCCTAGATAATCTATTGCCTCAGCGATCTGCGGAGCCGTACGCGAGTTCGTGCCGCGTTTGAGGAGCGTCGTCATAAGTGAGGTTGCGCCAGTCCGTTCGGCAGGGTCGAGCTTTGTGCCTCCCGAGCAGACAACGCGCACCGTAAGCGTCGGAGCGCGATGATACTCCATCAGAACGAGCCGCATGCCGTTTGCAAGACGGGTCCTCGTAACCGGCGACAGGTGGAACTGCTGCGCAGCGGCACTGTCGCAGACCAAGACGATCAGCACGCAGTAGAGGGCCGCAATCCGTAACCGTGAGCGCATCACTGCGCCTCGCCTCCCGATCGCGCCTCTTTTTCAGGCACGAGCGTAACAACCGTTCGATTGAATCGGTCGAGGTATTTTGCAGCGGCCCGCTGTACGTCGGCTGCAGTAACGCGATCGTACATTGGAATCACTTTGTAGACATGCCTCCAATCGCCCCAGATCGCCTCATTTTCCGCGAGCATACCTGCGCGTCCCTGATTCGTCTTATAGCGATTGAGGACACCCATACGAAGTCCGTTCTTCGCCTTCTGAAGCTCTCGCTCGGCGATTCCGCTATGCTTTACATCGTCGATCGCGGCATAGATCGCGGATTCGCAGTCCGCCGTCGTGTGGGGCGCCTGGACCTGTGCATAGAGTATGCACAGGCCTGGATCGATGCGGGAATCGTTGTTCGCGGTCACGGAAGTTGCTAACTGTTTCTCGTAAACCAGGCTCTTGTACAATCGTGAACTTTCACCGCCCGCAAGGATGACGGCCAGTATGTCGAGCGCCGGGTCGGCAGGGTCCTTCAACGAGACGCCTTTGTACCCGATCTCAACAGCGGGCAGCTCGGCCGGCCGATGATATTCAATTCGGCGTTCACCGAGCTGCGGCGGCTCGGCGTTTATTACCGACGGAGGGGCCGGCTCACGCCGAATGTCGGAATAGTAGAGCGTTATACGCCTAAAAAGGTCCGGCGTCCTGAAGTCGCCGACCACCGCTACAACCGCGTTGTTCGGCGCATAGTAGGTTCGGAAATAGCTTTTCGCATCGCCCAATCGGATCGCTTGTATGTCCTTCATGAACCCGATCGTGTCCCATCGATACGGGTGGGCGACAAACGCGCTGTTCCAGAGCCGCTCAGACATCGACCCCTCGACCGAATTGTCCGTATTTACGCGCCGCTCTTCGCTAACAATTCCTCGCTCCTGCTCGATGTTCTCCCGATCGAGCTTCAGGGCCCGCATCCGGTCGGCCTCCATCTTCAACACGATATCGAGCGCGCCCGACGAGAACTCTTCGTAGTACTCCGTGCTGTCCGAGGTCGTAAAAGCATTCGACACTCCGCCACCGTTCTCTATCTGCTGGTCGAATACTTTGGGCCTGTACTTAGCAGATCCATTGAACATCATGTGCTCGAATAGATGTGATAGCCCCGTGATGCCAGGCCTCTCGTTACGTGACCCGACCTTAAAGACGGTGTAGTAGGCGATCACAGGCACCGTATGGTCCTCAAGCGCGAGGACCGTGAGCCCGTTCTGTAGCTTAAGGCGGGAGACGTTCAGACTCTGACTACGACAGCACAACGGCGCACCTGCGAGGAGTGTGCCGAGGAACAGCCGGGGAAGACATCGATTCAACTTCATCCGTGCAGCCCTCCTCAGACAGTCGCGTGCGCCTGGCTCTCCGTGCGCACGAGCAGAGCCGTCACGGAACCTACAACCGCAACGCAGGCCAGCATGAGTAGCGCGTTCCGGACGCCTGACTGCGCGCCATTCGAATGTCCTGTGATCCACCCGACCAGATAGGGGCCGGCAAACCCGCCAAGATTGCCGACTGAGTTGACGAAAGCGATTCCGGCCGCCGCCGCCGCGCCGCCGAGCAGGGCCGTGGGCAGCGACCAGAATGGTCCGAGCGGACAGTAGATTCCAATGAGCGCCACCGTCATCGCGAGCATGATAGTCAGCGTGGAAGTCTGGTAAGCGGCGAGGCTCAGGCCGGCCGCGGTTACCAGCAGCGAACCGGCGACATGGAGGCGGCGCTCCCGGGTTCGGTCCGAGTGCCGTCCATTCAATACCATGCAGATGGCCGCAAGACCGTAGGGGATCGACGTCAGCAGCCCGACGTCCAGAGGCTTTGTCACTCCTGAGTTCTTGATCAACGTTGGGAACCAGAACACAACCCCGTAAGTTGTCATCGCAATCGTAAAGTAGAGCAGGCAGAGCGGCCAGATTCCCGGCGTCCTGAATGCGGATGTGAAGTGATCGCGCCCGTGCCGGGTCTTGCGGCTGTTTTCCGCCGAGATGCGCTCCATTACCCATTCACGCTCGACGGCGGAAAGCCACTTGGCAGTCTTCGGTCCATTGGGCAGATAGAAGAGTACAACGAAGCCGAGAACGACCGCCGGTATGCCCTCAAGTACAAACATCCATTGCCAGTTGGAAAGCCACGGCAGCTTTAACGACAGTAATGCACCCGAAATAGGTCCTCCAAAGGCACTTGAAAGAGCGGTCGCCGTCATGAATAGCGCTACCATGCGCGCACGGTCCTCGGCGGTATACCAGTAGGTCAAGTAGAGGATAATGCCGGGAAAGAATCCGGCCTCCGCAACTCCGAGGAGGAACCGGAGCGTGAAAAAAATCGGCGCGCTCGTACAGAACATCATGGCGGCGGCGATAAGCCCCCACGTCACCATGATCCTGGCGATCCACCATCGCGCCCCTACCCGCTCGAGCAGCAGATTGCTCGGCACCTCGAACAGAAAGTAACCTATGAAGAAGATTCCGCTGCCAAGTCCAAAGACATCCTGCTTCGGGTCGCTTAGCCAAGTTAGCTTGCTCATCTCTAACTTGGCAAATCCTACATTGGTTCGGTCGAGGTACGCGACGATGTAGAGGACGAAGAGAAATGGAATCAGCCTCCAGGTTATCTTCGACAGAACGGCCTTCTCCGCGTTGGGATCCATGGTTATTTGTGAGGCTCCTTTCGGCGCCCTCTGCCGCCAAACGCGGAGGCGTTTTCGGAAGGATCTGCCGGATCAAATGACTCGGACGGATCGCGCGGGATGCGGCGCCACTTCCGCAGCCTTGGGGATCGTCACCATTATAGATAAGAACGCCGATAAGGTCAAGATCACGTCCTGGCCGGGCGCGCGCAGCGGTTGCGAAATGTGCGCATGAGAGGGTATTCTTATCGACAACAGGCAGCCCTGGCCACAGCGGCGCCGCGACCCGCGTCGCGACGCTGACTGTGGTCTCTTACTATCCGGGACGGAAACTAGATTAAGGAGCATTCGTGAGCCGCTTATCGAAACGATTCCGGGAGTTACGGGAGCGGGGAGAGAGGGCCCTGATCTGTTTCGTTACCGCGGGCGATCCCTCGATGGAGCGCACGGTGGAGATCGTCGGCACGCTGGAGCGAGCGGGCGTCGACGCCGTGGAGATCGGCCTGCCGTTCAGCGATCCGCTGGCGGACGGTCCAAGCATACAGGCCAGCTCGCAGCGGGCTCTCGATCTAGGTATGACGACCCGGAAGGCTCTCTCTGTCGTGGAGCGCATTCGCACCGTGGCTCCGGACCTGCCTCTGATCCTGATGACCTACTACAATCCGATCCGTCAATACGGCCTTGCAAAGTATGCCGCGGACTCCGCCGCTGCCGGTGCCGACGCGCATATCGTCACGGATCTGACGCCGGAAGAGGCGACTGACTGGAAGACCATCTCAGTTGAAAACGGGCTGGACACGGTCTTTCTACTCGCCCCTACGAGCACGGAGCACCGAATCGAGGTGGTCTGTGGACTATCGACAGGGTTCGTCTACTGCGTTTCACGGACCGGCGTTACGGGCGCCCGCCAGGATGTTCCCGCTGAGCTGACCGACGTTGTGAGCCGCATTCGAGAACATACGGCCGAACCCATTTGCGTTGGCTTCGGAATTTCGAGCGCGAATCATGTTCGACAGATCTGTCGTTTCGCCGACGGCGCTGTTGTGGGCAGCTCGCTCGTTGATCTGATCCATAGTCGCCGAGATGAACCGGATCTGCTCGATGCGGTGCACCAGTATGCAGGCGATCTGAAGGCAGGCACGCTCTGATCGACAGGATTGGTCGTCACACGTTCACCTCTTGAGTTACCCTTCCTTGTTTATGAGACGAGGGCAACCGAATCCGAGGGCAACCACAAGGATTGCCCCTACGGACACCTGATCGTACATCATCCGAGTTAGCGTTATCGTCTCGCCGATCCGAAACTTGAGATCGAGCGAGAAGACTTCACACGAGAATGAGGGAGCTATGGCGCTGCAGCGACCCGTGGAACCATCGCATTCGCCTGCCGAGGCCGGACGGGGGCACCTGAGCGAAACGGTTCGGGTGGATCAATGGCTCCGGCTCATCGTGGTGCTCGCCGCGTGCTTGTTGATCGTCAGCGCCGTTGCCATCGCCGTCCGCCTGCTTGCGACCATCGGACACACCCTACTCATCTTCTCACTCGGCGGACTGCTTGCGTATGCCTTCCTTCCGCTGGTTGAGCTGGTACGACGGCGCCGGACGGGACCGCCCCGGCCCCGCTGGGTCGGCGTATTGGCGGTCTACGGGGGGCTGTTCGCGGTACTGGTGGTCGCGCTGGGCCTGCTGAGCGCTCACGCAGTGCGGCAGGTGACGGACCTCGTGCGGGACCATGCAAAACTGGAGACAGAGGGCCGGCTGCGTCTGGCATCGATGGATGAATGGCTGGCCGCTCGCGGTGTCCATCTCAAACTGGAAGAGGCTGTTACAAACCCGCCTCCCAACGTGCGTGGCTGGGGGGAAGCGACCGCTCAGGCGACGCTCAAGATTCTCGGAGAGGCCTCCAAGTCGGTGCTTGAGACCGTGATCGTCGTATTGATCTCGGTCTATTTCTTGATCTACAGTACGGAGATGAAGGAGGGGTTCACCCGTGCGCTTCCCGGCCGGCTGCAGCCCTATGCGGAGCAGTGGCAGAGCGATGTCAATCGCATCCTCGGCAGCTTCGTTCGAGGACAGCTATTACTCGCGCTGGTCATGGGGACCGCGGCCGCGGTGGGCTGTTTGCTGCTCGGTGTCCGATTCTGGCTGCTGATCGGACTATTCGTCATTGTCGCGTCCATGATTCCTGTGATCGGGCCGGTTGTCGGCGCGGCGCCGGCGGTGATCTCCGCGGCGCTCACCTCTGCAAATCACTTCCCGCATCCGGTCGCGAAGGTCGTTCTGGTGATCCTCTTGTTCGTCCTGATCAGCGAAACCGGCTCCAAGATTCTGTATCCGCGGCTTGTTGGAAAGGCGCTCGGCCTCCACGAGGTACTGGTCCTTTTCGTCCTGTTCGCAGGTCTGGAGATTGGCGGACTCATCGGAGT
>JBBQVV010000425.1:0-6029 GCA_038211235.1 Chthonomonadales bacterium | reverse complement strand
TGGATCACGAGCCGGTGCGCGGGGATATCGCCCGCGATAACGTTAGGCGCTCGACCGGTCTGTTCTTTGGTTGCCTTTTCCGTGCCGCTGTGGTGGATCACGCGGGGCATTGGAACGCGCCATCGGACGAAGCAGCGGGCGATGTAGGGTTCCGGGCGCAGAGACGGTTGACCGATGAGATCACCATCCGTATAGCCTGCTAGTCCAAGGCCGCGGCTTACGCCGTTGCCCAGTGCCAGCTCCGGATTCACGTATACTTCTACATTCTTAACCACCCGTGCTCCAAGAAAGAGCGTATACGTGTGGGACAGTTCTGTTTCGTCGCGTGAACGTAAGCTGCCGGCGCCCTCATAGGGACTGTGAAATCTGACCAGGTGCTGTAGGATGAAGGTAGCCTCACCCTGATAGTCATAGCGGGCATCTGGGCTTAGCGCCGGCAGCGGCTTGGCCGCCTGCGCCTTCTCTTCTTGCAGACTTGCTGGGACCAATCCATTGCGATCACTTAGCCTGGCATAGTCCTGAGCGCCTTTCGCCTGCCCTGACGCAAACATGAGCGCGAACAAGCATGGACGTAACCAGATCGGGTGGCGCCCGCGAGTCGTCAAGGTTGTCCTCCCAACAGTTAGCGGTGGGTTTTTCACGTCACCAATGACGAGCGGAGAGACACTAATGTTCCCGCCGTGAACGTACTTGGCCGGGCGATATGGCGACAACTTCTGCCGTGGCGGTCTAGGGAACACGCGGGCAGTTATGCACGTCATGCAGGCTGGCACAGAGACTCATGCATGCTTGCTAATCAACCGTTCAGGGAGCGACCAAATGACACAAGACACGCGACAGAATGAGATCGACAACGAGGTCAACAATGCCTCCGGTCGGGATACACGTATCGGCGCGGAGGCCGGTGGGGTAGGGGGCGCCGCGACGGGTGCCGTCGCAGGATCCGTGGCAGGCCCTGTCGGCGCGGTAGTCGGAGCCGTGGTCGGAGGTGTGGCGGGCGCCGCTGCAAGCGGAGCCGCCGTCCACGCTGTCGACAAAATCGACGATGACGACACGATCACCGGCATTGGAGATCATACGTCTCGAACCGTTAACAACGAGCTGCCGGGCAACAAGGTGCCTGGCATTCAGACCGGCGGCCGGGATGTGGATGGAACTCCGGACACTCGCGGCGTATCCGAAAAGATCGCGGACGCTGTTACGGGTGACAACATCGATGACAAGACTGGAAAACCGGTGCGTTAGGCTCAGTACCGACGGATCGTCTGGTCACCGATTGATCGTTACCATGCCCGTGGTGGAGTATCGCCACGGGCAGTTCCATTCCAGTGTTCAGAGCCTCGCCGCCGCGGGATGTGGACATAATCGATGCGAGAAGGGATTGACGTGGCAAACGAAGCTACATCAGGGCCGAGATTCGACAACGACGGGTTGATCGCTTCCCTGACGCCTCCCGTACAGGGCAAGTCACATCGAATTACCTACGACATCGCGCCTGCAGCCATTTTCAAGGTCGTGGGGACGGTTGCGGCGATATGGCTGTTGATCCATATCTTTCCGGTCATCATCCTAATTGCGCTTTCGCTGATGCTCGTCGCCACGTTCAATCCCCTCGTTCGCAAGCTCCAGGCCCGGTTGGGCCGTTCCTGGGCAATTGTAGGTCTCGTCACCACGCTCGTGATCACGTTCATGGGAGCGCTGGCACTCATGATACCTCCGCTTATCAGCCAGGGGTTGAATGTCGTTCAGCGCGCTCCTCAATATTGCCGGCAGATAGAGACTGCGTTCGCGGCTCACCATATTCATATCCATGTTCAGCAGCAGGTAGAGCAGTTGCTGCGCGGCACGGACAGCAGCGGTCCAGAACTCGTGGCGGTCGTTTTCGGGCTGGCAGGGGGCGTCACGGCCTTCGTCACCGTGGCAATACTGACGATCTACCTGCTGATCGAGGGCCCCCAGGTTGGACTTGGGCTTATGCGGCTCCTGCCGCGCAAAGAGCGGCTGCTGGTTCGAGAGCTCGTATCCCAAATTGGAATCCAGGTAGGCGGTTATATGCGGGGACAGCTCATCACGTCCGCGATGGCTGGCGTGTTTTCGGGTGTGACGCTGTGGGCGCTCGGCGTTCCCGCCGCGCTGGCGCTTGGTGCCCTGGCCGCGATCGCGGACGCCGTGCCCATCGTCGGCCTATTGGTCGCCGTTGCGCCGGCTGCATTGATGGCGCTCACGCTGTCGCCAACAAAAGCGGCCATCGTCGTGGCGGCCTACCTGATCTATCATCAGCTGGAAAGCCATCTATTCGCGCCCCGTGTCTACGGAAACACGCTCGGCCTATCCCTATCGGCAATCGTCATCAGTATTCTAATTGGCGTCGAACTCATGGGACTGATGGGCGCCGTGTTAGCCTTGCCCGTCGCGGCAGCCATTCCTGCAATCCTGGCATACATTCAGAAATGGCACGAACAGCACCAGGCGCCGGATCCGGAGTCGCATTTGCCATAGTCAGCGGGACGCGTCTCCGATCCAGCATATAGTCACCGTCTCCCTGTCCTGCCTGCCCGTATGGGTACGGACGAACGAGAGAGAGGGGAGGGTGAGGGAGAACCAGACGACTGCACAGTTGGCCCGGCCACGCCGCTATACCGACCGGCCGTCCGGGCGTGGACTGGTTCGAACCAACTCAAGCCAGTTTTCAATCAGGATCTCGCCGGTCATTTCGCCGAGCGACGTGCGCGAAACATAGTCGTACCGTGGAAAGCTGTGGAAATCCACCTTCGTCAGAATATAGCCGAATGCATCGTTTGTAAGGCCGAACAGGAGGTTGTGCGCGCCTCGCATTTTTCGCTTCACGTAGAATCCGATATTTGGAAGGGCCTCGCCTGGAATGGTGAGAATCTGCGCATCGCCCAGGTTCACCAGGTTGATTCGCGCCCGGACGGTCTGTTCTTTCGTGTGCGGGTAGCGGAGTGGAGAATTCGCGACGACGAACCACATCTCCGGCGACTCCACGGGAAGCGTTACCATGCTGCCGCGGCAGAACAGGCCGGGAGAATCCTGTACGGGCGCATTCTCGATCAACCTCAGCACCTCCTCGCCCATGATCCTGCCGATCCGCAGGCACTCCTCCCAGGTACGGCTGTCGTCCCAATAGCCTCGCAGCGGATCGTGAAGACGGTCCAGATTCCGGTTGTCCGCCGTGATCATGCCGCCCTGCGCGCCGTTCATGAAGATCGCCATTCCACCCGCACGCTCCTCCAGGAGGTCGTAGAGAGGTCCGCAAAGGTCCGGGCTGAGGATTCCCAGCTCGTTTCCCAGCACCTCAGGATGGATCGCATAGTTGACGAGCGTTGCGATGGTCTTCCCTTCCGGCGTGAGGGCCTGAATTACGCACATCCGACGGTCGTAGAGGTCCGGCGCATAGTAGTTGTAGGCGATCTTGCCTTGCGCTTCGCCGGTCGCGGCCCGAACCCGGGCGGGCCGCGCGGTGTCGATGGCCTCGTTGACGGCCTCCGCCGCGAGAACACACACTCTGTCCATGTACGCGAGGTCGCCCGTGTGTCCGCCCTTGCCGTCCGGAAATGCGTAGCAGTCCGGTGCGCTGTGCGTGTGCGTGGAGCCGATGATAATGTTCTCCGCGCCGAGGCGGGGAACGCGCGCTCGGACCCGGTCAGCGAGTACTGACGGGAATCCGAGAAGATCGAGGCTGACGATCGCAACTCCGACTTCAGCTCGTCGGAAGTACACCGCTCTCGCGGTCAGCTCTCCTCGCTTCTCTCGCGTCGGGTGAGTTGGCCCCATTCCGCCGGAGACGGGCAAGAGAGGATTCGGCGTAATGATGCGCTTGCCGGTTCCCACGAGCATCTGGGGTGCGGCCGCCGCCCCTGCGGGAGACTCCTCGCTGCTCAGCGTCAGCGCGGCTCCGCCCACCGCCGTCGCGCGTATCAACTCTCTTCGCGTCATGGCTGCGCCGGCTTCGGGTCTCTCGCTTTCGTATGGTGGCTCGTCTGTAAGACCCTCAAATCGTCTGGTTGCCATCTACTTCCTCCGATATCAGCTTCCATGCGTAAAAAAGTCGGCTTAAGTTCGAATTCAAGCGCCACCGAGGGAAAATCGAACCCATATGCCGTGTGGATCGCCGGAAATGTGCTTGAAAGCTGGACATAGTGTACTATTTATGTGTCAGCAAGAAAGGATTTCCAATGCCTGACTACGGATTCAATTTCCTTTGGATGTTCATATGGGAGCCTGGCAGAACGCCGGACCCGGTGGACGAAAAGGCGCTCGACTTTATGGTCGCGACCGGCTTCAACTTCGTGCGCCTCCCTACCGACTACCGTCACTGGACCCGTGATTTTGACTATTCAAATCCGGACGAATCGGTCTTCGCAAGTATTGATCGGTACGTGGAAGCATGCCGGTCTCGCGGCTTGCATGCGAGCCTCAACCTGCACCGTGCGCCGGGCTACTGCATCAATCGCAACGACCTGGAACGCCACAACTTGTGGCTTGATGCTGTGGCTCAGGATGCGTTTGTTTCTCAATGGGAGCGGTTTGCGAGGCGCTACCGTGGCGTCCCGGCACGTGACCTGAGTTTCGACCTGCTCAATGAGCCGCCAAACATCGGACAGTACGGTCTGACGCGAGAGAACCATGCTGAGCTGATCCGCCGCACCGTCGCCGCCATTCGCGCCATCGACCTGGAGCGCCGCATCGTCATCGATGGCCTCGGCGGCGGGAACATCGCGATGCCGGAGCTCGCGGACCTGAACGTAGTTCACAGTGGACGTGGCTATCAGCCGATGCCGGTGAGCCACCATCAGGCAGGATGGTGGTCGGGCCACGTCGACGCACCCGAGCCTATGTATCCCGGTCAGATCTGGCAGGGACGTGTATGGAATCGGGACACATTTCGTGACTTTTACGAGCCGTGGCGCGATGTCGAAGCGGCGGGCGCGACGGTCCATATTGGAGAGTTCGGCTGCTTCAACAGAACGCCGAACGACCTCGCCTTGCGCTGGTTCACCGATCTGCTGCGCTGCTACAAAGAGTTTGGCTGGGGCTACGCTCTCTGGAACTTCGCGGGCGCATTTGGAATAGTCGATCACGGACGGCCCGGCGCACAATACGAGACGCTGCATGGCTTCCAAGTGGATCGGGCACTGCTCGACCTGCTGGTGGAGAACCGCCAATGACCCTACTTTCGGAGGAATCCGTGCGCGAACTCGAATGAGCATATCGATTCGGCCGGCATGCTTATGGCTCGGGAATCGGCACGGCCTTCAGATTGCTGCCCTTGACCTTCAGGCCGACCGTCAGATCAGACACCCGCGCTCCTGGCAGGCTCACATGGAGGCCCTCGGCGGTCTGGCTCCACTCGACCTTTCCATCATACCCAAGCAGTTTGACGCTCGTAATGCGATTGATCGATTCATCCGCCGGCCTTGCCAGCGATCGGATCGTCAGCCGGTTGTCGTCCGGCCAGGCGAGCGCAATCGCATACAGCGTGCCGCCTTTTGTCGTGAAGCGAATGTCCTTCGCCGAGTACGTGAAATCTTCCTTGAAACTGCCGCCCTGCGCCTTGACCGCACCCTCGCCGTAGACCTGCCACGGCCGAGAGCCGTATATTGCTTCGCCATGAACGGCGGTCCAGCGCGCCATCTGCTCCAACATTTGCACCACTTCCGGGTCGAGTGAGCCGTCCGGCCGCTGGACTACGTTCAGCAGCAGATTGCCGTTCTTGCTCACGTTGTCTACCAGCGTATGAACCACCCAACTGAGCGGCCGGAACTTCCAGTTGCGGTTGTAGAACCAATCTCCGATGGAGGTATCGGTCTGCCACGGAAAGGGATCGATCTTCGGCATGATCCCACGCTCCAGGTCCTCGATCCACCGCCCGTCGGACGGCTGTTTGCAGTTGTATATCGCCTCCACCCTCCCACCGTGCATGGCCGCGTTCGAGTTGTAAAGGTGGGCGATCATACTCATGCCAACCTCGTTGCCGAAGGGGACGCCGCCATCGCTGTAGAGAAGGT
>JBBQVV010000424.1:0-6092 GCA_038211235.1 Chthonomonadales bacterium | reverse complement strand
CATCGCCAGGCGACGAACGTGACGATTCCAGCACCGACGGCAAGCACCACCAGGTATGCAGCGGCTTTGTCGGCGAGCCGCTGGCCGGGCGCCTTCGAGTTCTGGGCGGTTTCGACGAGTTTGGCGATGCGTGCCAGCGTCGTCTCTTCCCCGACTCCTGTCGCTTTGAACTTGATCGATCCCGCGCCGTTGATCGACCCCGCGATCACCGAGTCGCCCGGCTTCTTTTCCACAGGGAGGCTTTCTCCGGTCACCAGGGCCTCGTCCACTGCGGTATCGCCTTCGCTGACTTCTCCGTCAACGGGAATACGGTCGCCTGGTCGCAGGGCGAGGAGGTCTCCTTGCACGACGTCCGCCGTGGGTACTTCACTTTCCACGCCGTCCCGGATAACGCGGGCTTTGGGTGGAACCAACTTGAAGAGGGCTTGCAGGGCGTCGGAGGTGCCGCGTCTGGACTTCATTTCCATCCAGTGGCCGAACAGGACGAAGGTCACCAGCATGGCCGCAGCTTCGTAGAATGTGTCCTTTGAATGGATCGCCGTCAGGTAGGCCGATGCCAAGTAGGCTGCCAATACGCCGACGGCGATCAGCACCGACATGTCCAGTTTGCGCGTGCGGAGCGCCAGATAGGCCCCCGAAATGAACATCCGACCGCACCAGAAGACGACGGGGGTGGTGAGGGCAAACAGGACCCAGGACCGGGTGGTCGTCGAGAGTGGGAAGGGAAGACCGCGAAACGTGCCCATGGGAGTCAGCAGAACGATGAGCACCGACACGGCGAGCGCCACACAGAACTTTTGACGGATGTCCGCCTCCATGCCCGCGGCCATCTCCGGATCACTCATGTTATGCGCCATGCCGTGCTCATGCTTCATCCTTGGAGCATGTGCCATTCCTGAGTGGTCCATGTCTTCGTGTTCCATCGTCTTCTCTTTTACTGGCCGCTCATCGGCTTCCTTTAGTAACATTCTATTTGTCCTCTAACTACGGCGGCGTAATGGTGTTGGTAATTGGTGCCGTAGCCTCTGATCGACTTTGGCGAGGCCACCCAATGATAGCACCCACGACGAGGAGCGCAACGCTCGTCAGGACGTAGGGCGCCCCGGCCCGCCATGCAAACAGGGCTCCACCGAGAAGCGGACCGACGACTTGTCCCAGATTGTTGGCCGCGTTTTGGAGGCCAAGCGCCGTCCCTGTCCGGGAACCGCTTCGCTTGGAAGTCATCGCCGAGAGGTTGGGAGAGATGAGCGCCATTCCAAGCGCCTGCAAGCCGATTGACCCGTAGACCATTGGCTCGGTTCGGACGATAAGAAGCAGCCCAATTCCCAACCCCATCAACGTAAAGCCGACAGCAACCTGAAGCATTTCGCTCACGCGCTCCGAAAGCGGACCAACAGCCAGAGCCTGAAAGACGGCCATCACTGACCCGCATACCATGAACGCGATTCCGACTTGTGCGGGTCCGTACCCAAGCTTTGCCTGGGCGTAAAGCGCGAACACCGTCTCAAACAGCGCGAGCCCAAGCTGGCTCAGGACGGAAAGGCCAAGAAGCGGCCAGATTCTGCGGCCGAGGTCCTGCCAATTGACTGTGACCTTGTCGCGTTTTGCGGATCGCGACCGTACCGGCAGCGATTCCGGCAACCACCGGATCGCGGCAAGCAGGGTGAGGAAGGTCAGGCCAGCCGCCGCAAAGAACGGAATCGAGAAACTGCTGATAACAAAGTGCCCGAACCGTGAGTAGAGATGCCAATTTCGCCACGTGGTCAGCCCTCCGAGCGCCGGCCCGGCGACGGCGCCGAGGCTGACGGCAGTCCCCAACCAGGCCATCCCACGACTTCGTTCCCTGTCATCCGTCGCGTCGGCAACGTAGGCCGTCGCCGCCGGAATAGTCGCCGACGCCAGAATGCCTCCGAGAATACGCGCGCCGTAGAGCAGCCAGAGCGAGGTGGCCAAGCCGAACAGGAGTTGCGCCAGCCCGTAGCCCGCAATACCGAGCAGAAGCAGGGGCCGTCGTCCAATTCGGTCGGACAGTCGTCCCCACAGCGGCGCAAATACAAGCTGCATCAAGGAAAAGACGCCCGTGAGCAAACCGACGTGCACGACCATCGTCTTGTGCGTCGCGCCCGACGCCATCGCAAGCCGCTCCGCATAGAAGGGCAGGACGGGGAGGGTGATGCCGAAGCCGATGGAGACGACAAATAGGCTCGCCAGGAGCACAAACAGGTGCTTCCGCATCATTAGGTCAGCCTCACAACAGTGTTACGTTACCCAACGTGACGCAACACTGTTGACGCCCGACGGGCGATGGTCTACGTTTGCATGCCTGGCATTGAATTGTTGCCCGCTGTGGTGTACCCCTGAAGATGCGTGTGCGTTGTGCTCTCAAGGATTTCATGAGCTCGCGCGACATCAGCCGTTGGACCATGCACAACGACAAGGAACTCGCCGATCTTGAGGCGCTCCTGGTACTTCAGCGCCTGGTCACGAGGGATGCCCGTAGCTACGAGCCCGTTGATGAGAGCACCTACTCCAGCCCCGCCGATGGCTCCGGCAATCATCGCGGACAGCGGTCCCATCACCATCAGGGCGCCGACCACTGGGAAGACGAAGAAACCCATCGCCCCGGCCATCAGCCCCCAGAAACCGCCAATCCATGCGCCCGTTCCCGCGCCCTCCAGCATCGCGTCGGCGGGTCGATAGAACCCCTGGATGTCCTCGCGTGTTTCAAAATTGCGGCCGACGATCGAAATCTGTTGCACCGGTAAACCGCCTTCGGAAAGTCGACGCACCGCTTCCTCGGCTGCGTTGTGGTTGTTGTACGTCGCTACGACGGCCTCGTCAGGGGCGGTGATAATTGTGGTTGATGTTGTCATTGTGCTGTTCATATCAAGATTCTCCTGTTCGTTCACATGTGTCATTCCGACCTGAAGCGAGAGGGCGCAACTGTCGTTCCGGATGTTCTCTCAGCCGACCGTCTCGTAGATTGTTGTTGTCACACGGCGCCTTGTGGCACTGCCACTTTGCTGCAAAATGTCTTACGTCATGGTCTAATGGCTACCTTGAGTACGCCTTCGCCGCGAGAGCCGAAGAGTTCGTAGGCCTCTCCTATGTCCTCCAGGGAGAAGGTGTGGGTTATGAGCGGCGACAGGTCGACGCGCCCATGACGCACCGTTTCCATCAGGCGACGCATCCGCTCCTTCCCGCCCGGACACAAAGTCGTCACGATCCGGTAGTCCCCGATACCGGCGCCAAATGCCTCGATGGGGAGCTGCAGATTGCCCGAATAGACGCCCAGAGATGATATCGTGCCGCCCGGACGCAGGCAACGCAGTGCGTTCACGAACGTCTCTTGTGTGCCGAGCGCCTCGATCGCGACGTCTGCGCCCCCATCGGTAAGTCTCCTCACCTCCGCCACGACATCCTGGTGCCGATAGTCCAGAGCGACGTCCGCCCCCATTCGCCGGGCCATTGCCAGCCGGTGCTCGTTGCCGTCCACGGCGATCACCAGCGCAGATCCCATGAGCCGTGCCCCGGCCGTTGCGCACAGACCGATCGGCCCCTGTGCAAATACGACGACGGTGTCCCCGATCGCCACATTCGCTGATTCCGCGCCGCTGAAGCCTGTAGAGGCGATGTCAGCCAGCAACAGTACTTGCTCATCCGTAAGGTCGTCGGGAACCTTGGCGAGGTTCGCTTGCGCGTTCGGGACAAGCAGGTACTCTGCCTGGGACCCGTTAATCGTGTTGCCAAACCGCCAGCCGCCGAGTGCTTCGTATCCTTCGCCGTGGCCGCATTGGGAGAGATTACCGGAGAGGCAGGCTCTGCACTGCCCACACGGCGTGATTGCTCCCACGAGCACGCGGTTGCCCACTTCGTATCCATGTACGCCGGGACCGAGTTCATGGATAACGCCAACTGGCTCGTGGCCGATGACGAGCCCTGGCCTCACCGGATATTCGCCGCGAACGATGTGCAGGTCTGTCCCGCAAATGGTTGTGAGAGTTATCCGAATGACCGCTTCGCCCACGTAGGGCGTGGGCCTGGGCACGTCCTCGATGTGGAAATCGTTCGCGCCGCGAAAGACGTTAGCTCGCATTGTTTCCATGGATCAGCCGCCGTATCTTGTGTAACGAGAAGAAAGTCGCCGATCTTGAGGCGGGTTCATTGCTTCAATGCTCCAAGAGTTGCGGCATGGCTATCGAGTGGGTGTTCGCGTGCCGGTCGCCGCGCAAACCAGCTATAGAGAGGAACCCACAGTACGGCAATGAACCATCCGTAGGCGTAGCTTTCGATCAGGCCGAGAAGAAAACTCGGACCCGTCAGCCAGACGAAGCCCGGTAACCACATCTGCAGGGCTGGCCCCATCAGGTGCTTTGGGTAAACCAGACTCAGTCCCACGCATAATACAAAACTAATCGCTAAGAACAGGCTGGTGGCATTTCCGACCGTCTTGACCGACAAAGCTTGTTGCATCGTATTCTCCTTGGTACCGAGAGGCCCTTACGTTCGCTATATTTCTATTGACTATAGAAGTTACCGCTTTGTATCGATGGCTAAACTGCGGCCGTCATCTATTTCTATCGTCGATAGAACTCTTTTGGTTCGATCTCCCGTATTGGATGGTATAACGTGAGGAATGTGTTAACGCGAAAGGTTGAGACGAAACGGTGAACAGTCCAATTCGGCGAACGAAACCTGAGAAGACGGGTGTTAATGCGCCTCTTGGCGACCTGGAGCAGGCGGTGATGCGACGCGTTTGGGACAGCAAAGATGCCGGAGTGCTTGGTGGATATGTGCAGGAGGATATCGATAGAGAGCGTCCGATTGCCATCACTACTGTGCTGACCACCCTCGATCGCCTGCGCGGTAAGGGGATCGTACGGCGCGAACGCGAAGGGAAGGCGTATCGGTATTGGGCAACCATCACCGAAGAAGAACTTCAGCAGCGAATCGTGGGCGGGGTGCTGGATCGCCTGATCGCTCAATTCCCGCGTGCGGTGGCTGCGTACTTTTCACAGCAACACCCGACTAGCGAGTCTGACGCAGCGACGCTGGTTGATCTTGCACGTCGCCTTGAGGAACTGGAGACAAAACCGCGAACGGAGGCCTCAGATGGTCATTAATCCGCCTCTCATCCTGGTCAGCGCGCTGTTCTTTCTGGCCTTGAGCTCGGTGCTGTACGTCGCCGCATGGCTCGTCGCGACCGCCATTCTACGAGTCGGCCGCCGGCGTATTTCCCACTCAGGAGCTAAACGCGTCCTTATTACAGCCCTGACTCTTCCTCCGATCCTCGCAGGGGTTCCGACCGTTGGCGGCGCAACTTTCAAACACAGCCACGCCCTGCTAAGCAGTGAGCACCATAGCATGCTCTGTCAGCAGATGTTCTCGCACTTCTCGGAGATGACGAGTGTCTACGGGAGCGTGTTGGCGGGTGCTGTAGTCAACGGCATTGCCTGGCTTCTCGCATTCACGGGTTGTGCTCTCATCATTCGGCTCGCGGTGACTACCATTCACTTGGAGCGCGGGCTCGCGCCGTACTTGCTCGCGCCGTCGCCCAAGCTCGCGGAAGCGCTCCGCAGTGTCTCCGAGCGCATGCCACATCTGGCAAGTGCTCAATTCTATGAGTGCGCGATCCCGGCCGAATATTCAAGCGTATTCGGGCTATGGAGGGTCCGGTGCGTGCTGTCTCGTGACTTCGTGCAGGGGGCTACAGACGACGAATTGGTGGCAGTTGTCGCGCACGAGGCGGCGCATCTGCGCGCGAGGGACGTTTGGGCGACGCTCATTGTCGGGATGCTCAACTGTCTCTTCTTCACACTTCGTCCGGTGCGTCTACTGGGACGTCGCTGGCGAGAGGTGACGGAACTGGCTTGTGACGATGCCGCAGTGTCCGTGACAAGGAATCCGCTCGCCATGGCATCGGCCATCCTGCGCATCAGCGGCGTGCCCGTGGGGGCGCGGCTGCCGATCCGCATGCTGCCCGCCACGGCTTTAGCGTTTGCCGATGAAGGCGCCTGCGCCCCGAGCATTCGGGTGGAGCATTTGATCTCTCAAGCGGCCAGCACATCATTGCCGGCTGCAAAGGACTCGCC
>JBBQVV010000423.1:0-6094 GCA_038211235.1 Chthonomonadales bacterium | reverse complement strand
TATCGTTAAGACTTCGCGCCGCTACTTTATTCGCACGTGGTTCGCCGCCGCCGCTGGTGCGGCTGGGGCCGGCGTCATGCCCACCACCGCTCACGCGATGCGACGAATTATCGGAGCGAACGACCGTATCCGCATCGGGCACATCGGTGTTGGAACCCAAGGCTATACTGCGCACGTGCGCCTGTTGAAGCAGCATGCTGCCGACAACAACACCGAACAGATCGCGGCTTCGGACCTTTATGGGCGCCGCATGCGGAAAACGCAAAAGGAGCTCGGACTTTCCGACGGGCAGCTCTATCCCGATTTCCGGAAGCTGCTCGCAAACAAGGACATCGACGCAGTCGTTATCGCGACCTCGGACAACTGGCACGCGCCCTGCGCGATTGCGGCGCTGGAAGCCGGTAAGCATGTCTACTGCGAGAAGCCGCTGTGCAAGACGCTCGATGAGGCGTTCGCGGTATACGACGCTTGCTCGAAGTCGAAGATGACGTTCCAACTCGGCTCGCAGCGGACATCCGACCCGAAATATGCGGCAGTCGGCAAGATCATCGCCTCCGGGAAACTGGGGCACATTGTGGTCGGCCAGGGCTGCTACATGCGCGGCGACAACAAGGTCGGGGAGTGGAATGACTACGGCGATTACGACATGGATGCGGGACCTGGCGCCACTGGCGACGCACATGTCGACTGGGAGACGTTCCGCCGAGGTACGGAGCCGAAAGCCTGGGACATGGACCGATTCTTCCGGTGGAGAAAGTACTGGGCGTATGGCACGGGCCTGGTGGGCGACCTTCTGCCGCACAAGCTTCCACCACTAATGATCGCGATGAACATTCCCACCGATGGCCTGCGAGGCTATCCGGTACGGGTCTCGTCCGGAGGGGGACTCTACGTTCAGAAGCTGCGAAAGGACCCCGTCTCGGGCAAGATGGTTCCGGATCGTGAAGTTCCTGACTTCATCAACCTGAGCGTCGATTTTGAAGACGCCTCGCTGATGGCAATGGCATCGTCGATCAGTGAAGAGGGCTGGCCGGACTCCATCCGATGCCAGAAGGCGAGTGTCCTGTTTTCGGGCGGTACTATCAAGACCAAGCCTGAGCGTACGTTTGCGGATGAGATCGATGCCGACGAACAGCAGACGAATGGGGAAGCGGACCCCGTCGAGGAGCATCAGAAAAACTGGATCAACTGTATCCGAACGAACGGGAAACCGAACTGCAACATCGAGCTGGCGGCGCGCATGCAGGTGATGATTACCCTGGCGGAGCGGTCTTTTCGGGAGAGTATGACATTCACGTTCGATCCGAAGGCCCGCGTTGCCACCGCGGCTGGCGCAACCACGCACACAGAGGTTGTTGCACCAGGAAAACGACACGCACAGACCGCCGCAGGCATCCGGCGCCCAGCATAAAGCCGACTCTTGAGTCGCATGGCAGATCGGTTAGAGGCGAGGGACCCCATGGTCTACTCGCCTTCACTTCGTTCAAGGTGGGTCATTGATGGCCGATTCTGAACTATATCGGTTTTCGTGGTACGCAATGGGAACGCAATGGGAGCTAAGCCTGGATTGCGACGGCCCCGAGACCCACCTTCGCTCCGTTGCGGAGGAGATCGTTGCGGAGGTCGAACGTCTAGAGCAGCTCCTCAGCATCTATCGAGCGAGCAGCGACCTGAGCGAGCTAAACGCAGCCGCTGCCTGGGAGCCTGTCCGCCTCGATCCAAGGCTGTTCGAGCTTCTGGAACGCGCTCGAGAACTGAGCCAAGCTACCGCCGGAGCATTCGATCCTACCATCGGGCCACTGCTGCGCTGCTGGGGCTTTGTTGGCGGCGCGGGGTCGATGCCGACCGTGCGAGAGATTTCCAATGCGAGGTCGCTCGTTGGAATGGAGCACGTATCGATCGATAGGGCCGCGTCGACCGTTCAATTCGATCGCGAGGGCATCCAGCTGGAGTTTGGCGCCATCGGCAAGGGATACGCCATCGACCGCGCGATCGAGATCCTGCGTGATGAATACGACGTTGAGATAGCCCTCCTGCACGGCGGTACCAGCACCGTTTATGGACTTGGCGCGCCCCGAGAAGCGGAGGCATGGAACGTCGGGATCCAACGCCCTGGCGCGCCGGACGGCGAGATTGTCGTTACCTTGCCGTTGCGCGACCGCGCGGTCTCCGTTTCGGCGCCTCACGGCAAGTGGTTCGAGCAGGACGGCCGGAGATACGGCCATGTGCTGGATCCTCGGACGGCCTATCCCGTTGCAGGCAGCGTGCTGGCCGTGGTTGCGACGTCGTCGGCGACAGACAGCGACGCGCTATCCACGGCATTGCTCGTACTGGGCGAGGCAGGCATACCAACCGTCAAGGCTCTCGTGCCCGATGCATTTGTGCTTGTCGGATCCCACGAGGAGGGCGGATCCCTGCGTACCGTCACGGACCCGTCGATTCCCAATTCCGGTCCGCGATAGCCGCCATCCAAGTGGCGTCCGCACGTGACGGAGTATCCATTGATCGACGGCATTATGCGGAACCGCAGCGCCGCCCGGTTAGTAGTAGTAGATTGAGAGGTGCAAAACGATGAACTACGGAGTATCCTTCAATCGCGGTGACATTGTCGCCAACTGCGCAACGGATGTCCGCGCGGATTTTGTACGCAAGGTCTATTCGCTGTTTTTTCTATCCCTTCTGGTAACCGTGGGAGTAGGGGCGCTCGCCGTGCCGTACACACAGGTTATTATGAGCATGTGGTTCGTGGTAATTATCGCTGAGATTGCGTGCCTTTTCGGACTGATGGCCGCGCAGCGCGTGTCGGGTCTGAATGTGGCCCTGCTGTACCTGTTCTCGGCGATCCAGGGCTTGATTCTTGGCCCATTGCTCGCTCTGTACGAGGCGCGATTTCCCGGGCTGCCTGCGGAGGCGGGGTGGGTGACTCTGGCTGTGTTCGGCGGCCTGACCGGGTATGTGTTCGCTACGAAGAAGGACTTCAGCTTTCTTGGCGGCATTCTATGGGTCGGGATCATTGCCCTCATGGCTGCGGGAATCGTCAGCATCTTCGTGCATGCTGCCTGGCTGTCAATCGCCTATAGCGTGGTAGGCGTATTGATCTTTAGCGGTTACGTTCTCTACGACACGTCGCAGATCATGAATCGCCTTTCGCCCCAGGACGCGGTGGTCGGCGCTGCAATGCTGTACCTTGACTTCGTCAACCTCTTCTTGTTTATCCTGCGCCTACTATCCAACAGACGGGACTGAGCCAGGCGGGTTCAGGCGATACAAAGCCCTCCGGCTCTCGAGGTCGGCCGGAGGGCTTTCTCCTGGCATAACGCTTATGACCGTCGCTCATCCCGGCCTCGACCTGCGGGCCTTGAATTCATTGATCAGACCGTTGGTCGAAGAGTCGTGCGAGTTTATCAGTTCGTTCGATTTTAGCTCCGGCAGAATGACCTTTGCAAGCTGCTTACCTAACTCTACTCCCCACTGATCGAATGAATTAATGTTCCATATCACGCCCTGGGTGAAGATCTTGTGCTCGTACATCGCGATCAGTGATCCGAGGGTCCTCGGAGTCACCTTTTGCATCAGAATCGAATTTGTCGGTCGATTACCTGCAAAGACCTTGTGCTGGACAAGCCCCTCGGTCTCGGACAGGCTCATCCCCTGCGCCGCTAGCTCCGCTCGAACCTCCTCTGCAGTCTTCCCTTTCATCAGAGCCTCAGTTTGGGCGAAGAAGTTGGACAGTAGAATGGCGTGGTGGTCACCGATCGGGTTGTGGGTCTCGACCGGAGCGATAAAGTCGCACGGTATGAGTTTCGTGCCCTGATGGATCAGCTGATAAAACGCATGCTGGCCATTTGTGCCCGGCTCGCCCCAGATGATAGGACCGGTCGACGCGTCCACCGGCTCTCCAACACGGGTAACACTCTTGCCGTTGCTCTCCATGTCGCCCTGTTGAAAATACGCGGGAAAACGGTGCATGTATTGATCGTACGGCAGGATGGCATGCGTCTGTCCGCCAAAGAAGTTGTTATACCAGATGCCCAGCACCGCGAGAATGACCGGGAGGTTCTGGTTGAACGGTGCGCTACTGAAATGCTCGTCCATCTCAAATCCACCCTGGAGCATCTCTTCAAACCGGTCCATGCCGATATAGAGAGCGATTGGCAGACCGATTGCCGACCAGAGGGAGTATCGGCCGCCGACCCAATCCCAGAAACCAAACATATTTGCGGTGTCAATGCCGAACCTGGCGACTTCCGCGGTGTTGGTCGAGATGGCAACAAAATGGCGCTTGATTGTCGATTCATCTCCTGAGGCTTGCAGAAGCCAGTCCCTCGCCGTACGCGCGTTTGTCAGCGTCTCTTGCGTCGTGAACGTCTTGGAGGCGATGATGAAGAGTGTTGTTTCGGGTTCGAGGCGCTTCAGGATCTCTACAATTTGTGTCCCGTCAACGTTCGAAACGAAGTGCACGTTCAGCCCCGGCTTTCCGTAGGCCTTCAATGCTTCCGTGGCCATGACGGGGCCGAGGTCCGAGCCGCCAATTCCAATATTAACGATTGCGGTTATTGGCCGGCCGCTGTAGCCCTTCCATTGGCCGCTCCGAACCTCATCTGTGAACGTGCGCATATGGGCTAACACTGAGTTCACGTCGGGCATGACGTCCCGTCCATCCACAATGATCGGCCGATTGGATCGGTTGCGGAGCGCCACGTGCAGGACTGCCCTGTGTTCCGTGCTGTTTATCTTGTCGCCTCGAAACATTCGTTCGATCCAGGCGCTCAAGTCCGCTTCATGTGCAAGCTGAATCAGCAGGTCGAATGTTTCGTCCGTTATTCGGTTCTTGGAATAATCAAGCAGAATGTCGTCGAATCGCACCGAGAATTTTGCGAATCGGCGCGGGTCTCGATCAAAGAGATCACGCATGGACGCGTTAGAAACGGATAGATAGTGCTGCTCCAGCGCTTTCCAGGCCGGCATCTCTGTCACGCTCATCTTCGGTTCAACCCCTTTTCGGTCCCACAGCCTGTTCCTGGAGCGGCGGCGCTTCACACGTTGCTGCCGCGGTTTGTTTTGAGCACCGATCGTGCCGGTCAGCCAAACGCCGTGGCATGGGCTGGCCCGACTGATAGTGTTTCTTACGCGTGGAACCGGTGTAACACGCTACTGCCTGCTTGCGCCAAGATACTTCGATACGCCATCACAATCCTTCTTTCAGACCGAGCTTTGCTGGCGGTTTACTCTTGTGCGGACAAGCCGAGCCGCCAAATCCATATGGCATCCAATCACTAAAGTTTCGATATTCGAGCACCGAAAATACAGCAGCCAACCGCTTATAACTGTTCTCCGAAGGAACTAACGAGTGCGTCATGGATGAGAAAGGATAGGCGTATGCCGCCTGAAGTCAAATCGATACGAATAGACCGCGCGGTTTTCAAACAGACTCTGGAAAAGAAGCTGGCCGACCTTCCGCCGCTTCCCGCGGTCGTAATGCGAATAATGCAGACGGTCAACGACCCGGACACTTCGGCGGAGGATTTGAACAAGCTCATATCCATGGATCAGGGGCTGTCGTCAAAGGTCTTACGAATTGTAAACTCATCGTACTACGGGTTTCCGAAGCGGATTAGCACGATTACACACGCCGTAGTAATACTAGGATTCAACACGGTCCGAAATCTCGTGCTGGGGGTTTCCGCCTTCGGACTCCTTGGCCAGAAGAGCATGCCATACGGCCTCAACCGGGGAAAGTTCTGGGAACACTCAATCGCGACTGCCGTCGCCGGTGGGGTAGTAGGGCGAAAGAGACTTCCGAAGATGCGTACAGCTCCAGATGACGCGTTTGTCGGTGGGCTGCTCCACGACCTTGGAGCTCTCTTCCTCGACAGCTATTTTCCCGTCCAGTATGCCGTATCCATGGCTTATGCTGCACGTGAGCGGCAGACTTCACGTGAAGCCGAGAATATGGTTCTCGGTATTGACCACGCGATTGTCGGCCGATGCATTGCAGAGTATTGGAACTTTCCGCCGCACCTCGTTGCCATGATGGGCAGCCACCACTCCCCGACGCGCGAAACTGAAAACTTCGATTTGACCGCTCTTGTCC
>JBBQVV010000422.1:0-6098 GCA_038211235.1 Chthonomonadales bacterium | reverse complement strand
CGTAACCCGCCAAGCCGGCAACCTTCTTGGGGTTGTTAGTCATGAACCGGATCTTCTTCAAGCCGAGATCCGTCATTACCTGGGCGCCAATGCCATAGTCCCGAAGATCGGCTTTGAATCCTAGCATCTCGTTCGCCTGCACCGTGTCGGCGCCCTTTTCCTGGAGCTCATACGCTCGGATCTTGTTCAGAAGTCCGATGCCGCGGCCCTCCTGCTCAAGGTAGATCAACGCTCCACGTCCCTCGTCCGTAATCATCTGCAGAGCGAGCTGGAGCTGGCTGCCGCAATCGCACTTAAGACTGTCGAGCAGGTCGCCGGTCACGCAAGATGAGTGAACTCGCACGAGTGCCGGCTCCGGGGTGGTAAGGTCGCCCTTCACGAGCGCAATCACATGGTGAGGTTCGACGGAAGACTCATAGGCGATAACCTGAAACTCACCGTATCGTCCCGTCGGGAGCCGGGTCGAAGCGACGCGCTTTACCAGGCGTTCGGTGCGGCGTCGATAGGCGATCAGGTCGGCGATCGTGATGAGGCAGATTCCGAATCGTTCGGCGATCCTTTCGAGTTCCGGAAGCCGTGCCATCGTTCCGTCCTCGCCTACGATTTCGCAGAGCACTCCGCAGGGTTGGAGCCCTGCAAGGACCGCGAGATCGACGGTGGCCTCGGTGTGGCCGGCGCGCCTGAGGACGCCGCCCTCGGACGCTCGAAGCGGGATGATATGGCCAGGTCGCGCCAGGTCCGAAGGCTTTGCGTCCGGGTCGACGAACACCTGTACCGTTTTGGCGCGATCGTAGGCGGAAATGCCTGTCGTTGTCCCATGGAGTGCGTCCACGGTGACCATCATTGCGGTTCCTAGCCGGGCGGTGTTATTGGACACCATGCTGCCGAGATGCAGCTCTTCGAGACGCTTCGCCGTCGTGGGAACGCATGGGATACCGCGGCCATGTTTAATTATGAAGTTCATCGCTTCCGGCGTACACTTCTCCGCCGCCAGAATGAAGTCGCCCTCGTTCTCGCGACTCTCATCGTCAACGACGACGACGATCTTGCCATCTCGAATCTGTTCAATCGCTGTTTCGATGCTGCTGAAAGTCATAAGCCTCTCCGTCTGCCCGCGCTGCGGCCAACAACTGTCCTGACTTCGCCCTCTGAATCTATTGTACGACAGGAAGCGCCCTCAAAGCGCTATCCAACCACGAACCCGGACCAAAGAGTTCGAATGGCGGCTTGCAAAGGAGAGTAAGACGGATGCAAGGAACATAGCGGAAGGCAATGCATCATGATTCTCTCGTTTACTCCTTACGGCGTCGAATTTGCATACAGCCGCGGCATCTTTCCGATGTTCGACCACGATACTGGCGGCATCGATTGGTACCGACCGGACCCCCGTGCCATCATACCGTTGGACGGCTTCCACGTTTCGCGGTCACTGGCAAAGACGATCCGCCAGGGAAAATATCGCGTCACCGTCGATAACGACTTTGACGGAGTCATGCGAGGCTGCGCGGACCGTGAGGAGGGCACATGGATATCCGGCGAGTTCCTTGCCGTTTACGGCGAACTGCACCGGCAGGGGAAAGCCCATAGTGTAGAAGTGTGGCACGGCGACCATTTGGTGGGCGGCGCCTACGGAGTCGCGCTTGGCGGCGCATTCATGGCGGAAAGCATGTTTCACTACGAAACGGACGCCTCAAAGGTGGCCCTCGCCGCGCTCGTCGACCGCCTCCGTGTCCGAGGATATCGGCTTCTCGACACGCAATACCTGACGCCACATCTCGCCAGTCTGGGAGCTGTAGAGATCTCCCACAGTGAATACTTCCATCGGCTGCGCCTCGCGCTTGGTCTTGCCTGTACCTTTTGCTGACAACATGTCAGAGAGGCGCAAGAGCTCGCAAGTCGTGCATAGGTCTGGCGAGCCATTCGGTTCGACGCCAGATCGCTCGTTACGGTACCTGCCTCACATCTATGTGGATGTGGTCCGCCCCGTCCGGAAACAGAGCGAACACGTCCGCTCCGCGCTGTCTCGCATCCGAAAGCGCTTTTCGCAGCCGTGGATCGCTTAGATACTGCTCTGCCGCGTAGTGCTCGTTAGCGAACAGGATCGTCGATTTGCCCTGCGCGTCGACCGTTTTCTGTGGAGGCGGGAAAAATGGCCACTCAGCCACGGTTGGGGTCGTCGGATCGTCGGCGGGCCGCCTAGTTGCGGCGGTTGAACCTGCGCCGGGTTCTCGGTCGCCATCTTGTCGACGGGCGCCGCGGGACGGGAGGGCGCCCTCCGATCTACGGCTTAAGGCGCTGCCGAATGAATCCATCTGCGGGGAGTCTCCGCTCAAGCTATCCGGAGGTCTGAAGCCGGTATCCAGTGCGCGAGTGGGCTGCGGCGCCTTTGGAAGGCCCATGCGGTACCGTCCGGGCCCGAGAGCCTTCAGTATCGCGATAAACGCCTGCACGTCCTCTTCCGGGTCCGCCGATGAGATCGTGTGGCCCCCGTATGCGGCGATATCGACTGCGATTCCGAGCGCGTGCGGATTCGTGGCGCTCTGCATGTAGTACCGCACGGTCCTGTACGGCGGTCGCAGGAGGGATGTGATGGCGAGAGGCTGTCGGTCCGTTGCGTGACTTGCGAGTGCGTTCAACATCTGAAACAGCTCGACCGGCGGTCCCGTCGTGTACGAAATCGGCTGGGCCTTCACGATTCCGGGACTGGATGAGTCACTCGATTGGCGCCGGTCCGAGTCTGGCGCTGAGGCGTCGGGCGGTTGGTCGGACACGGTTCGAACTGTCGGACCGCGCTGCTCGTGACGGGACGGAGCCGTACGATTGGACGAGTCGAGGGGATCCGATTCCGGCCCGAGGCGATCCGGTCGGGGCTGGACCAGCGGTGGCGGCCACTGAAAGAGGCCCTCGAGGCACAGGCCCTCGATCTGGGCGCGGTCGCGCTGTTCGTTCAATAGACGCACATGACCCTGATCCAGATATGTCCGAAACTGGCGGGCTCCACGCCGCACGGCGGTTCGATCGATACTACTCGGACCGGTCGTCGGCTGAACGGGAGGGTCCGGTTTCACGGTAGGCGGGACCGTCGGATGGTCTGTAGGCGGTTGCGCTTCCCCGTCAACAGGATGCGGGCGCGGCGGCCTGGGCAGCGTACTGCCCGACGAGGATGGGTCGGTGATGCATCGAGCAACTCGGTGGTGTGTCGCTCTTGACTTTATACCGTCCAGCGGATCTGCATGGGAGCAGAGTGCGGTTGTCGCGATCAAGCCCGTCAGCGACAGGCCGCAGAGGCATACGGGTACGCGAGGTCGCGCCATTTAATTCTCCCGGAACTCGTTACGAAAGTGCGCATCATTGAAGCGCTTGTGCTGCGGTCTATCGCGAGATCGCGGGAAAACAGGGTAGTTCGAACTGCCGCAGTATCTTCGATGGTCATCGCTGGCGAACCGTCGCATGGGACTACGGCATGAATTTGGATCAATCGGCGGGGCGCCAGGTTTCGAAACGGGGAACCGAGTGCTTCGTGACAAACTACTCCGTCGCCCGGTAATATTACCACGTTACCAGAGCGAAGCACCAGTGTGTTTTGATTTTTTTGAGGCGAATAAAAACAGGGTCCTCCAAAGGAGGACCCCTTACTTTGTACGGATTTGCGGTTGAAGGCCGTCAGGTAAGTTTAGCGCCTACGCGGCTATTCCCGCGGATGCGCAGCACTTGCGGAACATCTGTGCGCGTCCGGCTGGCGTAAGGACTCGCACGACTTCCGGCTTCTTACCGCAAAAGCGACAAGTGGCCTGCGCGGATTTTGCTTCCTGACGCGCCATAACGTTTGTCTTCGAACCGGTAGCTTTCTTGGCCATTCTGCACCTCAAATTATGGATTCACCCGGCCTGAACGCCGGGCGGCACGTGGTTCACCGCTGCTAATATAATTATACCACCAAACCCGCACGGCTGCCGTTGCTGCCATCTACCAGCATGCCCGTTGGGGTCTACCGTCTGCCATCACCCTTCTGCCGTCTGCTTTTTACCTTCCAACCTCCGCCGTCTGCCAGCCTGCCCGTAACTCGTCCGTATGGATGGGACTGCCTTCAAGTTCCCCCTGCCTCCTCTCAATGGGGGTCCATGGGAGGTTCTTCGGTCCAACATACTCCGAGCGGGGCCGGATGATCTTCTGGCCAGGTCGATACTGTTCGAGCATGTGAGCGCACCATCCGGAGGTCCTGCTGATGGCAAACAGCGGGGTATATAGCTGCATCGAGAGTCCTATCTCGTAGTAGCAGGATGCGGAGAAGCAGTCAACGTTTGCATAGATACCCTGCTTGCCGGCGGACAGACGCTCACGCGTGTTGCTGAGCTCATCGACGATCCGTTCGATCGCGGTCGTCATTTGCCACCACTTTGTGTCGTGGTGCAGCTCGCCGAGCTTGCGGCTCATCTCGCGGAGATGCGTCGAGCGGGGGTCCGGCGCTCGGTAGACTGCGTGCCCAAACCCGGGGATGGGCGTGCGTTTTTCCCCCGCCAGCCTGGGCCGCACCCAGGTCTCCACGTTGTCCGGGCTGCCTATCTCGAGCAGCATCCCCATGGTCTCCTCAGCCGCGCCGCCGTGACGCGGGCCGGATAGAGCGCCGATCCCGGCTACCATGCCGGAATACATGTCCGCGCCCGTCGCGACGGTAACGCGGGTGGCGAACGTGGAGGCGTTTAGCTCGTGATCGGCATGGAGGATGAGATCGATGTCGAGTGTGCGAACGTAGAGTGGGTCGGCCTGCGCTCCGCGGAGCATAAACAGAAAATTCTCGGCAAGTCCAAGGTCGGCGCGAGGTGCGATAGGTTCGAGACCGGTGCGGTGCCGTTCGATCGCGGCCACGAGGGTTGGCACCTTCGCCTGAAGGCGAAGAGCTTTCCGCCGGTTCGCCTGCTCAGAGTTGTCACCCGTGTCGGGATCGTACATTCCGAGCGCGGATACGGCGGTTCGCAGCGCGTCCATCGAGATTCCTTCACGGGGAAACAGCCGCAATAGTCGAAGTACGCCATCTGGTAGCGCGTATTCGCGCGCCAGGGCCGCTCGGAAATCGCTAAGCGCAGCAAGATCGGGCAGTTTACCGTGCCACAATAAATAGACCACCTCCTCAAAAGTGGCGTGGTCGGCGAGATCGTGGATGTTGTAGCCTCGGTAATAGAGATTGCCCTCGGGCTGAACGTCGCAGATTTCGGACTCTCCGACCACGACGCCCCGTAACCCACCGGCTTGCGCTATCATTGCTCGGTACCTCGTTATGTATGGATTTCACTTCTGCTTATTGGCGTTTATCACTCCATTCTAGCACTTTTTGATCGTGGCACGCAACGAACGCATGCCTTCGGGAGAGCCGCGGACGGGGACTCAATGGCTATGGACGTCGCGCGCAATCGTAGCCACTGGAGCCGGAGCCTCGACCTCGATCGTCGCGTCGGCGCGGGCAACGTTGGGACCCTCGCGAACCTCCAGGTAGACGGTCCGCTTACCCGGTCCCGGTATGATGTTCCAATCTCGCAATGGCCGTATCCCTTCCCAACGGGTCCATGTGACGCCATCGTTGCTGAGACGAATCTGTTCCGCGGATTCCTCCGCGTGAATCGACAGCTTGACCCGACACGATTTCGTTCGTGGGGAATCTGCGTCGATCACTACGGCGCATCGATCGTATCGCGCGCCAAAGTCCTGCACCCAATAGCCTTCGCCGGCACGATCCGGCGCGGGTGTAAATCCTACCCCGATCTCAGAATAGTCGGGCGAGAGGATGTTTTCCCGGTGCGCGGGACTGTTCATCCACGTGCCGACGACCTCCCGCGCGGAGCGCTGACCCATCGCGATATTCTCGCCGACAGCCCGGTAATCCTTGTACTTAAAGCTTGCGAGGCGCTCCGGCATGTCGCGCTTTCCACTGTCGCGATGATCGAAATTGTGGTGGTTCAGCATGTCCTGGGCCATCCAGGTCGCGGATTCCAGCAGATTGCGCTGATGTTTGAGCGCCGGCAGGCCGGCCTTGAGGCGCTCCTGATTCGTCAGCTCGATGACCTGCTGCACCTCCTGGGGGAACGCGCTAGGCGCAGCCTCGT
>JBBQVV010000421.1:0-6100 GCA_038211235.1 Chthonomonadales bacterium | reverse complement strand
GCAAATCCAACAGCAATCGCACCTCACGGCTCACGCCTTGCCGGCATGCGCCGGATCAAGCTGCTCCACGTGTGTAGCCACGGCCTTTAGAAACTCAGCGGCCTCAACGCCGTTCATGAGGCGGTGGTCGAAGGTAAGCGCAACGTTTGAGAACAGCTGCGCCTCGACTGTATAGGATTCGCCGAGAAACATTACGGCGGCAGCAGGCGCGACGAGCACTGGAACGGCGTCACGGATGCCGTGGGCGCCCAAGTAGGAGAGCAGCAGCTGAACGCCGGCGTCTGCCTGATCCTGACCCGCGCGAGCAGCCTGAATCCGCTCGTGGAGCAGTGTGATGAACTCCGGGAACGGCAGGAGATCGGCGTCGGGCACCACCGCCGTTGTCAGGTCGCCGCCCGGCAGGGCTACCGCCACGCCGAGATGAAGGCGCTCGTAGAAGCGTAGCGTGTCCTCCCGGACGAGCGAACAGCGAAATTTTGGATTGGATGTCGTCGCCTGCACAACGCAATAAGCGAACGTCTGGAACTCCGTCGGACGGCCCTCGGTTCTCTGCTTTTTCCATTTTGTCACGTAGTCCCTTAGGGCGGCCCATGCTATCGGGCGGCTGATCGTCCCCGGAACCACGGTCTGGGAGCTGCGCTTCAGATGGAAAATGAGTTTTCTCTGCCGGTCCGCGACGGGTTGCTCGAGATACGAGAGCGACATTGCCGCGTCCTGCTTACGCTCCGGCGCCGTCGCGGTCTCCGCACCGCTCATGTACGCGTCAATGTCTGAAGGCATCAGTTTGGCGGTTACAGAAGGGATCTGAGCGATGATCTCGTCGAACAGTCCGTGTTCGCGGGCGTACGCGCGCGTCCTTGGCGGAACGACGCGGTCCGAGGGGGACGGTCGAGCTGGCGAGGGTGTTGACGCGGCCGGTTCGGCGCCGGGATGGGCAGCTTCACGAGAGGTGGAGTCGATCCGGGCCACCGTTGCGCCGATCGGAAGCACGCTGCCCTCCTCGGCAAGCCACTCGACCAGGAGGCCCGCCTCGGGAGATTCGACCTCAAGGGTCGCCTTGTCGGTCTCCATCGTGTATATGATCTCATCCCGGGTCACCGTCTCGCCGGGCCGCTTGAGGAACTCCAACAGGCGAACCTCGGTCAATCCCTCTCCCATCTGCGGAACCCTGATATCTACGATTGCCATTCGGCCTCTCCCATTCGCTACAGATACCCATACGGTCCATGGCCGGCATTGATCTCCGTCGCTGGTATTCGCACGCGGCGAACGCCTCGGCTGCTTGAGTAATATACCTTAGCACCGGAGTTACGAAGGGAATTGCCGGCAGCGCCTCTAATGACAGACAGGGCGAACTGAATTGCCGTTTGACGGCGTATAGGGTGGAAACTGACTGTGTGACTGCCGGGAAGGCGGAGGCATCGCTCGATGAAGATTCTCGTTCCCGTTAAGCGAGTCCCGGACCCCTACGGCCGAATCAGCCTCACCAACGACGGGGAGCTGAATACGGTTGATATGAAGTGGGTCATCAATCCGTTCGATGAGATCGCGCTCGAAGAGGCCGTCCGCATCCGTGAGCGTGGCTGCGACGTCGAAATCGTTGCCGTTTCGGTCGGCGGAGAAGATTCTGTTACCATTCTGAGGACGGCGCTTGCCATGGGGGCGGATCGAGCCGTGCTTGTGGAGGCGGCGGACGCAGCGGACCCGCGCGTCGTCGCGCGCCATCTTCAGACTGTCGCGGTAGAGGAGCGACCTGATATCATCCTGATGGGCAAGCAGGCGATCGACGATGACAATGCACAGGTCGGGCCGCGGCTTGCAAGCCGTCTCGGCGTGCCGCAGGCTGCGTTTGCTTCGGAGATCGTACTATCGCAGGATGGCAGGAGCGCGCGCGTGAAGCGTGAGGTCGACGCCGGCCAGGAGACTATCGATGTCACCCTGCCGGCCGTCATCACCACGGACCTGCGTCTCAACGAGCCGCGCTATGTCGCGCTTCCCGCAATCTTGAAGGCACGAACCAAGACGCTGGACCGGATGGCAAGCTCGCCAGCTGCTTCGGCACCATCGGGTGGAATGCGCATTGTACGGCAGGAGACGCCGCCCGCACGAAAGCCAGGACGTATTGTCAAAAACACTGCGGAACTGGTAGACGCCCTGCGTAATGAGGCGAAAGTACTGTAAGTCGGTACGGGCAGCGGTACGATTATTCGGCGCCAGTTCGGCTCGCCTGGGAACAGATGATAGTAACACGGGTATCCCTCGATTAGTGGGAACGCATCGGATTAGAAGTGGGAGGGTCTGGAAGTTGTTGTTAGTTTTCATGGAAACGGATGGTCAGCGGTTACCGGACGTGACGCTGTCATCGATTAAATTCGCACAAGATGTCTCAAGAACGTGGGAGACGCCGTTCGACCTGCTTGCGATCGGCGGGGCCGAGATCGCGGCCCAGACAGACAATTGGCGCGACCTTGGTGCGCGTAGAATCTGGGTCGCCGCGCACGACATGCTGATCCACCCTACCGCGGATCGCGCGGCTGTCGTCTGCCATCAGGTTCTGAGGCAGATCGGAGCCGAAGTCGTTATTGGCGCGGCGACGACTTTCGGAAAGGATGTCCTGCCCCGCCTCGCGGAGGCGGCGGACTTGCCGATGATTTCGGATCTAATCGGCATCGGTGCGGATTCTTCAGGCTTGCAGTTCCTCCGGCCGATGTACGCCGGCAATGTAGTCGCCACGATGGAACTCGCCGACCGTCGCGCCGTGTTCTCCGTTCGTCCCTCCGCGTTTCGTGATCCGGAGCGGGGGCTCCCCGCGTCGGACGTAACAGCATTCCCGGTCAACGCGGACGAGCTCCCGACCGGAACAACGTGGGTGGCTCTGGAGGCGGCTGCACGAAGCCGCCCCGAGCTGACGGCGGCACGAGTCGTCGTCTCCGGTGGGCGTCCACTGCGCGATGCAGCAACGTTCGAGAGGGTATTGGGAGGGCTAGCAGACGCGCTTGGAGGCGCGGTCGGAGCGACTCGCGCCGCCGTGGACAGCGGCATCGCACCAAATGAGCTGCAAGTGGGGCAGACCGGCAAATCCGTTGCACCCGAGCTATACATCGCGGCAGGCGTGTCGGGCAGCGTTCAGCATCTGGCCGGCATGAAGGATTCGCGCGTAATCGTGGCGATCAACACAGATCCGGACGCGCCCATCTTTTCCGTCGCGGACTATGGACTTATCGCGGATCTACATCAGGCGGTACCTGAGTTGACCGAGCGGGTGCGGCAGATCCAGTAGAAGCGGAACACATGGCGACGCGAACGATCTTTTTCAATATGGCGGGCGGCAGCCAGGCCGTCTTTTATCTGCTCGCCGCTCTGAGCGTCGTCATCTGCTTTCATGGATTCTACAGGCGGTTCGTGCTCTGGCGCCGCGGCCGTCCCATCACGGTCCCGCGCGATTGGCCAGTCAGGTTTAGAGCGCTTTGCGACCAGACATTCGCCCACCGGCGGATTCGGCGGAGAAAGTTCGCAGGGACGATGCACCTGCTTCTGTTCTTCGGGATGCTCGCGCTGTTCATCGGAACCAACATCGTCGCCGTCGAGCACTATGGCGCGATCTTGTTTGGCGAGCACTGGCTGTACAGAGGCTTCTTCTACCTGGCCTGCAAGCTTACCCTGGACCTCTCTGGCCTCGCGCTTATGGCTGCGGTTATCGCCGCGCTCGGACGCCGAGTTCTTGCGCGGCCGGCCAGCATGGGGCATGATTGGCGGGATAACGCGTTTCTGGCGCTGCTGCTTGCCGGCGCCGTAACGGGGTTCATCCTCGAGGGAGCGGGAATCGCCGCCGATCCCAGCCGCGCTGCCTACACAGGATTCTCGCCCATTGGTTCGCTGTTCGCAACGCCGATCCGCTCGCTCGCACTCTCCTCCTTCGGCTACGCCGGCATCTGGTGGGTCCATGCCGTCCTGGTCCTTGGGGTCATCGCGGCGCTCCCGTACGGGCGGTGGCTCCATCTGTTTGTGATTCCCTTCACTATCGCGCTGCAGCCCGAGCGGCGAATGGGCGTCCTCGCCCGGCTGGACATGCCTATCGTCGAGGAGACCGGGAAGGTCGGCCTCGAGTCCATTGCCGATTTCGATCGTTGGGAGCTGATGAGTCTCGACGGCTGCATGCAGTGCGGAAGGTGTACCGACGCATGTCCCGCCACTGCCGTCGGCAAGCTCCTTGACCCGCAGCGCATCGTGCTCGACATCCGGGCGGCAATGGCGGGAGCGGCAACGCCGGCTCCGGGCGAAGGGTCCAAGCAGCCTGCGGCCGCGATGCAGTCGACGGATACCATATCGGACGAGGCGCTGTGGGCCTGCACGAATTGTCATGCCTGCGTCCGAGAATGTCCTGCGCTCATCCGGCACGTAGACATCATCGATGGGATCCGCCGCTACCGAGTCGCGGAAGGCAGGCTCTCCGGCTCCGCTGCCACAATGCTGCGGCAGTTGACGTCTCGGGAGAACCCGTGGGGTCTCCCAGCATCGCAGCGGGCCGACTGGGCAAAGGGGTTGGACGTCCCGGCCGCGACATCGGATGATGGGCGAGAGGCGCTTCTGTGGGTCGGATGCGCCGGCGCGTTCGACTCTCGCGCGCAGAAGACGACTCGGGCGCTGGCCACTCTGTTGAAGGCCGCGGGGGTTAAGTTCGGCATTCTCGGCCCGCGCGAGAGGTGCACGGGAGATCCGGCGCGCCGCACAGGCGACGAGCTGCAGTTTCAGCAGCTGGCGGAGGCGAACATTGCGACGCTGGATTCGGTTCGGGCCACGACGATCGTGACGCAGTGCCCGCACTGCATGCATACCATTAAGAACGAGTATTCGCAGTTTGGCGGGAGCTACGAGGTCGTCCATCACTCGCAGTATCTGGAGCGACTGATCGCAGACGGCAGATTGAAAGTGCCGGAGCGGTACGCCGAAACGGTCACTTATCACGATCCGTGCTTCCTCGCTCGCGTGAACGGCGAGACAGCCGCGCCAAGGGCCGTTCTCGCGGGTGCGATGAGCGAGCCCCTGACGGAGCCGGAGCGGCGGGAGTCGCGCACGTTCTGCTGCGGCGCGGGCGGAGGGCGCATGTGGATGGAGGAGCCGCCTAATCAGCGGCCCGGCGTCAATCGCGCCATCGAGTTGATCGGCACGGGCGCGAAGACGGTGGCGGTCGCCTGCCCATTCTGCAAGGTTATGGTAGGGGACAGCGTCGCCCTGGCGGGAGGGGACAAGGCGCCGCCCGTCCTTGACATCGCGGAGATTCTCCTGTCGGCGATGGGAGAGTCGAGGGTTGAGGCTCGAGTTAGTGAAGGGACGTAAGTACTGTGGCTTGTCTTGTTCGACCGGCGTTTTCGCTGCATCGTGAGATCGGCCGAAGCCGGAAGGAACCGGATGGATCGCTTCCAACCAACCCCCGGACAGGAGACAGGCGATGAACGATAAGACGCCGACACAGCAGGTGATGGAATGGCTGACCGTACTCAGTGCGGCGCTCGAACGCGGCGACGCCGGCGGCGCAACTGAGTTGTTCGCCGCCGACAGCTACTGGCGCGACCTGGTGGCATTCACCTGGAACATCAGCACTGCAGAGGGTCACGACAGGATCCGCCAGCTGATCGAGCAGGCGGTGATCCCGGCTAAGCCCTCCGCCTGGCGACTCGATTGCGACCCCAGTGAGGCCGGCGGTGTGATAGAAGGCTGGATCCGATTCGAGACCGACGTGGCGCGGGGCTATGGTCACGTGCGGCTGATCGGCGGCCGGGCCTCGACGCTGTTGACGACGATGACGGAACTCAAGGGATACGAGGAGCGGAGGGGTCCAACGCGAGATAGGGGAGTCGAGCACGGCGTGCGGCCCGGCCGTAAGACGTGGCTTGAGCAGCGCGGCCAGGAGGACGCAGAACTCGGCTCCCTCACTCAGCCCTACGTTGTCATCGTGGGGGGAGGGCAGGGTGGAATCGCGCTCGGCGCGCGCCTGCGGCGGTTGAACGTGCCGACGATCATCCTTGAGAAGTACGAGCGACCCGGCGACTCCTGGCGGAAACGCTACAAGAGCCTGTGCCTGCACGATCCGGTCTGGTAC
>JBBQVV010000420.1:0-6103 GCA_038211235.1 Chthonomonadales bacterium | reverse complement strand
AGGGCACCGGCGCCGTCGATGCAGTCGGCCGCGCTCCTCATGAATACTTGCCGGGCCTGGAAGAAGAGTCATGGCTCGATGCGCTTGAAGATATCCACGCTCCCAGCGGAGGCGGCGTCAAATCCGCGTCCAGGCGCCTTCAGTTTGTACACTTCGCGACTCGTAATATTGCGTACTGGGAATGGTCTGTCTTTCCTCTAGACGCCGATGACCGGAGCCAGTATCTCGTCGTGACGGTCCGCTCGATAAGTGACCAGGTCCTGAACGAACGCGTACTGTCCAGCGCTGGTCGCGCCGCCGAGCGTGCGCGACGACGAGCAGGAGCCCTCATGCGGCTCACCCAGGTCGTGAATGCGTCTCAGACTACCCCCGAGCTCCTTCGCGCAATAACCCATCAGGCTGCCTCCTACTGCGACTCGGACCATGCGGCTGTTCTGCTCTTGAACCCCGACGGCGCCACTCTTGCGATAGGTTACGCGATGGGGCTCGATTCCATGGTTGGACCGGATAAAGCGAAACTGAACCTTAACGACACACTGGCGGGCCGCGCTATTTCACAGCGTCGAACCCAATACGCGATGGACGTTGCGGGGACAAACACCATCACGCCCAGACTTGCGAACGGCAGGGCTCCGGCGGGTCTGATCAGCAGTCCGATCTGGAGGGACGGGCGCGACTACGGAGTCGTCGAGGTCTATTTCGCCGCCGAGCGGGAGGTGCCGGACTACGCCCAGGGGATGCTCGGGGCGTTCGCGGACCAGACCGCGATTGCGCTTCATAAGGCAGACCTCTATGAAGAGCTTGCCGGTCAGCGCCGGCAGTTAGAATCGATCGTTGCAAACGCTCCGGTCAGCATCATCTATTTTGACGTCGACGGTACCGCGCGATCGGTAAACGAGGCGGCTGCAAGGAGCTACAATCTCGAAGTGGCAGAGATGGTTGGGCACTCATATCAGGAGTTCCTTACCGACGTGCCGACCGGTCTCTTCGAAGGCGTGCGGGCAGGTACGCCGTTTCACGCGAGTCACCACGTCCATGCCTCTCCCGCAAGCGGCCAGATCGTCTGCGACTTGAGTATTCGACCCGTACGTGACGGCTCGGCCGAGGTCGTGGGGGTTCTACTCCTTAGCTTCGAGGTCACTGAGCTGTTCAAGGCCCGACAGGAGGCGGATCAGGCACGGCAATCGGCCGAACGCGCTCTCGCCCAGGTTCAGGCGACACAGATGCAAATGGTTCAGATGGAGAAGATGCGCGCTATCGGAGAGCTTGCCAGCGGAGTTGCGCACGATTTCAACAACGCTCTGATGGCGATCCTGGGATATACCGAGCTTGCCGAGGAGAGCCTCGACTCACCTGCGGAGCTCTCGGAGCAGCTTGCAATCATCCGCAAGGCGGCGGAGGACGCTTCCACTACAGTCGAGCGACTTCAGAGGTTTGCCAAGCAGCGGGTCAAGGCGCACGGGGAGCCAACGGACGTCAACGTCATCGTCAAGGATGTCGTCGACATGACCAGGCCGCGCTGGAAGGACTCCGCCCACAAGGAGGGTCGCATCTACGAGGTCTCCGTGGACCTGCAAAGCGTCGCCCCAATTATGGCTGAAACGAGCGGCCTCCGCGAGGTGCTGGTAAACCTGATTCACAATGCGCTGAACGCGATGCCCGGCGGAGGTACCCTGACGCTCTCGACCCGACCGTATGGGTCGGATCAGGTGGAGATCTGCGTTCAGGACACGGGCACTGGCATGACAGCGGACGTAGCGGCCAGGATATTCGATCCGTTTTTCACGACGCGCGGAGTTGAAGGCACCGGACTTGGGCTGGCGGTCTCGTGGACGATAATCCAACGGTACGGCGGCGTCATCGAGCTGGACACCGGTCCAGGACGGGGCACCAGGTTCATGCTCCGGTTTCCAGCGGGCGAGAATCAGGCGGCGGACGTGGAGATTGCGCGCGTGCACGGCATATCCCCCCGAATTGCCGGCGCACGAGCGCTCGTCGTGGACGATGAGCCGTTTGTGGCGAGCGTCGTTGCCACGATCCTGACCCGCCACGGATATCAGGTCGTGGCCGTTCACTCTGCCAAGGCCGCGCTGCAGTGCCTGGACGACGAGGGCGACGATCCGTTCGACTTGATTCTTACCGACCACGGAATGCCTGGAATGACCGGCCTGCAGCTCGTCGCGGAGGCCAAGAGGCGCCGTCCGGATTTGCCCGTGCTGCTGCTCACGGGCTGGGGCGAAAGCGTGCTTCAGACACACATCCCCGACGTAATGCCGGACTCGATCCTGGGCAAACCGATCAATCAGGCTGATCTAATTGACGCGATCAATCGCGTACTCAACAAAGAGCTGAGCGCGTCGCAATGACCTGCACTTCCGCAATCCACTGTTTTACGAGTCGAGCCGCCCGGGCGCCAATGAAGTGATGAAAAAGACCAACCCGGTAAAAGGGATTGTGCAGGATGCTGAACGCGACCGCAACGCCAAGAAGAGCATTTCGTACAACCGGAAGGCGCGCCACGATTATGAAATCGAGGAGACGTTTGACGCTGGCCTTGTGCTGGTGGGCACCGAGGTGAAGTCGCTGCGCGCGGGCCGAGTGAATCTTGCGGACGCATACTGCCGAATTGAGAACGGCGAAGCCTGGCTGTTCAACATGCATGTCACACCGTACGAGCTGGGAAACCGCTGGAATGTCGAGCCGCGCCGCAAACGAAAGCTGCTACTGCACCGCTGGGAGATCGTGGAGCTTCGGGCTGCCACGGAACAGAAGGGCCTTACTATCGTTCCGCTCGCGCTCTATTTTCAACGGGGCTTCGCGAAGGTCGAGGTCGCCCTGGCGCGCGGGAAAAAGCTGTACGATAAGCGTGTCACGATCGCCGAACGCGATCAAGAGCGAGAAGTGAGACGACAGGCGGCAGGCAGAGAGTAGCGGGCAGCCATGCCGCAATCGCGTCATTTGTCGTGTATAATAGTGTGAACCAGGAATACCCAGAGGTCGGCGATGACAGAGCGCGGGCGGTTCTCCGTTCGCGCGTTTTGTTGTGTGTGCATATGCGAGAAGGAACCTATGAGCGCGTACACCCAGGATAAGATCAGAAATATTGCGATCATCGCACACGTCGACCATGGTAAGACCACACTGGTTGACGGCCTGCTGCGCCAGGGGAATGTCTTTCGCGCTAACCAGGACTTCGGCGATCGCGTCATGGACAGCAACGCGTTGGAGCGAGAACGCGGAATCACGATCGTGAGCAAGAACACCGCGGTCTCGTATGGCGACTGCAAAATAAATATCGTCGACACCCCCGGACATGCCGACTTCGGCGGGGAAGTCGAGCGAGTGATGGGAATGGTCGACGGTGTACTTCTCCTCGTCGACGCCGTCGATGGACCCATGCCGCAGACGCGGTTTGTCATGTCGAAGGCACTGGCAATCGGCCACCGAGCGATCGTCGTCGTAAACAAGATCGATCGAGTAGACTCTCGCCCGGACTGGGTGGTGGATCAGACGTTTGACCTGTTCGTCGAACTTGGCGCATCTGAAGACCAGTTGGATTTCCCGATCGTGTACACGTGCGCCCGGCGGGGCACTGCGACCATCGACCTGGCACACGCGGGGAGCGATCTGAAGCCGCTCTTCGATACGATCGTCAGCCACATACCTCAGCCGATCGGCGATCGCGATGCGCCCTTCCAGATGCTCATCTCCAGCCTGAGCTACGACGACTATCGCGGCCGGTTCGGAATTGGTAGAATCCATGCCGGTACGGTACATCCTGGCGATAACATCGCCATTGTCAATCGCGACGGCGACATTCGGCCGGGCAAGGTGGTGACGACGTTTATCTTTGAGGGTCTCAAGAAGACCGAGCAGTCGGAAGTCGCGGCCGGCGAGATCTGCATCGTCAGCGGACTGGCGGACGTCGCAATCGGCGAGACGATTGCCAGCCGGGATATGCCTAAGGCAGTGGCAACCGTCCGCGTGGATGAGCCGACGCTTCGAATGGCGTTTGGGGTCAACACCAGCCCGTTGACGGGACGCGAAGGGGTGTACAGCACTAGCCGCAAGCTCCGCGACCGCCTGTTTAAGGAGCTGGAGACCAACGTTAGCCTCCGCGTCGAGGAGACAGAAAACGCCGATACGTACCTCGTAAGTGGGCGTGGAGAACTTCATCTCGCCATTCTGATAGAGACGATGAGGCGCGAGGGGTACGAGCTGCAGGTCGCGCAGCCCGAAGTAATCTTCCATCAGGATGAGGATGGTCGTCGGACGGAGCCCTACGAGCGCGTGGAGGTTGAGGTCGCCGAAGAGCATCAGGGTGTCGTAGTCGAGCAGCTAGGACAACGCAAAGGCGAGATGATCGACATGCGTACGGGCAACGGAAGCGTGTTCTTCACCTACCTGGTCCCAACTCGCGGGCTGCTGGGATTCCGCAACGATTTTCTGACCGCCACGAGAGGCACCGGCGTTATCAACACGCTATTCGACTCCTACAAGCCGTACGCCGGCGATATGGGCAAGCGCAGCAGCGGCTCGCTTGTCGCGACCGACGCGGGGATTACGAATCCGTTTGGCCTCGCGAACTCAGAAGAGCGCGGCGTCCTGTTCGTCGGCGTCGGCATCGAGGTTTATGAGGGCATGATCGTCGGCAAGCACGTGCGCGACAGCGATCTCGACGTGAACGTTTGCAAAGTGAAGCAGCTCAGCAATATGCGCTCCTCGAACTCAGACATCGCGATCCGGCTTACGCCAAATACCGAGATGTCCCTGGATCGGGCAATCGAGTATATCGGTCCTGACGAGCTTGTGGAAGTGACTCCCAAGAACATCCGGATGCGCAAGCGGATACTGGACGTCAACAATCGTCGACGAGCCGAAAAGCAGCTTCAGCCGGCGCGCGCGTAGGCGCGGCGATGCCAGCGATCGGTCAAGTCGACCTGTCACGAGAATTGCGCCGACTCGCACGGTTTCGATGTTCGCGATCGCCGTGTTTACTACAATACTGTGCGCCTCGTTTCGCCCGAGTCACGGCTCTCA
This sequence comes from Chthonomonadales bacterium, assembly GCA_038211235.1. Classification (GTDB taxonomy): domain Bacteria; phylum Armatimonadota; class Chthonomonadetes; order Chthonomonadales; family Chthonomonadaceae; genus DATGJU01. The sequence continues at coordinate 1,063 of JBBQVV010000420.1, read as the reverse complement.
CATGACTCGGGCGCCTTACTGCGTGTCCGCGTTGGGACCTTCTCGGTACCGCGCATCTCCTCGTGTTGACCTTACGCCCGTTTTCCGTTACAATAGAATACAAACAGAAACGCGTCGCGACGATGGACATGGGCGCAACCGCACTCCGTTAGATCGTGCTCAACTTGCAAGCGTGGTGTCAATGACATCTGAACCAGAACAGCGGCCCAGGCGCATGACATGCTGGAACTGTCCGCGATACACCCGGACCGACCGCCGGTGCCTGGAAGGAAAGGCGAATCCACGGCGCAAGTCCGATTCATTTACCGTGGCAGAGATGCTCGGCATTCGCGCCCTCTGTCACTACAATCTGTATCGTGACCGCCTCGCCATGAGAATGTACTTTCCGACAGCGCCCGAGACCATCCGAGCATCTGCCCGTAGACGCAGGCGGAGACGGAGCGCAGCTCATACCTCGGAAGAGTCAGCGGACATGACAACGGCTGACGCTGTCGACAACAGCCTCGATCGCAGTCGCGAATGACGGGAACCGAAAGAATAGTTCCGGCAATCGCGCTTGTGATGCTTGCAGGCTCTTTAGCGGCAACGGCGGCCCGGTCGCACCGGGGCGTAACATCGCCCGCACAGGCGGTGCTCTACCTTCAACGGACGCCGACGGCGGCAGAGGTCGCAAGCCGGAACACTCAAGCAAAGTATGAGCCGGCTTCCGGGTGCTATTTGGGCGGATATATTGAGTACGATAGTTCGCTTAAGCGGAAGGTCCTTGATTTCGATCGCGTGCTCAGACGCGATCCCGCTCAGTTCGAAGAGCGGGTCGGCAGGCAGCACGCGATGTACTTCTTCTACGTGGGCTATGGTCGTCCCGTCCCGCTCGGCTGGGTGCGCTGGCTTGCGGCTCAGGGTAAGTTTGTTCACATCGCGCTGGAGCCGAACGGTGGTCTCGATCGTGTAAAGGACGACGCCTATTTGCGGCGGCTTGCAGACGACCTGGCGGCGACGAGAGCCCGGATCTTTCTCAGGTTCGGTTCGGAGATGAATGGCGCATGGACTAGCTACCACAATC
>JBBQVV010000419.1:0-6130 GCA_038211235.1 Chthonomonadales bacterium | reverse complement strand
CTCTCCGAGTGAAAGGCCGGAACGATGTCTGATTTAGGCACACCGGCCGCTTCCAGATCGTAACCGATGCCATTCTCAATGCCGTCGCGCTGTATCCATACTTTCCCGTTGATAGTATCCAAATAGGCGCTGTCGTTACTTGACGATCTCGACCGGATGCAGATGGACAACGCAAGACAGATTGAGCCAATCCCCAGATGGTCAGATTGCGACTTCATGGGTGCGCTCCGTTCCAATCCGACACCGCGCCGGACGCATCGACCGGACGGTAAGGTAATCTATCGTCATCTTACAATAGAGAGGCAATCGATGCATGTCGACAAACTCAAGATTTCTTCACATGGTATATTTCTGGCTGCGGGAAGGCGGCGGGGGGTCCGATGCGGCAGCACTGGCCGAGGGTGCTCGCCGCCACCTCACCAAAATTCCGGGCGTGCTTCGGCTTGACGTCGGGTTTCCGGCCGGCACCGAGCGCGACGTGGTAGACAGCTCGTATGGGGTTGCCCTGCTCGTCGAGTTCGCAGGCGCCTCTGGGCACGATGTCTACCAGGACCATCCGGACCATCACTGCTTCATCGGGGAGTGCCGGCATCTCTGGTCCCGCGTTCAGGTCTATGACACGGTGATTGGCCACTGACCAGAGTGCCTGACTTGACATGCCTGTGCGCAAACTCACGCTCTAAGAAGTCGATCGCCGTCGCGAAACCAGACGTTTCCTGTGTTCGAATCAAGGTGGACTCCACCGATCCAATCGTCGATGCCGTTGAGCTCGACAAAGTTCGCGTTACCTGCGAGTGCGGCGATACCCGCATCCGTCAGCGATACCGAGTAATCGCGCACTTGAAGCAGTTCAGCGAACGAAAGACTGTGCGGTATGGGTCCGCCAGAGAGCGTATCCAGGTTTGCAACGCATGCGCCGCGCTTCAGACGCAGAGCACGGTTGATGAGGCCGGCGGACGTCGGACACGGAGCAATGTGGATTTCGCGCGGCATGGGCGCTCCCGTTGCGAGACGCGGCTGCGATTCGGATACTCTCATCTCATTCCGAAGATCAGAACTCCTCGGCTGATGGCGAACCCTAGTCGTTCAGCGTTTTCGTGAACAGATCGCGCTTCGCCAGTTCCGGCAAACCCATGGCAGCGGAGGCTGCGTCCAGGCGCATCAGCCTCGGCTCCTTTGAGTCGAAGGCGGGCCAGATCGGCAGGCCCTCCCTGTTCGGATCGCCGGTCGCTGCGAAGTTCACCCAGTAGGACGAGACGATATCGGCGAGCTTGCGGTCCGCAGGTTCCCATGGCCGCTCCAGCTTCTTCAGGTTACGGAAAATGTAGGGGACTTCGCCCGTATGGAACGCCCCGAACTCGGGATGCTGCGGCCAGGGAATCGCGCGGGCGAAGAAGTAGAGATAGGTCTTCGACTTCGCAGTCTTCTCGCGCTCCTCCGCCCAGGCGGCGAGAGAGACTACGCCCCGGTCCCGGTCTGCGGCTTTCTCGGCGGAACCCGCCGCTGCATCCGACTCGACGGGATAGAGCTTGAGGAACTCCTCCGCTCGGTTTCCATATCGCTGCCGCGCCCGGCTCCTGAATGCGTCGACCTTTACTTTGCCATACGCCGAATTGGAGCTGCCCTCATCGGCGTTGATCCCGATGAGCGTCGGAACGTCGTTCCGCCGGCCTTTTTCAAACATTGTTTGAGCGTCATCGGGGAGGAAGTAGCCGTCCACTACCGGCCCGAAGCGGATTCCCGGGCCAGCGCTGATCAACTCGGCAGCGGGAAGTGCGCGAAGCTCCTTGAGGGTCCTCGCTCCCTTTTGCCTGGCGAACTTAACACCGTTCTGTTCCGCCGAATCACGTGTTCCCGTGAAGTAGCGGGCAGGTCCAAAGCCGCTCTCGGCAATCGCGCGCTGAAACAGCCCTCTCGCGAGCGGCGAGGCCGTCAGCAGATGGACTGATACGGCTCCGGCGGACTGCCCCGCAATGGCGACCCTTCCGGGGTCTCCACCAAACGCCGCGATGTTCTTCCGAATCCACTGAAGCGCGGCCACCTGGTCCAGCAGTCCGTAGTTGCCGGAGGCGTAGTGATCCGACTCCCTCGTCAGCTCCGGGTGAGTTAGGAAGCCGAGCGCCCCGAGACGATAGTTGATCGTAACGACGATGAGGCCCTTCTTCGCAAGCTCCTCGCCATCGTAGACCGCGACCTCCCCCGAGCCGCCGGAGAATCCGCCGCCGTGGATGTAGACCAGAACCGGCCGCTTCGCCTTCGCATCCTGCGCTGCGGTCCAGATATTGAGGTACAGGCAGTCCTCGCTCACCTCGTTGCCGAAGATGAACTCCCTGGTCCAGGGACCGAACGCCCCGGTATCGGGCTGCATGGCGCTGGGACCGAAGCGGTCCGCCTTTCGCACGCCGTCCCAATGTGCGGTGGGCTGTGGTGGACGCCATCGAAGCTCACCGATCGGAGGTCTGGCGAACGGAACGCCCTTGTAGACCCGGACGGATGGGTCCGAGCCAGACACTCCGGACAGGAGGCCGCTCTCAACGCGGACCGGGGCTGCAATCTGTGCCGATGCGCCGCGTGGCAGCGTGCCAAGGAGGGAGGCGATCGCCGTCGAGAAAGCAAGGCAAAGCGGAAGCCTCATCGTTTCTCCTTCGTCGGTGCGACGACGACCGTCGTGGCTCAGGCGGGAAGTCATACGCTTGTTGTGTTGTGATCGATTGGTGTCAATCAGCCGCCGCAGATGCCGCAAACGCGATAGCGGCACGAACGTGCTGTTCATTGAGGGTGGGACAATCTTGCAGGATAGCCCCGATCGTATCACCCGCCGCACGGCTCGCCAGAATGGTGCGGAGTGTAACGCGAGTGCCTTTGAATACGATTTCACCGCCGCAAACCGCGGGGTCGTGTGTAATGAACTCTCGATAGTCCATCGTCGTATCTCCCAATTAACATTGTAACCACCACCCACGTATGTGTCAAGGACACAAGCAGCGAACGGGGATGGTTCACACCGAGTCGAACTCGTCGAGTGAATGCGCCAGATTGTGGCGCTCGTGGGCAGACCGATTACCGGTGCCGCCATTCGTGGGTGACTGAACGATCGCGTTGTGCGTCGGCAGGATCGCGCCCGTATCACCAGATGAAGGACTGGCGGGCGCTTTTGTGCAACATTCCGGTGATCGCATCGCTCAAAGTAATCGGGTAGCGTATCCGGGCGGATTTCGCAAAATATCATATCGCCTGGGCGAATTGCCGTAAGGAACTCTCCAATGCATCAGCTCAATCGGTCGGCGGGCAGATCGCGGGGCTCTCTTCGGGCCGATGAAGCGGCACCCACTCGGAAGTGGCCGCTCTCTTCGCTCGCATTCGGGACAGCCACTCTTCTTCTATGCTCGGTCTCATTTGGATATCGGAGCGTCCCGCCGCACACGCGGGCGCGCGCCGGTCAGGCTCCCGAACAGGACACGATTCGGCCGTTCTTGAACCACAACTGTCTCGGCTGCCACGGCAAAGCGGTCGCGAGCGGCGGCCTGAACCTCGCGGCGACCCCGTTCCATCCGGACGATCCGGCCAACTTCGCCCTGTGGGTGAAGCTAAACGACAGAGTTTTAAAGAACGAAATGCCGCCGAGGGCCTCGCCTCAGCCCGCGCCGGCTGCGCGGAAGGCGTTCCTGGCCGCGTTGGGCCGTCCGCTGATCGCGAGCGACGACGCACGGGTACGGCGTGAGGGGCGTTCGGTTTGGCGCCGCATGAACCGCTACGAGTACGAGAACACACTCCGCGATCTGCTCGACGCGCCCTGGTTGCAGATCCGGGAGATGCTGCCTGAAGATGGGCAGGCGTTCCGTTTCAACAAGGTAGGCGAGGCGTTGGATGTCTCGCACGTGCAGATGAGCCGCTATCTTGCGGCAGCCGATTATGCTCTGCGCGAGGTGATGGCGAAACAGTCCACGCGGCCGGAGACGACCACCAGACGATACTATGCTCGGGAGCAGCGGTCGTTCGTAGGTCTCGCAAAGTTCAATGAGTTCAACGGCGCCGCCGAGCGCGCGACCTTCCCGATCGTCGGCAACGAGGCTGATATGCCTGCGCTCAAAGAGACCGGGCCGATGACAGTGGGTGTAAAGGACCCTGTTCGGCGCGAGCAGGAGGGCATGGGTGTCGTCGCCAGCGCTTACGAGCCGCTCCAGCCGAAATTCAACCAGTTCCGCGCGCCCGTAGCCGGCCGCTACAAGCTTCGTCTCTGCGCAAACTCCTTCTGGGCCGGACCCGAGAGCGCGCGTGCCTGGTGGCGCCCGAGCCGGACGGAACTTTCCGCCGGAAGAACGCTGGAGCCGGTGAGCCTCTTTGCGGCGGCGGCGGCGGAGCAGCTTCGACAGCTCGGCACACTCGACTTCGGCCCGAAGGCAAGCGTCGGCGAGACGGAAGTCACACTGCTCAAGGGCGAGACGATCATGCCGGACGCCGCCCGGTTCTTCCGATCGCGTCCTCCCGGCTGGCACAACCCGCTCGCGCAGAAGGACGGGCAGCCGGGCGTCGACTTCCACTGGCTTGAAGTCGAGGGACCGATCTTCGATTCGTGGCCGACTCCAGGACAGCGTCTCTTATTCGGCGATCTGCCGGTAAAGGTCTCCGGAACCGCGCCGGAAGAGCCGGTTCCCGGTGATCGCCGAAGAGGTAATTATCGCCAACGGACGGTCGATTCCACCACGGTAGAGGTCGTTCCGAACAGTCCGGACGCCGATGCCGAGCGCCTCCTACACGGATTTGTCAAGCGCGCGCTGCGCCGCCGGATTCAGGAACAGGACGTACAACCGTTTGTAAAGCTCTACCATACCGCCCGCACATCCGGCGCCGACTTTACGGAGGCGATGATCACCGCGTACTCCGCAGTGCTTTGCTCGCCCGCCTTCGTTACGCTGGAAGAGCGGCCCGGACCGCTGGACGACTACGCCCTGGCGACGCGCCTATCCTATCTTCTGTGGAACTCGGAGCCGGACGCGACGCTGCGCTCCCTGGCAGATCGCGGCGCCCTGCGCAAACCCGGCGCGCTAGCCGCTCAGGCCGACCGCATGCTCGCCGATCCACGATCGCAGCGCTTCGTAGACGCATTTCTCGACTACTGGCTCGACCTCCGGAAGACGAACAACACGTCGCCCGACGAAATTCTGTATCCCGACTACTACCTCGACGACTTTCTCACGGAGTCTTCGATCGACGAGAGCCATGCATTCGTCTCCGAGCTGATCCGCCGCAACCTTCCGGCGCGCAACCTCGTCGACTCGAACTTCGTGATGGTAAATCAGCGGCTCGCCACGCTCTATGGAATTCCAGGAGTTCAGGGATCTGCTATCCGGCGCGTTGAGCTGCAGAAAGACTCGGTGCGCGGCGGCCTGCTCACGCAGGCGAGCGTGCTGAAGGTCACATCGAACGGAACGACGACCTCGCCGGTGCTCCGAGGAGTCTGGATCACCGAGCGAATCCTGGGGCAGACGGTGCCCCCAAAGCCGCTTACCGTGCCGGCCATCGAGCCGGACACGCGCGGCGCCACGACGATACGGGACCAGTTGGCCAAGCACCGAACACAGGCGACGTGCAGCTCCTGCCACGCGAAGATCGACCCGCCCGGTTTCGCCCTGGAGAGCTTCGATGTGTTCGGCGGCTGGCGCGACAGTTATCGCGCCCTCGGCGAGGGAACGCGACTGGCAGGATATGGAAAGAATGGACAGCCGTTTACGTTCCATGCCGGACCGAAGGTGGATCCGAGCGGCGACCTGCCGGACGGACGGCACTTTTCCGATGTCCGCGAGCTGAAGCAACTGCTGCTGAAGGACGAGCGACAGATTGCGCGTAACGTTACTAGCCAGATCATCGTCTACGCGACGGGCGCGCCGGTCGGATTCGGCGACCGGCCGAAGGAGGAAGCGATCCTGGATCGCTCCGAAAAGAGTGGGTACGGGGTAAAATCGATCATCAATGCGGTAATCGACAGCGAACTTTTCAAGAACAAATAGGTTCAGGAGCAAGTGAAGCAAATGCAGAACGTCCATGTCTCCTCACGGCAAGCCCTCTCGCGACGGCATTTTCTGCGCGGAACCGGCGTACTTCTCGGCCTGCCGCTCCTGGACGCAATGCT
>JBBQVV010000418.1:0-6134 GCA_038211235.1 Chthonomonadales bacterium | reverse complement strand
GTGGCTCGACCGCTCCCACCGGAGTCCTTGCCCAGGCGATCTCAAGCGCGTTCGGTGACCTTGACACGCTGAAGAAGCAGGTGAACGAAGCGGGCGCGAAGCGATTTGGCAGCGGATGGTCGTGGCTCGTCCTGGACGTTGGGAACCTCGCCGTGATCAGCACCGCGAACCAGGATAGCCCTTTGATGGAAGGGAAAACCCCGCTGCTGGGTGTGGATGTCTGGGAACATGCCTACTATCTGAAGTATCAGAATCGCCGGCCCGACTATCTCACCGCATGGTGGAACGTCGTAAACTGGGACGAGGTTTCGAGAAGGTACACCGACTCGTCTGGAAGATAGCACGCCTCAAAAGTGAGGGGGTTTGGAATGAGTCATCCGACTTTTCGGGTGGCTCATTATTTTGCCTCATCACACGATCGAAACGCTCCTCACGCATCGGACGGTTAGCTCCCCGAGCTGTTATAGCGATTCCGCTCGTCGCTCGTATTTTCCACCGCCGATTTTCTTTGCGATACATTTCACCCCTGTGAAACGTCATTAACCAGGGTACATCGATCCGAGGCCCGAAATAGGGAGATCCACCGGGAAGTCGTCCCGGCCGAAGGGAAACTGTACAGAGAAAATGAGCGACTCAGCAAGACCGCACTTCATCTGCGCAAGGAACGTTCGTCGCGTAACCGCATTGACCGCATTGACACCCGCAATTCTATTATCTGCCACAGCCTGCTCGCGGACTCCCGGACAGAGCGGGCCTACGCCTGCAATCCAGGTTTCCACGGTGCGCGATCTCACAGGACAGGCGGCCCTGGGCGACTGGACGACCGATGCGCCCGGCGTGCGCCGGCACATTACTAGTGCCGATCTGCCCTTGCCCTACGCGACCAAGTCCGTTGACATCGGCCCGCATATTGTCCCGAGGCCGGAAGGCGCATGGCCGAAGGCACCGGATGGCTTCACCGTCACCCTGTATCGGACTGGTCTCGATCGGCCGCGCCAGATCGCGACGGCGCCGAACGGTGACGTGTTCGTGGTAGAGCGCGAATCGGGCCGTGTGCGCGTTCTGCGCGGAGAGAGCGCCGAGAACGCCTATACCTACGCGACGGGCCTCGTGAAGCCGTTCGGCATCGCGTTCTATCCACCCGGTCCAAATCCGTCCTTCCTGTATGTCGGAAACACCGACAGCGTCGTACGGTTTCCCTATCGGAACGGAGACCTCAAGGCGACTGGTGAGGCGCAAGCGGTGGTCGACAACTTGCCCGGAGGCGGTCGTCTGCGAGGCGGAGGCCACTGGACACGCGACGTGAAGTTCTCCAACGACGGAGCGAGAATGTTCGTTTCCGTCGGGTCGCTGAAGGTTTCCGTCGGGCGCTGAAGGCCGAGAAGGGTCACAAGTATCACGAGGCGGATCGAGAGACGGCGACGTTGGCGAAGCGCGGAAAGGAGTGGATATTGACGAGGCTTGTGGTCTCCGAGTCCAGGATCACTCGTGACGGTAAACCCTACAGCCCATCAAAGGGCTCGTAATCGCAGCGGCAAACGATCTGAGATCGGGAATACGGACTGCCATAATTACGGGTGAGCCTTCTCGCGCCGGCCGGCCGAACGCCGCGGCAAACGAGATCGCATGCGGGGTCCGACCGGCTTGACCAGGGGCCCGCAGTGCCGAAAGGACCCCATGAACGCACCGCATGTTCCCGAAAACCAACTTTTCGACCTGCTGCGATACCGCTGCACCGACCCGCTGGATGACGTTCTTCAGGAGTATGGCGACTATATCGGCCAGCCTCGCGAACAGGTGCGCGCCGAATACGATCGCCTCCTTCGGACCAGCGTAGAGGAAGTGGGTCCGCACGTGCAGATTCTGCCGGTCCTGGTCTCCGCGATCCAGTTGAAACACATTCTCGAGCGTCTGCAGGTGATGGTCGGCATGGCGATCACGACCCGAGCGACGAGCTTCATGGATCTCGGGGCGGGCGTGGGGCGCGACTGCATTGCGTTCGCAAGGCTGGGTATCGCGACAACACACGCCGATGTTCCGTGGCCCGGTGTCGATTTCGCGCGCTGGCGATACGAGCAGCGAGGCCTCACGGTCCGAATTGTGGATGCTCGCGACATTCCCGGAGAGAGATATTCTATCGTCGGCTGCCACGATGTCGTCGAGCATGTAGAAGATCCGATCGAGCTAATGGTGCGGTTTGTTGCTCATCTCACGCCGGGCGGTTTCTGCTTTGCCTCGTTCGATCTATTCAATCCCATACCAACCCACCTGCCGAAGAACGACTTTTATGCAACGTTCTACGATGCGCTGCTAAAGAACCTAGGTATGGAGTTGGCACTCGGGAACCTGAATCCGGTCCAGGACGTCGCCGTGGCGCGCATGCGAGTCTACCAGAGGACGCGGCCCGTTAGGGGAGCCTTCGCCGAGGAGTTGGCGAATATTCGAAATGAAGCGTATGCGTTCGCATTCGAGCGGCTCGGCAACCTGCGCTCATTGCTGGTATCCGAGCATCATCGCGTCGCGGAGATTCATCGAGTGTTGGCCCTGGCCGCCTGATTCGTGCGTTTGCAGCACGCCTGACTCAGACGGCCGGATTCGTGCATATGGGGCCCGTGCTTGCATTCCGCACTGTCTGCGCCTATAGCTCCGGGTGGAACTCGAACGGCTTGCCGCGGAGCTTCGACCACTGAGCCCTCTGCAGATCGGGGAGCGACGCTAACGCCTTCGCGCCTAGTTCCCGCCTAGACTTCCTGATCTCCTTGTCCGCCTTTACGAGTCTGACTCGCTTTTCTTCGGAATCCGCGGGAGGAGCCGAAGTCACTGGCGAGGAAGGAACCGAATCGGGCTTGAATGCAATCCCCTGCGTGCCAACGCCAAGACTCTTGCGAACCTCCTGCCGATACCTGCTCAGGAGCGAAGCGACGCCGGCTTTCTGATCTTTATCGAGCGAGACTCCCGCAGCCACTTCGTCGACCGCCATCGACATTGGCCCTCGAAACTGGAGATCTAGCTCCTTGAGCCTGGCCATCTGCTCCGGCTTAAGGATTGCAGCAACCGTTCTCATCCGGCTGTCCGCGAACCGTTTCGTCTGCTCACGCAGCCTTTGCGCTTGCTCAGAAAATGCCGCTTGCATCTCCTCCTTGTTCTTGCTCTGAAGGTTAATGCGAATTCCACCGACGGCCTCGTTCAGCAATTGCCTGCGAGACGTCTGCTGGTTAGTCACCGCTTCGTCCAGCGCCTCGCGCTGCCGCGCATTGAGGTGAATCTCCTGCGCCACATCGATGCGCTTGAGCAGAGCATAGAGATAACTCGTTCCGGGGTCGATGATATTCAGCCCCGAATAGGCTCCACTCGCGGCGTCGGCGGAGAATCCGTCTCCGCCGGGCAGGTACACCATGTCGGGTGAACCAATGTATGCGTGGGACTCTCCGGAAGGCGGAAGCTGGAGGTTATTCAGTTCGACGACCTGTTCGCCGTCTGGTGCTTGGATGACAATGCGTGCGTTGACCGCCGGCTCGCCATCCTGCGCGCCTGCGGGCAGGATGGGAGATACACCAAACATGAGTGAGGCGATTGCGACAACGCCTGTGCAAACGGAACTCGGGCTATTCATGGTTCATCCTCCTTCACACTCTATTATGGCGGCCAATTCTGACAAAGTCCTGAACGTGGAGAGGGACCGTGAGCGTCACGCGGGTACCGGCTGCCAGATTGCTTGCGATCTCCAATGACGCCTTGTGGGCTCCAGCGATCGAGCGGCAGATGGCAAGTCCCAGACCGGCTCCCCCCGCGTTGCGATTGCGCGCGGTATCGACGCGAAAGAAAGGTTGGCCCAGAAACGGCAGGTTCTCCGGCGCGATTCCGCAGCCGGTATCCGTGATCTCCACCACTGCGACAGCGGCCTCGTCTTGGCGGGCATCATCCGTGCAAATTTGGGCGACGGACCGGCTCGCAGCGTCGTCACCGTTTTCGGACCCTGAGACAACTACCTGCCCAATGGCCACGTCATCTGGGACCGCGCCCGCGTGCATACCAGCTTGGCGCACTTCGATTCGGACTTCGATCCGGCCCTCGATCGGGGTGTATTTGATGGAGTTTTGCAGCAAGTTCAAAAACAGGCGCCTGAGATGCTCATAGTCCCCGAGGACTACCGCGTCCGGTCCGTTGGAGGGGCAGTGGATAGGAGCATGGTGAGAATTCGGCAGGCTGTCGATGGCGTCTTGAACGATCATGCCAAGCGCCACCGGAGTGAGGTCGAGCGAGAGCTGACCGGAATCGGACCGCGCCAGCAGCAGCAGATCATGCACGAGCGCGGTCATTCGGTCGGCCGCCCGGTCGATCTGGCGGAGGGCGTGGATATGCTCCGGCGAGGGAACGACTTCGCTCAATGCGATACCCGTGTTGGCTTTGATGGTTGTGAGCGGAGTCCGGAGTTCGTGCGAGGCATCCGCGGTGAATCGCCGGAGCTGAGATATGGCCTGCTCACGCTCTGTGAAGGCGGTTTCCACACGCTGCAAAGCGCCATTGACGGTCGAAGCAAGCACTCCGAACTCATCGTCTCCGCTCACGGGAAGGCGGCTTGAGAGCTGGTCGGGCCGGATCTGGGCCGCGGCGCGCGTCATCTGCATTACGGGCCTGAGCGCGCGGTCCGTGAGGAACAGCCCGGCGACGATGGCGATGAGGAGCGCTGCGGGGAGGACAAGGAGCAGTGTGCGCGTCAGCCCCGCGATGTCCCGCGTGAGTTGGCCGAGCGGCGCCGCGATCTGGACAACTCCCGCAATCTTATCCTGCTGCCTCATTGGAACCGAAAGAACGCGGAGTCGAGTCCCGTTTTCGGTGACGTCGGCGTAGCGCTCCTTTCCACTGGCGGCGACGGCGATGCCTGCCGAGTCCCACGGCCGATGATCCTGCGGACGGTACTGATCGCCCATGTCCTCCAAGTGGACGGCGAGAGGGTCGGAGGGCGTCGTTCCGGACTCGAAAGGCGATATCGGTTTTCCATTGATGTCGAAGGTCCGATACATGAACTGTCCAGAGCGATCCGGCATGCGAGCGGCCATGTCATGCACATTGCGATAGTGCGCTGACAATCGCGCAGCGGCGATGTGGATGGAGCCGGGCCGATCCGCCATAAGCCGGACATTTAGTCCAGAGCCGGGCAGCTTGTCTCTCAGCACGACCATTTCAATTCTCTGTGTATCTCGAAATCGTCCTGCCTGCAGGTGCATTTCGCGGTCGAGGGCCGTCAGGAGCGACCTCTCGGCCAGAACTCGGAAGACGATTCCCAGTGACACAAGGACCAGAGCAAACGTGACCGTGTTCCAGAGGAGAAGCAGTGCTCGCGCGGACGAGAACTTACGGAGGATGGCCTTCATGCGCGACTCTTACCTGAGGGCGCCTCGAGACGGTATCCGACGCCATGTACCGTGTGGATCAGCTTCGCCACGAATCCTTGGTCCATCTTGCGGCGCAGATGGCCGATATAGGCGTCAACAGTATTGGGATAGATATCCTCGTCGGTCCAGACGATATCCTGGAGGATCTCTCGCGTAAGAACTCGTCCTTCGGCGATTGCCAACGCCTCCAGCAGCGAGTATTCGCGAGGGCTCAGGGCGATATCCCGGCCCGCGCGAGTCACCCTGCGCGCGGTTGTGTCCATCACGAGATCACCGATCTCCACGACACGGGATCGATGTATCTTGTCCCTTCGAGCCAGCGCACGGACGCGTGCAACGAGCTCGCTGAAGTCGAACGGCTTGACGAGATAGTCGTCAGCGCCCGCGTCCAGTCCACGAACGCGATCCGATACGGCGTCCCTCGCAGTGAGCATCAGCACGGGTACGGAGCAGCGCGCGCGCCGTAGCCGCCGGCACACTTCGCACCCGTCGATGTCGGGGAGCATCACGTCGAGGATCAGGACTCCATAGCCACCGGCGCACGCCAAGCTGACTCCGTGCTCACCGCTCGCCGTAACGTCTACGCGGTAACCGGACCTATCCAGCCCACGCACTACCGCTTCTGCGATATCCTCTTCGTCCTCGACAAGTAAAATGCGCATCGTATCTTATTATGCGCCCGATTTCTGAAAGAATCCTGAACGTGGCAGTCAGCTTGCCCTCTCCAGACAGCGCCAG
>JBBQVV010000417.1:0-6136 GCA_038211235.1 Chthonomonadales bacterium | reverse complement strand
TGGGACAGGGGTTACCCGTCGTCCTCTGCGCGGTGGACTGGTGCGAAATCCGCAATTCGGACTTCGATTTCTGGCAGTCGCGGATCGCTCAGGCGGTCGGCACGACGCCGGATCGGGTGACCGTGCAGTGCGTGCACCAGCACAACGCTCCGCTTGCGGACAGTGTCGCGCACCGGATGGTCGCCGCCGGACCGGGGAGTCCGGTTGTGATGGATCTGGACTGGTATCGGCACGCGGCGGTAAGCGCGGCGCAGGCCGCCGGAGACTCGATCGCGTCGGCTTCACCCGTCACACATGTCGGAACCGGCCAATCGGTCGTTCGTGAGATCGCGTCGAATCGGCGCGTCATGAACGCGCATGGCAAGGTCGAGAGTCCGAGGTGGAGCAAATGCACTGACCCCGTGCTGCGCGCCGCGCCCGTGGGAATGATCGACCCGCTGCTTCGAACAGTGAGCTTCTGGGACGGCGACCATAGGCTGGCAAGCCTGCACTACTATGCCTCGCACCCTACGAGCTACTACGGGGACGGAATCGTGACGTGTGAGTTCGTCGGAATCGCCCGCGATCGTTGCGAGACCGAGGACGACGGTGTGCCGCACATCTACTTTACCGGATGCGCCGGCGACGTGACCGCGGGCAAGTATAACGACGGCTCGCCCGAAGACCGCGTCCGGTTAACGGAGCGGCTCTATTCGGCCATACGGGAATCGGAACGGCAGCCTACACTTGCCCCGCTCGAAAGCATGGACTGGCACACCGTAGAGATCCAGTTGCCGGAGAATCCGGCGCGCGACGAGGCCGGCTTACGCGAACTTGCCATGCATGCCTACCGGTCCGCAGGCGACCGTATCGGCGCGGCGTTCGAGGCTGCATTCAAGGAGCGGCTGCGCAAGAAGCCAAACATCTTGCTCTCCTGCCTCCGTCTCGGCGAGAGCATTCGCATTCTGAACCTTCCTGGTGAGCCGTTTGTCGAATACCAGCTTGCGGCACAGGGGCTGGCTCCCGATTGGTTCATTGCGATGGCCGGCTACGGAGACGGCGGCCCAGGCTACATACCACTGGCGCGCTCCTACGAAGAGGGCGGCTACGAGCCGACCGGCGCATTCGTCGGGCCAGGCTCGGAGGCGGTGCTGAAGGGCGCGATTCGCGAGCTGCTCGAGGCGTGAAAGCGGACTATCCGTAGATTTCGCAGAGGGACGCAGATAGACTTAATGTACAGTTCAGGATTAGGACCTGATAGGTCGACAAAGGAAAGCTGCCGGCGTCGAATTTGTGCACGCACCTATCCGCCAATATGAATGCTGCTTCCGAATATGCTCCGGCCCAGTTTTGATATTGCCTTAGACGTCGAAGCAGCAACAACCGACTCTGCGGCGCTTATTGCCAACACACTCAGCCTGGCGATGTGCTCCTCCCATACGAATCTGCTTAATCTGTGCAATCGGTGAAATCTGTGGATTCTCTAGAATCTGTGGATTCCGCATCACGGCGTCGGATGCGGGCCGAGCAGTGTGAATGCGCGACCGGTTTGCGTTTTGTACGTGCGGAAGTCGTTGTAGTCCAGCGTGAAGATTCGGTCGAGAGAGAGGCGCTCCGCCAGGGCTATGAGCGAGGCGTCCGCAAAACCCATCGGATGGTCGCGATACTTTTCCATCAGCTCGGCCATGCGCGAGAGCTCCCGCGGAGATGGATGTTCCAGCAGTAGATCGCCGCGAAGTACCAACGTCCAGAGGGCAGCCTGTGCTCGGTGTCCCCCAACCTTGCCGATAAAAACCATCGCCTCTGTCAATACCGGCAGCACCGTATAGAAAGCGGAGTTCAATGATTTGAATAGAGCGTCGCACTCCGCATGATATCGATCGGTCCGGCTGAAGAGCGCGACTAGCGGTCCCGTATCCACGAGAGTATCAACCATGCTTTTCCATAAGTTCTTCGACGAAGTACTCGGTGACACGCACGGAGCCATCGCGAGGGCCTTCCACGATACCACTGACATCGTCGTAGCGGCTCTTTTGCGACGGCGCTAGCTCCTGATCACAGTAGTTCTCCAGCGCCCGCCGGAACAGTTCCGACCTGGTAATGCCCTTGCGGCCCGCCACTCGACGTATCTTCTCCTCTAGTTCGGGGCTGGTACGAACGCTTCCCATCGATCCCCTCCGTCAACTCAATGGTCGAGTTGTACCACAGGTTTGCGGTCTGTGGTACAACTAGGTTCATCTGCCGATTGCGCAGGACGAAGTGGTCCTGGCGCGGCGCTAATCTTGGGTATCGATCTGCCTGCGACAAGCGCTGCCGGAAGCGGCGCGGTGCGGGCGTGAAGTGGTCGCCGCGATATTGGCCGCGGCGACCGTCGGCAGTTTGAGGGCGACCTGGATTGTGAGAAGCGACGAGCGCCTCTCCGCGAGCCAGACTTCGCCGAACGACCCGCGGCCAAGGGCGCGCACGAGTGTGTAGGGACCGATATTGTCACCGGCATGAAACATGGCTGCGGATGCGCTCCAGGTTCACGGATTAGATCGACGTTCGACGTTGATCTATTCCGCTCCTTCGCGTGGAGCACTGTGCTGGGAAGCAGGTCAAGATAATGGTAGTTGGCGAACTATTCGGCATGGCTTGCTATAATCCACATCGGCAGACTTGCTACCCGGAGTGCTCGCGACATCTCCCGTACGGGCAGGCGGCCAATTACAAAGCGGCGACACGTCACCGCACTCCAAATTATTCTCCTCTTCAAAGGTAGGAGGCCATGATAGATCGCAGCTGGGTCTACGTAGGAAGCCGAGGTTGAAGAGATGACGAACTGGCCGCATGCTCCTGCACATTGGACTTTCGTGCCGGGAATCTATATGGTGACCGCCGGCGCTAGTCCCTTATCCACCGGTCCAGCCAGTCGAAGGCTTCTTTCTGCATGGGTACATCGAGCTTGTGACCGCCGGGATAGCGTGCGAGGCGGAACGCCTCCGGCGCACCGGCGCGACGGTAGACATCAGCCAATATCTCTTCGCTTACGTCTACTTCCGTGTTGGTGAAAAGCGGATCCTCCGTACTGTGCAGCACGAGGGAGGGGGCGGGCGCCCGCAGCCCGAGGATCTCCGGAAAGTCGAGATCGCGGGGCAGCAGCGGCGTGTAGGTCATCCAGGTATGGGTGTAGTTCTTGGTAAGCACGAGATCGCGCCAGGTCGTCAAGAATCCCGCGCAGAAGCAGCAGCGAACGCGATCATCGAGGCCAGCCAGATAGACCGTCCGCAGCCCTCCTCCGGAGAGGCCACCGCAGCCGATGCGCGCGGCATCCACGTCCGGACGGGCGCACAGTACGCTGAGCGCGACCTGGTCCTCCCGCAGATAGACGGCGGGCCACGTGGTTCCTGCGGAGAAGAGCGACTTTGCAAGAATATGCTCGTGATCTCCCGTCCAGCGGTTATAGGCCGTGATCTCCTCGCTGGTCTCATCCGGGCCGGGATCCTGCGCGCCGCGCCTGATAGTCTCCGAGACCTCCGCTACGCGAACGCGGCGGCTGCCGAAGGCGAAGGTGTCGTGGACCAGTACGGCGTATCCCCGGCGCGCCAGTTCGTTTGCCCACGCCTTGCCACCGTAGTCGTCGTCCCTGTGCTCTACAATTACGGGGTGCGCGGGCACGTCTCCCTGAGCGATCTTGCGCCACCCGAAATACTTGATGCCGCCGTGGTCGTGAAGGGCGAGGACGCCGGGCAGCCGCGCCCCGGGATTGGCGTCAGCCGGCTTGAGGAGCACCGCGGATGTCGGCGGACCGTACGGAAGCTGCCATGAGAGTTGCTCGACGTGGAGACCGTCGACCGTACCGCTCCATTCGGTCCGCACCGATGGGAGGTCGGGCAGATCCGGAGCAGCCAGGCAGTCCCAAACGCGGCCGCAGGCATGTCGCCTCCACTCGTCGATGTCCGCAAACTTGCCGGACCGAAGTGAGAGCGCTCCCGGCGCCCGTCCGACAAGTCCTGCAGCCCAATCGCCGTATGCGCCGATGAGATTCATTTCCTGCATATTGCCTCCTGATTCATCCTCGCTCGAGGCTCTCACTATGTGATTGATCGGTAAGGTCGGCCCAAGCGTACCAGGACGCCTTACTCCAACGATTTGACCATTCGAACTTCGGCGTTTCCCCGCCGGAATCCTAGCTTTATGTTCAAAGCTGCCATGCCGGGACTCGCCGTGCGCGTGGTCAGTTCCACCAACGCCCGGCTCCGTGCATATTGAAGCGTCCGCAACTTGAGCGCAACTGCAATTCCGCGTCTCCGCCAGTCGATATGGACTGCGGTCTCTCCGACGCTCACCCGTCCATCACGCGCCTCTAGAAAACTGTAGCCCATCCACCTGTCCCCTTGCCGCGCGATAAAAAACGCTTCCGGTATCGGCGTGCTCCAAACGCCCATTCGCGCCACTGTTTCAGCTTCGGAGGAAGGGCGGGACGTCGTCACATATGGGTCCGGACAATCATAAGGTGAGGCGATGACAAGTGCGCGCAACCGGCCCCTATAGTCTGGATTGCGTTCCTGCTCGCAAGCCAATGTTGTGATCACGATACCCGGGGAGGCTAGCCTCTCAGTGGACGCGTGAATGGAAGCGAGGTTTGCCTCCTTTACGACAAGGGCCAGGTCGATCATGCGGTTCGTTTCCACGAATCCACGCTTATGCAAGAACGCCAATGTCTCCGTTCGCGCGTCGCTTGCGCGGGCTTGAACGAGCGTCGCTCCCTGCTCTTGCAGCTCGTCGACAAGACGGTCCAACAGCAGCGAGCCGAGTCCGCGTCTCTGGTGATCCTCTGCAACAATCAGGGCGATCCGGAATCGTCCCTTCCGTTGAGGCCATGCGGCGCCGTACCCCGCAATTCGATTAGACTGCCGTGCCACGAGGAATATGCTGTACTGATTGTCCTCGTCCGCCAGCTTCTGTGTTTCCGGCCGCCGGCTGATGGATTCGATGCGCTCTGGACAGGCGACCCGAATGAGCCGTTCTGCTTCGGCGTATTCGTGGGGCGACAGAGTAGCTATGACAGGGTCCATCAGCAGCTCCAAAGTATGCACGTCGCGCGTCTTTCCCACGCGATTCGGTGTTTGCGGGCCACCGCGTCGACCTCGCTGCATTAATCGGGATCGTAGTGAATCACGAGTTCGTGATGTGGCAGCGATCGATCTCGCGGCCCCACTCGTCGATCTGGGTTACGGCCAGCGAGCGCGAATCCATGTCGACGACGGTTAATGAGTGGCGATCCGAGATAAAGCGCGCCACATAGTCCGCGTTGTTATCTTCCGTATGCACCCAATGTTGCGGATCGCCGTTACTTTCCGGATCGTAGAGGCCGTTTCCGCCGGCCCCCGTTACAATGTGGATGATCCCATCGGGTTTGGTTTTCATCGTGCCGTCGAACTTGCGGTCGACGGCGAGTTTACCCGGTTCCAGCTGGTGACCGCTATGAAGCGCCTTCGCGCCGGTGACGTCCGACGGATTGAAACGGATCGGACGCGTTCGCTGGTAGTTATGGACATGTCCGCTCAAGACCACATCCACTCCGTGCTGCTCGAACAGCGGCGCCAGGACGCGCATCTGCTGCTCGCAAAAGTGGGCGGCGCCGGCGTTGAACGCGGGTGGTGATAGATGACGAACTTCCAGGCGGCATCGGTGGCATTGAGATCGGCCGAGATCCAGGCCTGGAGCGCCGGCTCCGTCGGGTCCACCTATACGATGGAATCGAGGCATAGGCAGTGCGCGTCACCATAGTCAAAGGAGTCGTTCGCCATATTGGGAAAATGTGGCCCGGCACACGCGAGGAACTGATTGAGAGCCGCGGCGTCTCCGGTCGCCATGATCCCAGGGGCGGGTTTGTGACCGTTAAGCGGCAGGTGTAAGTTCGTAAAGTAGCCCAGCGCGTCGGCAGAGTGATTGGGTCTCCTGTCATGTGCTTGGCCTGATCGGCGTCGGTTGCGTAATCCAATTCGTCGGTTACCCGTCAATAACTAACCACGGAGGAAATTGCAAAAGTCTGGAGGTAGGGGATTTCGGCTCCTTGTTGAATCTTTAAGTGACGAAACCAAAAGATACAAGGAGCCTACATGTCCATTCTATCAGAATACTGGCACAGATTTCAAGTCTCGCTTTTCCCTCA
>JBBQVV010000416.1:0-6174 GCA_038211235.1 Chthonomonadales bacterium | reverse complement strand
GATGCCGAGGAGCTTGATCGTAAATCCTAGCTCTTCCGCGCGAGCAATATCCGCCGCGGCGATCTTGGTGATGCCTTCGACGTACACGTCACTCACGGTAACGCGGCTCGTAAACGCAATGGAGCCAAGGATTGCGATCTTGTACTGGGCGTCGTATCCCTCGATATCGCTTGTGGGGTCCGCCTCTGCGTATCCGTGCTCCTGCGCCTCACATAGGACGGTGTCGAAATCGACGTGTTCCTGGGTCATCTTGGTCAGGATGTAGTTCGTCGTTCCGTTGATGATGCCGATAACTTCGTCCACCCGATTGCCGGCCAGCGCATTCTTCATCGGCTGGATGATCGGTATTCCGCCCGCGACGCTGCCCTCGAACTGGAAGTCGAGATGCTTGCGCGCCGCCTGCTCCATCAGGGTGTGACCCTCCTTCGCGATCATCTCTTTGTTCGCGGTGACGACCTGCTTGCCGTTCTGGAGCGCCCTTAATACAAAGTCCTTCGCGGGACCGACGCCGCCGATCAGCTCGCATACGATGTCGATCCCAGGATCGTCGAGCACGTCGGACGCGTTGGTTGAGAGCAGCGATCGGTCAACCGTGACCGATCGCTGCTTCTCCAGGTCGCGCACGACGATTCGCTTGATGTGGTATGGGATTCCGATTTTGCGCTCGATCGCCGCGCGGTTGCGCTGCAGCAGATCGACCGTTCCGGAACCAACCACGCCAAGCCCCAGGACACCAATCTCAATGCGGTCTTTATGCCAACCCGTCACGACAAACTCCTCATTGAACGGTCGAAGCAGATAGGATCGGCCAGGTTCAGGCCTGCCGTCGCACAATCACCAGCGGAGTTCCCGCCTGGACCAGCTGGCCGTCGTTCGCGGGAATGGCGACGACAATTCCACTATGTTCGGCAGGGATCTCTGAGAAGATCTTCATCGCCTCGATGATTCCAATCGGCTGATCCTGCTTGATGACCTGTCCTATGTCGACCAGCGGCTCGTCACCCGGTCTGCCCGTACGATAGAAGACTCCGACCATAGGAGAGACGAGAGCGATTTCATCTTCGGCAATCTCAGCTGCCGGCCTGGGGGCGATGGATTTCTGCTCGGCTCCACGCCTGGTTTGGGGCAGTCTGGCCGGTAATGGGGCGATAGCCGGCTCGATGCCTGCGCCCGTCGAGGGCTCCTGACCCGGGGTGCGAAGACTTCCGACCTTCAAATATCGGCCGGGCCGCTCCCACTCTATCTCCTCCAGGTCGCTCGTACCCATGAGCGCAAGCACCCTGGCAAGTTCCTCAACCTCAAAACCGAGTATCGCCATGCGGGCGGTCCGTTTCCGTGCGAAGAGCCGCCCTCCCGTCCCGCGGAATAGCCACGTTACATTATCGGAACCATGGAAAAGGTTTATCAGGGAGCGGCAAGATGGGCGGAAAAATAAGGGCCGCCGCCTGCGCGTCCGCCCTTGGTCTCCGCAATAGTTTCAGACTCCGGCCTATGTCATGCCAGCGATTATACCATATCGCCATCTCAATGTAAGGTCCCTCGAAGTTTGTGCGATCGGTTCAATCGGATGGTCCCCGCTGCCGGTCCGCGCCGCGTTTCGTCAGTTCGTAAAGGGCTGTTTGACCTGGATTTAGCGTGACCGTGAACTCACTGACACCGCGCGCGACGGGCAGATTCCTCCAGCCGTCGACCACGTCGTAGCGGCCCGCAAGCGAGATAACAACCTGGCCGCCACGTCTCGACGTCATGGCGACAGAGCGCGCGTCTGCGTGCACGACTATATCTCCCGCATCGGAGAACAGGTGTGCGCCTGCGGCTCGCATCAGGTTGCGCAGGAGCATCGTCGGGATCGTGTAGGCGCCAAACACAACGCTCGTCCAGTCCTCCGACCGCCGAACCGAGAAAACGGTCTTGTTGTCCGTATTGGCTCCAAGCCGGGTGATAGACTTGTCGGCTACTGTGACAATGGGACTGATCGCCCGGTCGAGTCCGAAGTGGGTCCCCGGATGGGTTCCCCACGTGAGTGGGTCGTCTCCCTCGACGATCCTTGCTCGCAGGCTGATGGACCCGGTCTCGATTCGAACCTTCTGTCCGCATAGACGGTGGCCGTACTCCGCGCTGACGCCCTCCTCGCCGATCAGCCCGGCTCCCCAGAGCCATACCGCGGTCGTGCCGCTCCGCTTCACCCTGGCATCCACTCTCCGTCGCTCGGCCTCCGACAGGTAGAAGCTGTTCAGGAACATGACGACTTTATGGTCCGGGAATTTCGGATTAAACAGGTCGGAAAGCAGATAGAGATCGAACGGCGTACCAAGGCGGGTCAGCTCGGCGATCTGTAAAGTGAGCAGGCACGTGTTGATTGGAGCGGCCTGGCCGGCGGGTTCCGCGACGTAGTACCGGCTGGCCGTGTCCACGATGACCGCTATCGCGCTGGTGCGATGGCGCACCTTAACCGAGAGCGGACGCGCTCGGTCCATTGCATTTGCGACGGTCTGCAGCGAATGAGGATTTGTCGAACTCGGCAGAATCAGGCCAATTTGGTGCGTGATCGCAACCGCCGCGCCCTGCTCGGCCGATGTGCCTGGCGTGACCGAATGAAACAGCAGCTTACCCCGCAGTGCCAGGCTGCCGGTCAGAGCCCTCGCATATGCGCCGTCGGATGACGCGCGGTTGGCGAAAAACTGTACGTCCGGCGAGTCAAGGACCGCCTCCGGCATCCCATGTCCATCCTCCGGGGCCGCATCGCACTCGAAGATGGGTGCGTACGCCAGCCCGATCAGCGCCTTGCCATCACAAGCGTCTCGAGCCAGAGCGCAGAAGTGGAGGGCCGCCGAGTTCTGGGCATCCGATAGGCTCTCGTAGTAGTCGAGAATTTGCTGCGATCGCCGGGGGTTTCGCAAGGCGCCGAAGTCGCCGCGCCTGCGCGCCTGCGCACCTGGGCACCGGATCGATGCGAACTCTGCCCGCGCGTCGAACCAGGCCTTGCGCAGAAGGCCGCCGTTGCGCCGGTACTTCTCGAGCGCCCATGCGCGATATCGCGCTGTCATCGCCGCGCCGTCATCGGGCAGATCGGCCGCTTCTGGATACCGCCACTCGCCGGATTCGCCCGAGGCAAGCTGCCAGCCTACGCAACGTGCGCCGTGATCTCCGCCGTGAACCCGGCGTATGAGGCGGGTCAATGCGCCGCCGGCCTCGCTGCGCCACCGGACTGACGCCCAGGAGACGACGGTTGCGTCATGTCGCTGCGTGTTCTCCAGATACCGAGCGCACTCCCCCGGATGCTCGCGGAGCCACCATGCGGGAGGGTCGACGGTCGCATGGACGATAAACAGCGCCGACGGCGCGGCCAGCTGCAACGCAATGAGGCGCGCATCGAGATCCTGATAGTCGAACTGGCCAGGAGCTGGCCAACAGAGGCCGACTTCAAGCAGTCGATAGATCCGAGCCCCCGACTGGAAAGCGGTTTCGATCTGCGAAGCTGAAGCACGGCGATCGACGTCCACCACGAGCGGCACGATGGAACGGTCTCCGACATTAAGCGAGACGATTCCATGCAGAATTGCAGTGTTCGCATTGACCGACTGCCCGCCGCCGGAAGCGCCGCCGTGGCCGCGCGGTTGTCTGTTCGTCCTCTGCAACGATCCCTCTCGGATTCTATGCATCGCTCACTAAGTCTGGGGTTCTCCCGTAGGGAACGCACCTACCGTGGATCGTAACTTTCGTCGTCCGCTGCCGGCCGTCTGGCTGTCGACGTCTTGCAGTCAGTATGGCGCAACCGGAACGCCGTTCTTGCGAAGCTCGAAGTGCAGGTGGGGACCCGTTGCAAGGCCGGTCGCTCCCACCCTGGCGATCTCCTGGCCCTGCCGGACGTTCTGACCTTCGCGCACAAGCCGCTCAGAACAGTGACCGTAGAGCGTCGTCACTCCTCCGCCATGGTAGAGGATGATACAGTTGCCGTAGCCACGGTTATACGCGGACAGGAGAACCACTCCCCCCGCGGCCGCACGGATAGGCGCCCCGTATCCGGCGCCGAAATCTACTCCGGTGTGCATGCGATATCGATGCAAGATCGGGTGAAAACGCATCCCGAAGCCGGAGGTCAGCGGGCCGGAACAGGGCCGAATAAAGCCTCCATGCCATACTCGCGGCGAAATGGGGGCCGGACCGCCTGCGTGGCTTTGTCGCGTTCGTCGCCTTGCCAGTTCCGCGAGACGCTCCTCTTCCTGCTTACGCCTCAATATCTCGGAAAGTGCACGGATCCGATCCGTCATCGCTCCGGCTTCGGACTCGAGATCGTCCAACTCCTGCTCGGCCTCGACACGCGCTGCGCGAACGCCGTGAAGAATTATGCGTCTCTTGTCCACGTCGGCCATGTACTGACGCTTGCGGTCGTCCAGGTCCGACGCCAACTGCTTCTCTTTGCGCTCCTGCTTCTCTACCGTACGCTTGTCGGCCTCGACCTGTTGTACGTCTCTCTGTATACCACGTATTAGCTCGGCATCGCTTTTTACGATCAGCCGCACAAGATAAGCGCGCGAAAGCATCTCGTGCACGGAGCTCGATTGGAGCAGCGTCTGAACGTAAGTCGCGTTCCGATGTTGGAAGTTGTTGCGCAACCGCTGGGACAGAACCTGCTTCTCGTATGTGAGACGCGCACGGGTTTCGTCAAGCCGATCCGATACGATCGAGCGCTCCGCGTCGAGCGCCTCGAGATCGGCATTCACTTGGTCCAGCTCCTTGCGAGTTTTCGCGATCCGGTGTTCCACTACGCCGATCGACTCGGTGATGCGGACTTCACGCGCCTTCCGTTCGTGAATACGAGACCTGACGCCATGCATCCGACCGTGCAGTCCATGCAGTCTGTGCGCGAGGTCGTCTCGACTGCGCCGGGCCGCCGCGCTGCTCTCACTGGAGCGTCCCTGGACGTGCTGCCTGGCGTGCGAGGGCGGACTCGCGCCGGCCGTCGACACAATGACGACGAGGACAGTCCACCATGTGTGTGGCGATAGCGGTCTGATGCACCGGATAGGCACGTCGAGCGTCTGTTCTATTTCTGCCGGACAAACCGGCGAATCGCGAGAGAACTTCCGATGATCCCGATTAGGATGCCGATAGCGACGAGGCCCGAGGCAAACTCGACAGGGGAGAGGTGAACGGAGACATCCGCCATAAGCGGCGAGTGAATCTGGCGGACAAACCGAGAAATCTCTCGCGTACCCAGCCAGATCAGGCCGCACGCCAGAACGGCCCCGGCGACGCCGTAGAAGAGCGCCTCCACTAAGAGTGGAAAACGAATGAAGAACGGTGTTGCGCCGACGAGCTGCATGATCCGGATTTCGCGCCGCCGTGCAAATACTGTAAGCCTCACGGTGTTGTACACGATGAAGAGAGTCGCTCCGAAGAGAGCGATGCTGATCGTTCCTCCCAGGACGCGGATCACGCGGGCAAGCGCGAGAAGAGAGCGAACCTCGGTGTTCGAGGCATTCACCCAGTTCACATCAGGAAACTGAAGTGTGTCCTGAAGCGTTCTCGTGAGCGCGTCCATTCCTCGAACGTCACCGCACTCGACGCGAAACGAGTCCGGCAGCGGGTTGTCGAGCGTGAGCTCTCTCAGAACGGGCTGTCCGGCTCGGGTCTGCGCCCAGGCCTCCTCCCTGGACACTAGCGCCACGGCTCGAACGTTCGGTAAGGCGCGGATCTGCTCCTCCACGGCCAGTGCGCGGTCTCTCGACAGCCCGACCTTGAGGAAGACGTCGATCTCGTTGAGTCGCTGTGGCTGCCCCGCGGCGATCTCATGGATGCAGTATGCGCTCAGCAGGGTCGCGCCGAGAATGGTCAGGGCAACGGTGATCGTGCCCAGCGCCGCGAGCGACATAAGGCCGTTGCGTCGGATGTTCCGAAAGCCTTCGTAGACCAGGAATGAGAGGCTGGCGAAGTTCACGGTTCCGGTTCCGGCTCTGGAGTCGCCGATGGCCGATATTCGCCCTCCATCTCATCTCGCACGAGTCGTCCGCCTTCGAAGGCGAGCACGCGCTTCCGCATCTCGTCGACGATTCTGGCCTCGTGCGTGGCGATAAGCACGGTCATGCCGCGGCCATTGATGTGCTGGAAGAGCTGCATGATTCCGGAGGATGTGTCCGGATCGAGGTTTCCGGTCGGCTCGTCCGCGAGCAG
>JBBQVV010000415.1:0-6228 GCA_038211235.1 Chthonomonadales bacterium | reverse complement strand
CTGATCTTACAGACAGCAATGGGCGACCGAGAATCCATCAGCGTTTTCGGTGAGGACTACGACACCCCGGATGGAACATGCATTCGCGACTATATTCACGTTCTGGACCTTGCGCAGGCGCATAGCCTTGCGCTGCAGCGGTTGACTTCCGGCGGGGAGAGCGCATTCTACAATCTTGGCAGCGAGCGCGGATACTCCGTCAAAGAGGTCATTGCCACGTGTGAAAAGGTCAGCGGCAAGACGATACCAACGGTCGTCGGTCCGCGCCGCGCTGGGGATCCTCCGAGACTCGTCGCGAGCGCTGCAAAGGCGCGAGCCGAGTTGGGGTGGAGTCCGCGGTATCAAGACCTCGACGCGATCGTCGCAACTGCCTGGAACTGGGAAACGAACCGTAAGTTCTGAGGTGCATTCCGGTGCGCCAACCTTTACGCCGGACTACGTCGCGGATGACGCCGGTTTCTCCGATACACATGGAGCGTGGACAGACCGATAATCGAATGAGCAGTAGTTGCGTCATTGCGATTTTGCCAACGGCATGGTCGGGAGAGGGCGGATGACACGGATGAAGGGCATCATATTGGCTGGCGGCGCCGGGACTAGGCTCTATCCCGTTACGCAGGCGGTATCGAAGCAGCTCCTCCCCGTTTATGATAAGCCGATGATATACTATCCGTTGTCGACGCTAATGCTCGCCGGCATTCGGGATATCCTCCTGATCTCCACTCCATGGGATCTGCCCCTCTTTCAGAAGCTTCTTGGCGACGGCGGCCAGTATGGAATCAACCTTCAGTACGCGGAACAGCCGCGGCCGGAAGGGCTCGCGCAGGCGTTCCTCATTGGACGCAAATTCATCGATGGCGGGCCGGCCAGCATGATCCTCGGCGACAATATGTTCTATGGACACGGACTGTCCGAGCAGCTGCGCTCGGCGGTAACACGGCAGGACGGGGCAACGATATTCGGATACTGGGTACGCGATCCGGAGCGGTATGGCGTGATGGAGTTCGATGACCAGGGCGCAGTCGTATCGCTCGAAGAGAAGCCAACGTCGCCCAAATCCAACTATGCGATTGTCGGCCTCTACTTCTATGACAGCCAGATCACCGACATTGCCGCGGCCATCAAACCCTCTTCGCGAGGCGAGCTAGAGATTACGGATGTTAACCAGGTCTATCTCGACCAGGGTAAACTGCACGCCGAGATCCTGGGCCGAGGCTACGCCTGGCTGGACACGGGCACGCATCACTCGCTGTTGGAGGCCAGCAACTACGTGGCCGCCATTGAGCAGCGCCAGGGTCTCAAGATTGCTTGCCTGGAAGAGATCGCTTTTCAATGCGGATTCATCACGGCAGCCGAAGTGCTTTGTCAGGCGGAAAAACTGGCCAAGACGGAATACGGGCAGTATCTGCTGCGTCTCCTCAAGGACCGCGCTCACCCGAACGGCTATGCATGCGAATGATTCGGAGCCGGTGTTCAATTGGCCTGGCATTCGAGGAGCAATGAGATTATGATAGTAGTCGATACTGAGATTCCGGGCGTAATTGCCAGGCGCCTCAAGCGGTTCACCGATTCGCGAGGCTGGCTCGTCGAGCTGTTTCGCAACGATGATCTGCCGGCCGGTTTTGAGCCGGTGATGGGATACCTCTCGGTCACCCATCCCGGCGTGGCGCGCGGTCCACACGAACATCAGTTTCAGTCCGATGGTTTTGTCTTCCTGTCCGGCACGTTTGAAATCACACTCTGGGAAAACCGGCCCGACCGGCCGCACGTCAAAGAGGTGATCGTCGCCGGGGAGAGCAGCCCGCTGTTCCTCGTGGTTCCACCGGGAGTCGTACATGGCTACCGAAACGTAGGGGATGAGGACGCGCTCGTGCTGAACTTCCCCGATCGTCTATACGCGGGAGAAGGAAAGCGGGAAGAGGTCGACGAGATCAGACACGAGGACATCAACTCGGAGTTCACGCTATGACGACACTGCTGGTCACCGGTGGTGCGGGGTTTATCGGCAGCAACTACTGTCGCTATGTGCTAAAGGAGCACCCGGACTACCGCATCGCAGTACTCGACGCTCTCACGTATGCCGGTAACCTCTCCACGATCGCAGATATTCAGTGCGACCCCGCGAACAGGGGCCGATTCCAATTCTACCCTGGCAAAATCCAGGATGAAACGGTCGTTGACGGCATTATTGAGGCTGAGAACATAGACTTTATCGTAAACTTCGCTGCAGAGAGTCATAACGACCGGTCAATTCTTGAACCTGGCAGTTTCATTCAGACGGACGTATACGGAGTCTTCGTCCTGCTCGATGCAACGCGCCGCCACAACGTTCAACGGCTGGTTCACGTATCTACAGATGAGGTCTACGGGACCATCGACGATGGACAGTTTACGGAACAGAGTCCGATAGAGCCTAATACGCCGTATTCCGCGAGCAAGGCCGGCGGAGAGATGCAGATTCGGGCGCATCGTATGACATATGAAACTCCAGCGCTGGTAACTCGATGCGGCAACAACTTCGGTCCGTTTCAATACCCCGAGAAGCTGATCCCATTCTTCGTCTCCAGGCTCATTGACGATAAGCGCGTGCCGCTCTACGGCACCGGAATGCAGATACGCGACTGGGTCTACGTGATGGACCACTGCTCCGGTATCGACCACGTACTGCATCACGGAGCGCTCGGGGAAGCGTACAACATCGGCACGGACTGTGAACGGCCCAACATCGAGATAACGCATAAGCTGCTGGCCCTCCTCAACAAGTCGGAAGACCTGATCAAACCGATCGGCGATCCTCGAGGCGGGGCGCACGACAAGCGCTATAGCATCGATGCTTCGAAGCTTATGGGCATCGGATGGAAGCCGGCATATGCTTTTGATGAGGCGCTTGAGCGCACGGTTCGCTGGTACGTTGACAATCAATCATGGTGGCGCGAGATCACCGCGACACCGGACTACCAGGCATTCGTCCAGCGCTTCTACGGTCGATATCTGGGCGAGGATCTTTAGCAGCGAATCGTTCGCGGATGGAGCGGCGTGAATGTCGTTTCGGAGCAAGCGGATTCGGGCAGCCTCTGGTGTGTCAAGGAGCGCAGCATGGCAACGATTCTGCGCGGCTGGGAGTCACTCTCGGTTGCGCTCAAACCACTCCGAGCAGCCGGCAAGACCATCGTTTCGACGAACGGCGTCTTCGACGTGCTTCACGTCGGACATGTTCGCTATCTCCGGGCCGCTCGGCGTTTGGGAGACTGTCTCGTAGTCGCGGTGAACTCCGATGCCTGTACGCGCCATCTGAAAGGCCCTGGCCGCCCGTTCGTGCCCGAGGCAGAGCGCATGGAAATGCTTGCGGCGCTGGCATGCGTCGATTTCGTAACGCTATTTGAAGAACCGACCCCCGAAGCGGTACTCGACGTCGTGCGACCGGCGATTCATGCGAAGGGAGGAGACTATCACCTTGCACTCCTTCCGGAAGCAGAGATTGTCGTCCGCAACGGAGGCAGAGTCGTGACGGTTCCGTTCGAAGACGGTTACTCCACGACGTCACTCGCGGAGCGAATCGGGTCGGTCGTGGGAGCGCGAGGATGAATGGATACTGAGACACCGCCGTTTCGACCGGACACCGGAGCCCGGAGCCGCGCCGGCGCAGTCAACGTCGCGCGGGACCGAAGTCTGCTCGGAGTCATCAAGGGGCTAGCGGGCGCAATCCGACCGAAGCAGGCGCTTAAGAATCTCTTCGTCTTCGCCGCGCTCGTCTTTGCCGGTCACCTGACCGATCCGGTCAAGGGCCCGCGCAACTTCGTGCTCACCGTGCTCGCCTTCCTGCTGTTCACGCTCGTAGCCGGAAGCGTCTATCTTTTGAACGATATTCTCGACGTTGAACAGGACAGAAATCATCCTGAGAAGTGCAACAGACCAATCGCGTCCGGTGCGCTGCCGATTCCGATAGCGTGGGTGGGGATGGGTGTCCTCGCCGCTGCAAGCTTGAGTGCGAGCTTCCTGCTAGACGTCTCTTTTGGGATCGTCGTATCCACCTACTTCGTGATGCAGATCGCGTACTGCCTGGTATTGAAGCGGATGGTTCTACTGGATGTATTTACTATTGCGGCGGGATTCGTACTTCGGACCGTAGCGGGCGCTATGGTTATCCACGTCCATATCTCCCAATGGCTGCTGCTGTGCACACTCCAACTGGCCCTGTTTCTGGGGTTTGGTAAGCGAAGGCAGGAGCTCGTCAAGCTCGGATCGGATGCTGGGAAGCATCGGGAAATCCTGAACGAGTACAGCCTGCCGTTTCTCGATCAGATGATCAACGTTGTTGCCGGCGTTACCATCGTCTGCTATTCCGTATATACCATCGAGTCGGACACCGCCAAACTGCACCCCCATCTATGGATTACCGTGCCGTTCGTGATCTACGGTCTGTGCCGATATCTCTACCTTGTATATCAACGAGGATGGGGTGGCGCGCCGGATGAAGCGCTGCGGAAGGACCGGATGCTCCAGCTCTCCATCGTACTGTGGTTTGTGTGTGTCGTGATCTTGTTCCTGGTAGACAAGCCGGGCCTCCCACTTATTCGCGTGGGATAGCAGGTCGCGTTGTCAGAGCCCAGCATAGGTAGCCTACGACGACAAGGTTTCCCCATGCCAAACCGTCATCTTGTACCATCCAGGTTTCTTACATTTTGCGGTTGGGACACATATCGGGAGTCGGGTGGCTGAGTCGGTTTCAGGACGAAAAGGGTGTAGCGTATGCGCGTATTAGTGACGGGCGCGAACGGGATGCTGGGTATCGACCTCTGCAACATGATCGAAGCCGACGGACACGAAGTGATTCGGACGGATATCGGCGAGCGCGAGGATTCGACCGTCGCTCCGTGGGAGGCGCTCGATATCACGGATACTCATGCGGTATCGCGCTGTCTGCTCGGCCAGCAGCCCGATGCGGTGGTTCATTGCGCCGCCTATACCGATGTCGACGGCTGCGAGCGTAACCCGGACCTGGCGTATCGGATAAACGCTTTGGGGACCTGGAACCTCGCGGCGGTCTGCGGCTCCCATCACATCACTCTTGTCTATATCAGTACGGATTTTGTATTCGACGGCGCGAAAGGGGAGCCATATACCGAGTTCGACGCTCCGAATCCGCTGAGTCACTACGGTGCATCAAAGCTAGCCGGCGAGCAGTTTGTTCGACAGCTCTGCCGGCAGCACTTTATCGCTCGAACCGCCTGGCTGTTCGGCGTCCATGGACCAAGTTTCCCTGCGAAGATGCTGGAGCTTGCAAAGACGAGATCGGAGCTTTCCGTGGTCGTGGATCAAGTCGGGTGCCCCACGCACACGCGCGATCTGGCGGAAGCGATCATCAAACTGCTGCATTCGACGCTGTATGGAACTTACCACGTGACCAATTCAGGCTCGTGTTCCTGGTACGAATTCGCGAAGGCAACTCTGGAACTTGCCGGCGTTGAGAATGTGGTGGTTCACCCGATGCCTGCCGAGAAGTGGCCCTCGCCGACGAAAAGACCTGCCTATTCGGTACTTCGACACTTCGCGCTTGAGCTTCAAGGTCGAGATAACCTTCGGCCGTGGACGGAGGCCATTTCGGAGTTCCTTGCGCTGCGGCAAAGCTAGTCCCGCCAGTCGGCTTCAGTCCATTGCGAAATAGGCGAGGGTACGTCCTTTGCCGCCGCCCCTGGGATCGTCCAGCACGATATCGTAGCCGTCTCCAGGCAGTCTGGGCGTCGTCCAGACCTTGACGCCGTTTCGATCTCGTACAGTCACGTAATAGACGTTATTATAGGTTATCTTCGGCTTGCCGGGATTCTTTGGGTCAGGTCCGATGTCAAAGTCTCGGTCCAACTGGTAGATATAGTAGGCGCTGAACTTGTCGATGCGCCAGATTCCCAGCAAGCCGCCGGCCGCCAGCGCATCGGGCACGCCGATCGCGATCAGGAACTCCGGAGTCGTATGCATATCGCCCCACACATCTTGCGGCGGACTCGGCGCCGGTATGGGGTCGATCAGCCAGTCGCCGTTCCTGACGGAGGCCGGGTTCACCTTGTACGCGAGAATGCTGGCCGACGTTGGCGCAAGGAGCACCCGCTCAGACCCGTCAGCCATGCGTGTTGCACCGAGGATCGGCATCGGTGATGCTGCGGGACGACGTGAGAACGTAGAGCCATTCCACACCCATAGTGCATCTGGTGTGAGGATGACCGCCGGCCGGTC
>JBBQVV010000414.1:0-6243 GCA_038211235.1 Chthonomonadales bacterium | reverse complement strand
TTGCAGGATGAGCCCCGCTGAGTTCGCCGAGTACCGCGACCTGATACCCGAGGAGATCTCCGGGCGAGACTACAGTGACCACTACGGCCTGTTGCCCGATACCGTGACGTGGGTTGACGCCGAGACGACGTATCGTCCCCGCGCGTGCGCCGAACACCCAATTCATGAGAACCACCGCGTCCACGAGTTCGCGGGCCTAATGCAATTCGCGGAGCTGCGGCATCGCGAGCGCGAACAGGCCGGGGAAGCCGGGGACACGTGGTTCACGAACGAAAGAGTCGATCTGCTCGAACGTGCTGGGCGACTGATGTACGGGTCGCATTTGTCGTATGGCGAGCGTCTAGGCCTTGGCTCACCTGAGACCGACCTTATGGTCGAGCTGGTCCGGGAACGAGGCACGGATCGGGGCCTATACGGTGCGAAGATCACCGGAGGGGGCGCCGGAGGCACTGTCGCCGTTCTGTTCGATGCAAATTCGCCGGCAGCGGAAACCGCAATAACCGAGGCCTGTGTCAACTATGAGCGGCTCACAGGGCTGCGGCCGAGGTTACATCGGGGAAGCTCACCAGGCGCGGTTGCATTCGGAGCGAGGCAGATTCTTAGAGGTTGATTCCAAACCGATTTTCCAGTCATATTGGTCCGCAGCAGAGGAGGTTGAAATGGGCAGGGTGCGCAAGGCAGTTATTACGGCTGCGGGACGGGGTACGCGAATGTACCCATCGACGACGACAATCCAAAAAGAGATGCTGCCAATCATGGATATCGACGGCATCTGCAAGCCCGCGATTCAGATCATCATCGAAGAGGCGCTCGAGAGCGGTATCGAAGAGGTATGCCTCGTTGTCAATCCACACAATCGTGCGCAGATCGAGCAGCACTTTGCGCCGTTGACGGCCGAGGAGTTAAAACTGTTCAAGGGCAAAGACTGGGCGCTGCTTCAATCGGCGAGAATACAGCAGATCGCCGCGCGAGTCACGTTCGCCGTACAGGAATCGCCCGAAGGGTATGGGCACGCCGTGTGGCGGTCCAGAGACTTTGTAGGTGACGAACCCTTCCTGCTGATGTTGGGCGACCACATCTACACGTCGGGAGAGCGCCGGAGGTGCGCGCGTCAACTGCTGGATGTCTACGAGACCTACGGAGCCAGCATCTCCGCTGTCCAGCAGACGCCGATGGAACTACTTCATCTTTTCGGTACGGTCCGCGGCAAGCGGATCTCCGAACATCCGCCAGTCTTCGACGTGGAGACGATCGTCGAGAAGCCGGCGGTGGAGTACGCGGAACAGCACCTACGTCAGGCCGGGCTGCTCTATGGAGTCTACCTCTGCTTCTTCGGAATGCACATCCTGAATCCGGCCGTTTTCGATTGCCTCCAGTATGCGATCGATAACAACTTGCGCGAGAAGGACGAGTTCCAGTTTACCAGCGCTCAGGAGCGGCTCAGGGCCTCCGGACAACGCTATCTGGCGGCGGAAGTTGTCGGCGTAAGGCACGACATAGGCATTCCGTTTGGATACGCGCAGACGCAGGCAGCGCTCGCCCTTAACTCCGTTTACAAAGAGCAGATGCTCGCCTCGCTAGTCCGAACGCTTGCGGTCCCGCAGATGCAAGTCCCTCCGGCATTTAGTGACCGGTAGTAGTTCGTCATCCAAAATGGGTTCCCTGTGAGGGCAGCTCGCAAGATTAACGCCCTCCGTGATCGTGGTCACGGAGGGCGTTTAGCTGACGAGAATTCCGATGCAACGTCTATTTGGTCCAGCCACTAGCCGCTAGGACGGCCCTTGTAAAGTAGTCACCGAGAATTCCAAACATGAGAGAGAGCCAGATAAACCCGACTGCCGCCCACACCCAGGTCAACCTCGTGCTGTACTTTACCTGCATGAATAGAAGCACGACCGCCGTGGCCTTTGCAACCGCTATCGACAATGCCGCGACGTTATTGAACGGTCCCAACTGTACCCGCGATATGGCGATAGTGAGTCCCATCATCACGACAAGGAAGATATAGGTCTTAAGGTAGACGGACGGGGTCGCGTGTTGTTCGTGACCAGCCGACGCATGCGTCGTCGATTCCATGGATCAGTCTCCGTATCAGGGATGTGGGATCAGGTAAAACAGCGGGAACAGGAATATCCAGACAATATCCACGAAATGCCAGTAGAGCCCCGTCATCTCCACCGGCATGTAGTAGTTCACAGCCGGATGCCGCCGGTAGATCATCACCCAGAGCACTCCCATGACGATAATCCCGATGATGACGTGAACAGCATGCAGACCGGTCATTCCGAAGTAGAGGCTAAAGTACATCTGGGCCTGATAATCGTGAACCGGAAACTCGTATCCCACATCCTTGCCGGTCGCCATGGCGGGCACATTAGGTGACGGCGCCGGGGCTCCATAGTGGAACCCCGGACCCATCACGTGGTGCTCCTGAAACTTCTCAGTCCATTCGAATCCCTTGACTACCAGGAAGAGGGCCGATAGCAGTATCGTCAGAAAGAGAAAAACAAGCTGCAGCTTTCTGTTCTTTTGCTGTGCATTGTATACGGCCATCGCCATCGTAAAACTGCTGGTGAGGAGGAAGACGGTATTGATGCCGCCGAACAAGACATTGAGATGGTGGCGGGAGATTTCGAAAAACACGCCCGGCGCCTCTCGGCGATAGACCGTGTAGCAGAGGAACAGAGCGCCAAAGAACATGATTTCGGTCACCAGGAAGGTCCACATTCCAACGATGTAGGACTCATTCTGCTGGTCAATCTGTTCGAACTGGTGCGCCAGATCCTCGTGGTGACCGTGTCCATGGACGACGGGCGCGACTTCAACGCTCATGATACGCAATCTCCTGAGGGACCCTGACAATCACGTACGCCGCCTGTGGGAAACGGCCTATTCATTGCGTAACTGCTCCGATGGCACGGAGGCGTCCTGCGCCTGCTCCAGATCCCTACGCGCCTCTTGACTGGCCGCTGCTTCGGCGCCCGGCATGCCTTCCCGATCACGCTGCGCCTCGGATTCGGTCATTTCGTCGTAGTTATATGCCTCCCATGTCACGACAGGCGGCTCATCGAAGTTGTCTTTGATCGGTGGAGACTGCGTCATCCACTCGAGACCGCTCGCGCCCCATGGGTTCATGCCCGCCTTGGGCCCGTATTTCAACGACCATAGGAAATAAACCGCCGGGATTAGAACGCCCGCTGCGAGCACGCTTGCGCCCGCGGAAGACATGATGTGCCACACCTGGAACTCAGACGGATAGTTGTGGTAACGGCGCGGCATGCCCAGGTAACCCACGATGAACTGGGGAAAGAATGTCAGGTTGAACCCTATGAACGTAATACCCGCCGAGAGCTTGGCCCAGAACTCCGGATACATCCTTCCCGTCATTTTTGGCCACCAGAAATGGAGCCCGGCAAAGTACCCCATCATCGCTCCGCCCACCATTACATAGTGGAAATGCGCCACAACGAAGTAGGTCATATTCAGGTGCACGTCGACGGCAAGCGAAGCCAGGAACAGCCCCGTAAGCCCTCCGACGGTGAAGAGTCCGATGAAGCCCATAGCGTAGAGCATCGGGGCGGTCATCCATACGTTACCCTTGTATACTGTCGCAGTCCAGTTGAACACCTTAATCGCGGACGGGATGGCCACCATGAAACTCATCAGGGAGAAAACGATACCGGTATACATCGACTGTCCGGTAATGAACATGTGGTGGCCCCACACCAGAAACCCGAATACCGCGATCGCAATACTTGAGAAGGCGACGAAGCTATACCCGAAAACGCGCTTTCGGGAGAAGCAGGCAATCACTTCACTGATCACGCCGAACGACGGCAGGATCATAATGTAGACAGCGGGATGGGAGTAGAACCAAAAAAGGTGCTGGAACAGGATCGGATCACCGCCGTTCGCCGGGTTGAAGATTCCTATGTTCCAGACGCGTTCGGCGACTACCAGCAGAAGCGTTATCGCGACGACTGGCGTCCCCAAGACGATGACGACGCTGACCGCATAGTGCGCCCAGATGAACAGTGGCAGGCGGAACCAGGTCAAGCCGGGGGCGCGCATCTTGTGGACGGTCACGATGAAGTTGATGCCGGTCAAGATCGAAGAAAAGCCCGCGATAAACACGCCGACGAGCGTCAAGACCACGTTGGAGTTGCTATACACGCTGCTGTAAGGCGTATAGAACGTCCACCCGGTATCGACGCCGCCTGAAAAGATCGCGTACAGCGTGAGCGCGGCGCCAATGGTATATAGATACCAGCTTAGCAGGTTCAGCTTGGGAAACGCCAGATCACGCGCTCCGACCATGAGCGGCAATACAAAGTTGCCGAGCGTGGCCGGAATGGAGGGTACAAGGAAGAAGAACACCATGATAACGCCGTGCATGGTGAAGATCTTGTTGTAAGTGTCGTTCTCAAGGATGTGCCCGTGCGGTGATGTCAGTTCCAGGCGGATCATCGCCGCTGCCCACCCACCAAATGCGAACATGATCGTGATCGACACGAGGTAGAGGATGCCGATCCGCTTGTGATCCAGCGTGAGCAGCCAGTCCTTGACCGCGAAGCTCCAGTTTAGATAGTTCGGTCGCTGCGCGCCCGAGAGTTCGCGCAGCGCTCCAGGCTTCAAGGCAGATGCGCTCATCGTGAATTCCTTATGATCGTCGTCCGGTGCTGCCGGCTCGCCGGAGCGGAGCTAGGGCTGCCTGCCGGCACATTAACTCCAGAGCCGCTTGCGCCCAGAGATTGAATGTACGCGATCAACTGGTTGATATCGTCTTCGCTCAGATCCTTATAGCTTGGCATGCGCGTTACCGCGCCATATCCCTTCAATAGCGTGGCGTCCGGATTGATGATCGACTTGCGCAGGTAGTTGCGATCTGCTACGACCGTGCTGCTGTCCGCTAGAGTTCGCGATTTGCCGTATATTCCCACAAGGGACGGCGCCCGTGACGTGTCGGAGGCGGTGTGGCAGTTTCCGCAGGCGTACTGCCGGTATAGAGACTGACCCTGTTCTGTCGGTGACTCCTGTATCGTCTCCACGGCGCCGCTCTTCCTGCCCTTGTCGCCTTCCCACCGCGTGTAGTCCGCCCGTGAAAGCACATAGACCCATCCGCCCATCTGTGAATGGTTCGTGCCACAGTATTCCGTGCAGAATAGAAAATACTTGCCAACCTTCGTCGGCTGGAACCAGCATGTCGTGTAGTAGCCTGGAATGGCGTCGCGCTTTACACGGAACTCCGGAACGTAAAACCCGTGAATCACGTCCTGCGAAATCAGAGTGAGTTTCGTTGGTCGATCGATTGGTACATGCAGCTCGTTGTTTTCGCGAATCCCGCTGTCGGCGTGCTGAAGATGCCACATCCAGCGTTTACCGACGACGTAGATCTCATCCGCATCCTTCGGGGGATTATAGACGCTCGCGAACGGAATCACAGCCCACGTAAAGACTCCCAACGCGATGATCAGTGGCGGAACGGACCAAGCGAGTTCCAGCGTGTGCGACGTGTGGACAGGATTGGATCGATCCACTTTCGCTCCGCGGCGATAGCGGATTGCAAAAAAGATAAGTGCAAGCATGACAGCGACCGTAAAGAACACGGTCAGTCCGATCAAGACGAACGAGATATTGTCTACTTCCGTGGCGAACGTCGATGCCTGTTCCGGCCATATCGGAAAGTTATTCATGAATGATCTCCGCAGGCTCGACGCCAACCTGGTGGATCTTACGGTTACGCTCGAGGTAGAGCATGGAGCCGATGTAGCTCGCGAGCAGGAGCACGGTCCCACAGCCTGCGACCTGCAGCAGGCGGACTACAGCGACGGTATACTTTCCCGACCTGATATCGTACTGCGAACAGAGAAGCGCGAACTTCTCCGAGAACGAACCGATGCGGTTCTCTCCTGCCTCGACCAGCGCAAGATTGAGATCACGCGGCGCGTAGTCCACGCCGAGAAGGTAGCGCGATAGCTTACCTCGCGGGGTGCAGATCATCAGCCCGGTAGAGTGGACCGGCGATCCGGATCTCTGGTCATAGAAGAAGCGAAAGCCGACTCCGTCAGCAAGGCGCTGTATCGATTCCTTGGAACCTGTCAGGCAGTGGAGACCGGCGGCCGCCCCAGCCCGATCGTAATCGTGAAGATAGTCGCGCTTTTTGATCGCCGCCAGATCTGGCGTTTCGCGAGGATCCAGACTGACCACAACGACCTCAAAGTCCTTGCCAATGGTGAGATTAAC
>JBBQVV010000413.1:0-6255 GCA_038211235.1 Chthonomonadales bacterium | reverse complement strand
GTATTCGATGAACTCTAAGAACTGGGCCGTCTGGCGGGCTGACCGAATTAACGTTGCTGGCCGCGTTCATATATACCAGCACCGTCCAGCGCGCTCGCCCATTCACATGCGCGTTCGGCAGGCAGGCGGACCGGCCGGCGTTTGCCGTGTTGACGAACGGGGTGGCGCCGGATGCGGGAAGGCCACCGGAGCCGGTCGCTGAGACGTTCACATTGGAGGAGCCGCCGCCTCCACCGCAACCAGACAGCGCGGCGCCAATGGTTCCCGCGACTCCGGCGGTCAGTGCGATACGGCGACAATACACCGACAGTATCATCGGGCAACACTCCGTTCATTCATTCTGGAAACTTGACGAATAGTCGCGACGGGATTCGGAAGAGGGGGCATTACGAAGACCTGCAAACGTTAGTTGAGAACACCCTGGCCACATTGGTAGTTTTGTGAGCGCGCGATGTCGCCTTCCGCGTTGAACCGCGCAGCAAGGAGAAGTATTTCGCAGGCGCCGCGCTTAGCGGCGGCATCACTCGCCACACATCAAGTGAGA
Source organism: Chthonomonadales bacterium (assembly GCA_038211235.1). Lineage (GTDB taxonomy): Bacteria > Armatimonadota > Chthonomonadetes > Chthonomonadales > Chthonomonadaceae > DATGJU01. The sequence goes on along the minus strand of JBBQVV010000413.1, from coordinate 5,711 downwards.
CGATCCATGCGACGCTAAGTATCGCAGGGCGTGGAGTGGATTTGTGGCGAGATCCGCAAACCCTAGTCGTAGATCGTGTGAGCGGAAACGAAGCCAAAAGAAGGGCGACCTCAGCAGGCAGCTGAAGTCGCCGTCAGGGCCTCCGCGAGGGAAGTGCTTATCGGGGGAGTCCGCGGCTCTACCAAGCAGAGCCGCGGCCAGTTTATGGCGAGGTTACCGAGGTCCGGCGACCTGCCAGCCCGGGACGAGAGTTCCCATCGGCTGATAGCTAAGGAGTGTCGCTCCGGAGACGTATCCTAGAGACAGCTGGTTGAGTGCCAGATTCTGAAGTATCAGTTCCGGCTGTCCGTCGCTGTTGAAGTCGCCGGCGCCCGCGACGTGCCATCCGGGTAACTGGGGCGGAGTAGCATCAACGGAATATTAAGCAGTCTATGTGGCCTTGCTCGAGGCGAAAACCGAATTGGGAAGTGGAGTGGCTCTAACACAACAGGTCGAGCGGTCAAGACACGAGTGGAAACTTCCTGACGGTTTTCCGGTATTAACTTGCATCGAGCGGTTGGAACGCGGCCTCATTATGTAGGGCGTTCACCAGCGAGATCCAGTTCACCGAAGCCAAGGACAAACTAACATGGGTAAAGTAATCCGAGTCGTTCGCCTCCCCGTAGCGGACGAGCACAGGTGTTTTGAGCTATTGCTTCCGCGAGGGGCTCAGATCTTCAAAGTGGACAATGTCTTTACAGGCTCCGTGGACAGCGACGGGGAGCCGATTCCAGTTGACGGGCTGTGTATGCTCGTGGATGAAGGCGAAGACGCGGTCGAGATGCGCCGGTTCGAGATCGCCTATCTCTCAAGCGGAATTGGCGATTTCAACAGCACGACGGACGTATTGCCAGGCTCCTCATACCGGTTCATTTCGAATATTCACGGGCAAGGAATGCTGTTTGAGGAGTCGGCGGTCTGTAGTGAGGCTGAGGCGCCGATGGAGCACGTCGCTCGCGTCGCGATCTGACGTACGGGGCCGAGATCCGTTCCATTCACCCGCCGGTTTGGCACCGCGTCTCGTGACGAAGAGAGCGTTTGTATTCTGTCCGCTGGAGTGGTAAACTGACCGAGGAAAACTGTAGAGGGATCGCTCGGGTCACCTGCTATCGCTTCGCCACCGATCTATGATGATGGGAGCGAGTCCCTAGCGGAGCGGTTACGAGTCTAGTAAGGCGGGCGAGGCGATCGCCGAACGCAGACGTGAATAGGATCGATCGAGTACCGCCGCCCCGGCGGTCGGTCGGAGGCAGTGACGGATGAACGGCAATCAACCGGATCCGATCCCGGATAGAGCGCGATTACACCGGCAGTATCTGTGGAAGAAAGCAACGGCTGAAATTCTCGCCCTGTTCGGCGCGTTCGTCGCGCAGGGGATCGGCGGCCTGTTGTTGCTGATCGCTATCCTGATTCCAAAGTCGTCCATGATTGAGGCCGCCTGGTGCCTGATCAGTGGCGTCGTCGTCTGCTACGCATTCGGCGGCTGGCTTTTCTGCACTTCCAAGGAGCGATCGCTCACGCTCATCTACTGTCCCCGTCCGTATGAACCGAATCCGGCCGTGCAATCCGACGACGTACTGCTCCGAGGATCGAACCTGCCGGGCGCGTCGCCTCACGAACTGCTTCGCGCTGCGAACACGTCGGCCGACGGTCATCCCGATGAACTGCTTCGACCCGATTCGACACGACGATCGAACTGACCCGCAACTCCCGATCAAGCAAATGATAGAGGTAGAGAACAGCCGGCATCGAGCGTGGTCATGTGCGTGCGCGGTTTCTTTGCCTACGCGCCGTGGCGCGCTACAGTCACGCCTGGATTGACGGGGTTGGGAAGCGGCTGCCCGCTAAGGCCCGCCGACAGGTTCTCGGCGGCGAGGACCGCCATCCTGGTACGAGTCGCAATCGACGCGGACCCGACATGCGGCAGGAGGACGACGTTCGGGAGCGTCAGAAGAGGATCGTTGAGTGGAAGCGGTTCCGTCTCGAAGACGTCGAGCCCAGCGCCGCCAATTCGGCCCTCGCGCAGGGCCTCAACCAGCGCGTCCTGATCGAGGACCGCTCCGCGAGCCGTGTTGATCAGAATTGCTGTGGACTTCATCTTCGCCAACTCCGCGGCGCCAACGCTGTGGCGCGTCTCCGGAGTGAGCGGAGTATGGAGCGACACAAAATCGCTCTCGGCGAGCAGGTCGTCGAATGTGGTCCACTCTATTCCAAGTTCGCGCTCAGCGGCCTCATTCCGTCGCCTGCTGGTGTAAAGCACGCGCATTTGGAATCCGGAGGCCCGTTTCGCCATCTCCGAGCCGATTCGACCCAGGCCCACAATACCAATTGTTGCGCCATTTACGTCCGGCCCGGTGAACTCCATCGGCGACCAGGTCGTCCACTCACCGGCCCGCAGCCGTCGCTCCGCATCGCCCAATCTTCGCGCCGTCATCAGGAGCAATGCAAATGCCAGATCGGCAGTCGTCTCCGTTAGCACGCCGGGCGTGTTGCCCACGACGATTCCGCGGCGTGTACAGGCGGCCACGTCGATGTTGTCGTATCCCACTGCCATCTGGCTGACCACGCGAAGGTTCGGCGCAGCATCTAGCAGGGCCTCGTCTATTCGGTCCGTCAACAGGCAAAGCAGGCCGTCGCAGTTCTCGATTCGAGCGGCTAGCTCGGCCAGGTCCGGCGGTTCGTAGCCCTGCCAAACTTCGATGTCTCCCGCTTCGCGCGCGATCTTGAGTGCTTCCTCCGGCAACTCTCGGCTGACAAACGCCCTCATCGTGTTTCGTCCGCCATCCGCAAAGGCTTCACCATCCTGGAGCTATCGGCGAATTTCCGTCAGCTCGTTCCTACAGGCTCGCCACTCACACGTTATTACGCATCTCCAACACGCACGACTGCAAATCCACAAAACTTCGTGTGCACAGGCGTGCGCACTTGCACCCTCTCCCGCCGAGTCACGTACGTGTCCTCGGCAGCGCCCATACGGGCGTCCGTAGGGACGGATCCGCCCTCCGGAGCGGGCGGCCGTAGGGCCGTAGGGACTGTATGGCCCTAGACCCGTATGGGCTTGCGAGGGAATCCAGGGAGAGGGTAGGGTGAACCTGACAGCTGCACAACAGCTCATATGAATATGCACTAATACCGCGCCACTGCGTTCTGGCCCGCCCCGCCGATAATCGAGGAGACAACGCATTGCCCGGCCTGCTGCATGAATCCGAGCTCGCTGCTGACCGCGATGAACTGCCAGCCTTCATCGATTCGCTTTCGTGCCGCTTCGGCGTTTGCCACATGTATCCCCGGCGCGACACCGTGCTTGTGGGCCGTCTCGCGGATGTGGCGCAGCGCCTCGACAAACTGCGGATCGTCGCTGTCCATCGACGGCGTCTTGTGCATGGACGACAGCAGGTCGTTCGGACCCACGAAGACCGCGTCGATGCCCGGTACCGAGAAAATGGCGTCGGCGTTCTCGACCGCGGTCACGTGCTCCGCCTGAACGATTACGAGGATCTCATCATTCGCCCTCGCGTAGTACTCTCCGGGAGAGCAGCGGAAGTTCAGTGCGTGCAGGTTGCCGCCCACGCTTCTCTCGCCGATTGGAGGGTATTTGCAGTAGCTAACCGCGCTGCGGGCCTCTGCGACCGAACAGCACATGGGAAAGACAATGCCGAACGCTCCGTTGTCGAGGGCTCGCTTCGCGTTTTCAAGGCTGATCGTTGGAACTCGCGCCAGCGGCACTCCTCCGGCATCGGCGATCGCGCCGAACATCAGCGCCGCCTGGTCCCATCCCGTGGCCGAGTGCTCGATGTCCACGTTCAGCCAGTCGAACCCGACCTGCGCCATATACCTCGCGGCAAGGGGACTGCCAAGCGAAAGCCAGGTACCCACCTGTGCCTTGCCGGCGCGGAGTGCGGCTTTAACCGTATTGTTTCTCACGATCATCTCCTTCGAACGACTGCAGGATGAAGGTGGGTCGCAGTCGGAAGTAACTGCCACCCGACGCCCACGGCCTACCGTCAGTTGATCTTTGTCCTGAGCTGCAGCGAGTCCCAGACGGCCGGGTTGCATACATTATCCGGTCGCCGCCCCTGAAGGAGGTCGATCACCGTCTCCGCCGATTGGCGGCTCATCTCCTGAGTCGATTCGAGCGCGTTAAAGGCGTTGTGCGGTTGCAGCAGGCATCGCGGCGCTCGGCGAAGAGGGTGATCCGTCGGAAGCGGCTCTTTCGCATAGACATCAAGCGCCGCGCCCGCGATCGTTTCACTCTCCAGCGCCGCGATCAGGTCACTCTCATTCACCAGTGCCCCGCGCGCCGTGTTAATGAAATACGCGGTGGGCTTCATCTGTCGAAACCTTGCCGCGTTGAACATGCCGAGCGTCGATGGCGTCGCGGGCGCGTGAACGGATACGTAGTCGCTCTCGCGAAGAAGTGTCTCCAGGTCGGCGAGCTCCAAGCCGGCGGCGTCGGATCCGTTAAGCTCCGGATCGCAGGCCAGAACGCGCATCCGGAACCCCTTCGCGCGCTCCGCAACCGCCCGCCCGATCCGGCCAACTCCCACGAGGCCCAGTGTCTTGCCATATACGCTGCTGCCCCGGAACTCGTCCCATCCGCCGGACCGCATCAGCGCATCACCCTCGTGCAGCCTGCGGGCGATGCAGAGCATCAATCCAAATGCAAAATCCGCCACGGCCTCCGACATCGCACCCGGCGTGTTCGTCGCGACGATTCCCGCCTCCGCAGCTGCCGCCATGTCCACGGAGTCCGTGCCGACGCCGCATCGCGCCACGATCTTGAGGTCAGGGCTGGCGGCGAACACGCGCCGAGTATAGGGGTCGCTGGAGCCGATCACGGCGTGGCAGCCGAGGAGAGCCGATATCAGATCGTCTTCCGCGAGTGGGCCGGCCCGCGAGGATCGCACGACCTCGCATCCCGCCGCTGCTAGAGCAGCCTCCGCCGCCTGACCGCTAACCCAGAACGCTCGTGCAGTGACCAGCACACGCCAACTCATGCTCTTCTCCGTTCCAATCGCATCGCTCGTACCTGATCCCCCGGCCCCTTCCTTAATTCGCTCACAGTGAAGAGGAGGAGATGCGCCCTCATCCCCGGCCCTTCTCACGCCGGGAGAAGGGAGATTAATAGGCTCATCACCGCCATCGTTACTTACCTCGATCCGCCGTCCATTGCCACTCCTCGTTGAAGAACCCCGCATCAACCACGGCTCCCGGCCAGCGTGAAGACGGCGGCGTGCCGATGTCGACGACGGCCCAATCGGGAAGCTTCGCATTCTGGCGAGCGTTGTTCAGATAGTCGTATTCGCGGAACGTGAACCCGCTGTTGATCACGACGTACCGGGAGCGATTCAATGGATTGGGGTAGACCAGGACCGGAACATGGTGGTCCGCCGCGAAGACCTCCGTTCCGGCGTGGACGCCCGTCGCATCCCAGCGGATCGGCAGACGGGCTACAATTCGCTTCAAGATCGTGTTGCTGGATGGGTCGCCCCACAGCACCAGGTTGCTATGCGCAATGTCCTCGCGTGTAATCGCGGTGTCGTCCTTCACCTGGGGTTCGCCGCGATACTGCCGCCGCCAGTGATCCACCGCATGCTTCATCTCAACGTCGGTCCAGGCGCCGACCTTTGCGTTCAGCGCGGCTCCCGTCGGCTTTACCATAATGAAGCTAT
>JBBQVV010000412.1:0-6256 GCA_038211235.1 Chthonomonadales bacterium | reverse complement strand
CGGAGAGTCGATCGTGGATCCTCGTGAACTGATGCACGCTCATGTCGGCGCGCTGTTCACGCTCGATCTGAGCGGGGACCTCATTTGCGCCAATGAGCCTGCCGGCGATCTCGCTCCACGCTTCTTTCTCGGCATGACTGCTGCGGGACCACTCCTCCAATTTCGCGCTGATGTGGATCAAGCCACGCGCGAGGAGTTGACGCAAGCTGCGCTGAGTGTGGAGTCCGTCCCGGATGTTCTCGATCGGGCGCTCGGCCCGAGCCCGTTCCTCTCCATTCTCGCTCGGTCCAGGCCAATAGAGAAAACGTGGCTCGGCCCAGCCTTCCTCTGTTCCGAGGATGTTCCGCCCGGTCCCGACGCAATTCGGATTGACGAGGACAATCGCGAACTTCTGCGACCCCTGCTTGATGAATGGACGGCGGATGTGCCGCGGTGTCAGCCAATGATCGCGCTCGTGCTGGAGGAACGCGCGGTGGCGGTGTGTTGCAGCGTGCGGCGAACGAAGACAGCCCACGAGGCCGGCGTCGAGACCGCTGCCCCTCACCGAGGACACGGACATGCGGCTGCGGCGGTGAGCGCATGGGGCCGCGCCGTTCGCGAGGCTGGGCGGCTACCGCTGTACAGCACCTCGTGGCAGAATGGCGCCTCGCAGGCCGTTGCGAGGAAACTGGGCCTCTTGCTGTTTGGCAACGACCTTCACGTTACATGACGCTTCGCCGTGCTTCGAACGTCCCATCCCGGTAGTTGGCATCCGAAGGAGCGTGCAAAGCTGATCCGAGGTGGCGGCGATCCCGTTTCGACGGGACAGGCGTACCCGCGAGGAACGCGCGCATCGCCCGCTCGACCTACTCAGGCTGTGTGAGGAACACGAAGTGTCCAGCGCCTGGCAGCTCGACGACGGAGCTGTGCGCGACCTCGACGCGGAAACGATCACGAAAGGCCTTCCGCCGCGCGTCGATGGCCGCGAAGTAGCGATCCGCCTCGGCGCGCGTGACGCTGTCCAGCCTCGCGTAGTTCGTGGTCCGGAAGAGCTCCGCCGGGCCACCGGGTGACGTGGCGAACAGGCCGAGCACCGGTGCCCGGATCCGTCGGAAGTCTGCCGCTTCGGTGCCGTCCGCCGTCCTCCCGCCATTCCGCCCGCGGGGCCCCGTCGGCAGTCCGTCGGGACCGAAGTTCAACAAGGCACGCACCTCCGCCTCGGGCCCCGGCGCGCCCACGACCGTGCGACTCCAGAAGGCCGTCAACGCGGCCGGCGATGCGGTGTCCGCGCCCGTCGGCGTCGGGATCAGCCCCGCAGGCGGCTGGACCGCCTGCTCGGCCGCCCGCCGCGCCGGCCCGTAGTCGTAGGCGTCGAGATAGACGAGGGCACGCACCCGCGCCGGGTATGTCGCGCCGACCTTGCTCAACTCGTCGCCGGCGATGGAGTGACCGGCGAGCACGGCGCGCTCGACGCCGAGGGAGTCGAGCACGGTGATGATGTCGCGGGCACGTGTCGCGGCGTCGTAGCCGTCGCCCGCGTCGCTCGAGTACCCGAAACCGCGTCGCGTGATGGCGTAGACGTGGAAGCGGTCACGGAAACGCGGGGCGAACGTATCGAAGACGTGCCCCGTGTTCCCGAGCCCCGCCAGGAAGACGAGGGCCGGCCCGCGCCCACCCCAGTCGAGGACCTCGAGCTGCACGTCGCGAGCGACGGTGACCCGTCGGACCTGGTGTGGCGAGGGATCGATCCACGGACGAATAGACGGGGCAGCCGCCGATTGCGCAGTGGAGGTCTGCGCGTCTGCCGCGTTCGAGAGCCCGTAGAGCAGCAGAGCGCCAGTGAGCGCTCCTGTGGGCCAGCCAGTGGCAGGGGACATGGGCTGAACGGTGTCGGCGGAATGAACGATGGTAACTGACGTGAGCCATGATCGGAGTGCACATCAAACAGCGCAACCAGTCAGCCTTCCAGCCCCGGATATGTCAGCGTGCCGAGTCCTGTCCACGTGCCACAAGCGCTATAGTGATCATGCGGCCCGCCTGAACGATCGACAGGCGAGCATGATCGGCGATGCACGACCCTACGGCTAACACCGTACTGCGCGGCGCACTCAAGCGTGATATCGGAACGAAGCGTGACGAAAGTCGTGTACCGAAGCCAGCCAATAACGAGCAGCAAAGTAATGGCGCGGCGCGGGCAAATGCGTCATCGTTGACCCTCCTCGCCCCATTTCTCCATTCAGCACTCGTTCTGACCCGTGCCCGCTCGTCGTCCTCACGCACCCGGCGCACTCGGTCAGGCCCTCGGGGCCGCTCTGAGTTCCTTGACGCTCCGGCCAGTGTGAGCGCCGATGGAAGCACCAGGGCGGTGCTGTTAGAATGCTCCGAGGAAGCCGCCATCAGCGCGCTGTACGAATAGGCCTCACTCTGGGTATCGTTGAGCATCCTAAGACGGGGCGAACACGATACGGTGGCTGACTTTCCTTACCGCGCTGCACTTTAAGGCTGGAAACGTGGTGCAGCGTGACAACGGAGCACCTCGCCTGTTGTCGCGCGCCGCGCCGCGACGTCCAGAACGCCACGATAGTCGACGACTGCCGTCGCGCACTACGAGGCACGCTGACCGTTGTAGACTCGGCTCAACGTGTCGGAGACAAGGGATGGCGTGGGGCTACACGAGCGTGTCCCGTAAGATGCGTTTCAGCTCCAACGATGTTGAAACGCCGTGTAGCAGACTCATAAGGTATGAGTGGCAAATGATGGTACGTCCCACAGCAGCGCAACGTCGAGATGGAACGGCGCCACAAGACACCCACCTTAGATAGTGGCAAACATTGGGGAGGCAAGACAGAAGGGCATGCTAAGGCGCGCGGCCCACGTGACCGGTATCGCGACTGCACTTGCAAGTAGAACGCACGCGCAATATGATGATGCCGTACGTGCGTCCCGACGAGGGGACTAGTCTTATCCAAATTCCATCCTCGTGGGCATGCCTGCAAGCTGGTCGCCTAATGCCCTTGTTGCGGTTGCGGTAGTGACGCTTGTGGTGACGACGGGTTGCTGGTCGCATCCGCCACCGATAAACGCCATCCCCGTCGGCCATGGCGATGAAATCCCGATCGCTCTTAACGGGGTGGCAGCAAATAGTCTTATTCGGTGGCCATCAATTGCCGTGCGGTCGGATACGGCTTTCGTTGCTGCCAATGTATTTCCGATTCAGGGCGACTCACTGCTGCCGCGACCGGCGTATCTTGGTCGTCTTCGTCAAGACACGAGGGGCGAACTAGTCCCCCTTCGCGAACTCCCTCTTCCTCCTGGCGATTTCCAGTTCGCGTATCCACGGATAGTTGCGTCAAGCGCGGGACTTCATCTGGTATGGGGAGAGTTCGCGTTGCCGCCTCGAACGTGGTCCGCTTGGACTCAGGCGCCTCCGACAAGCCTTTGGCACGCGCTTCTAAGCGGCGACTCGTGGTCCCGACCAGAGAGGATTGCAACGTCCCGCTGGTTGGGTTGGAACGACGAGAGCGGTGACATCGCGCTCGACTCACGAGAGGCTATGCATGTCGTGGTCTGGATCGGTGATTCGACTCCGCGGATGCTACATCTTCGCTTGAGTGGGTCAGCGTTGGAAGCATCTCACTTGCCGTACAGCGGTTTGAATATGGAAACGGCGATCGCAACACGTGGCGATACAGTAGTGGTCGGACTTGTTCGCCAGGCTTCTGACACACAGCGCGTAATGCTCTTTGAATCGACTGATCAGGGCAGGCACTGGGCGAGTGCCATCGTAGCTTCCGAACGAGTCGGCGGTATGGTAAGTCACCTTGCCCTCGCGACGACATCGGATGGCCAACTGCTGGCGATCGCAGAAAAGGGCTCGGATTCGTTCTATCTGGACACCATCCGCGTGCTCCGTACGAGTCGCAAAACTGGGCGGGTGGTCACGCGCGTAGTCGCTCCGCCTTCGCTCTCTGCTGGATTTGCGATGGCCGTGGCCCCGTGCGGCTCCGCCCTGATGCTCATTCGGACCTTCAGTGTCACGCCGCAAGTCTTTCAGTTTACGATTCCGCCTGATGGGCCGGCAACCACAGCAAAGCCCTTACTCAATATTGCAGCCAATGCTGTGTTTCCGGGAGCCGCCGCTATCGGGCGTTCAATGATCACGGTATTCGCGTATAACACTGATAGAGACACCCCGGCCCGAAGTGTTGCAATGACCCGTCCCGCGTGTTCATCCTGAGGGTGGTGCCACACGTAGCGCGGAACGACTACGCGTCTCGCTGACCACAGTGGCGGACCGTACAAAGGCAAATGACCCATGCTGGCGCGTGAGGTTGGCTGCGCATCGCGTAGCCGCGGCGAGGGACAAACGCGCGTGGCGTAGGCCGTCACGACCCGATCTAAAACCGCACACACCTGTAGTGCGATGTCCTCGCCGCCGGGGATTGCTTGACCAAGTACAGGAAGGACTTACTGAGGGAGCACCGAAATGAATCAGTTGAAACGAAGAATGCGAATGGCGGCGGCCGGCGTGATCACGAGCACGCTAATCGCATGCACGGCGGATCGAATCGTTGCCCCTACTAGTACGGCCGCCATGCATGTACCAGCTAGCGAGGCGGACATCCGACGCGAGCTAATGGGGGAGGTCGCGAGCCTAAAGACTACCTTGGCAGCGAACAACTTCTATCAAGACCTAGACCCAAGGACAGACGGCGTAGCAATTTTGGAACGACGGGGCTTCATGCAACGATTTCAATTGGATCTCGAGAAACAAATCGTCAGTCGTCCGAAGGCGCCCCCGGTGCCTCTTGATGGTACCCGGGGAGACGAGGAGGCGCCAACGTGCTTCCAGAACGGAACGCTTGACGGATGTTTTATTTCTGTGTCACACTCTATCGGGATCAACGGAAGCGGAAACGTTTTTCAGTTCACGTCCGTGTTCGGACAACAGTCGGCAGTTGTGTCTTATACGGACAACGGCAACCTGGGATCGCCAATTTCCGTCAGTACCAGTATTTCGTCCAACGGCATGTCTCAGAACTTCTCGTATCCAGCGCCGAACTGCAATACGACCAGTCATAAGATTGTCTCCAAGGCGACACACCAGTTGTCAATGAGTCTCATTGCAATCGGCGGCGTATCTGGTAGCAAGATATCTGCTGGTGCTACGGCATGTTCCTATCAAGGGCTGACCGTCACACTGAGTCCGGCGACTATCGGTATTAACAGCGCGTCGACCATCACTGTGGGCGGTGCTACCCAGTGCACTGTTGTATCGGTAGCCAGCAGCAATACCAGCGTGGCAACGATAGTTGACTATACAAATAACCATTTTGCTGCCAACGACGCGGGTCCTGGGACTACAACCATCTCAGCCAGCTGCGGCACACAAACGGGCTCCGCGATTCTGACCGTGGCTTATCCTGTGTTGCCTCCCACCGACTTATACGTGCCGAACACTGGTGGTGGCGGGGAATGCGCTGACGGAACCGAGGTCGATTGGTATCGTGATTACCATACCGGGTATGGGTGGCAGTGGGTGGCCCGGCTGTGCGTCAAGAATTAGTCAAGCGCGACTGCGGGGCGGGATGGCAGACATTCCTAAGAGTCGTGGGCGGTACGCTGTAGAGCGGCGCGGAGGGTCAGCGTAAACGACGTTTATACTGTGTGAGTGCGACATTAGTGAGTGCTCAGATGTCGTCAGTGGCGACGTGGCGTTCCCTATCGGAACGAGTGGACTCTTTCGGGCACTTTCAGCTGACGCTATCGACTTCGAGACCGAGTTGACGCCAACCGATCATTGGAGGGCCAATGACGTTGGCTGACCCCACCGCGAATCCACTGGTGCGGTGCTTACGAGGGCGGGGTTTGTCCAGGGCGCTATTCATACCGGCCGGCGTGGTCCATCCGCTCGTTTGCTCCGGGGACGGTGCCCTCGATACGGGCGGCCCAGCAATAGCATGGCCTTCGTCTGGCGGGCGAGCATGCTCGTTCGCCAGACGCGGGCACGCGGTCATTTCCCGAAAGGAACCGGAGCCCGATGCCCGCATTTGCTCTCGGGCTCGTCGGACAGATGAACTATCTGTCAACGTGGGATCACTACCGCATTCAGGGCCCACTTCCGGGGTGCGCGCCTTAACAGGTTGCTGAAAAACTCATGCAATCGTAACTGGACACCCGCGGGCGTTCGTGTAGGTTGGCGGAACCTCTCCAGCGAGCATGGCGATGCGCGGATCCGACGAGCGGCAAGCGATCCTCTTCAGTGTGCGGTCCATCG
>JBBQVV010000411.1:0-6259 GCA_038211235.1 Chthonomonadales bacterium | reverse complement strand
GGCTCCATCTGCCGTTCTGGGGAAGCGTTTGACCAACCGGAGGTCGGTCGGCAGGGCCATGTCGGCGATGGCCTCGTTGCGGAGCTGCTCGCGGAGTGTCGCATCGGGATGAAACGCCATAGCATCGCGAAGCAACTTTATCGACTTGAACTGCTGGCCCGGGCGTCCGCTGAAACGGCTAGCCTGCGCCGCCGACAGGAGTGCCTGTGCTGTGGCTTCCCTTTTTGCGATTATCGCCTGTTGGCGCAGGCGCTCCGCCTCGCTCGTCTTTTCCAACGCGACCTGCCGCTGCCGGAATGCCTCCTTGCGTGCCCACTCGGCGCGATCATGTTGTTTCTTTTCATTCTGTTGAGCGCGGATGGCCACCTCTTTCGCCTGGTTAGCTAGATCTCGGTCCCTTGTGGATTGGTCACGTTCTAACTGAAGCGTGTGTTTTGAATCATTTGCAATTCTGGCGGCACTGAGCGCATGGCGGCTTAATTCGAAAGTACGTATCATAACCCCTAGCATGAGCAGTATAGCGACGCAAACCGCGGTCGCGAGCATAACACCGCGGCGGAACGCTGCCTTCTGCCGCCTCACCTCACCTCCGGGCTGGTTGTTGCGGGCCCATGCCAGGTCGAACACCTGCTCGTAGATGCGATTTCGTACCCGTAGGAATCCCTTTGCGACCTGCACGATCCCTGACAGCCGCAGAACGCTCACACGAGGGTTCGTTTCGTCGTAAAACACCGATTTGCCGCGCCGCACACGCGCGTAGAGATCGAGTACGGCGGAAAGCTGCTCTTCAGTGCGCAGTAGACGCTCACGCACAAAGATGAGGTTATCATCTCGCTCGCGCGCGGTTGTCGATAGGTACAAATCCTCGCACGCTTGGTCCACCAGTTGCAGATTGTCGTTTGGCGCCGTTCCGTTGTCGCGGGACGGTGCATCAGCGACGGCCTGGCAAAGACGCTGGGTCAGATAAGGGTGGCCGCCGGTCCAATAGAGGATGCGGGCAAGTATTTTGGGATTGTCTTCACTTTGTGCCGTTGCGCCGTTGGTTGAGGTCGCTCCGTTCCCCAATGATGAGCCTGCATGCTTACGCAAGCCCAATCCCAGTAACAGCGGATTGGCCTCCGCTTCGGTAAAGTCGGTGAGTTCGATGCGATGTCCGATATTGAACGGCGTGGTGCGAACGTCGCGAACGAGGTCGGAAGGTGTGGCCACGCCCAGCAGGCAGAACGTCAGACGATTGTATTCGGGGTCCTGTGTGCGCCGGTTGTAACACTCCCGGATGGCCGCGAAGAACTCGTCCGCCGAAAACGGCAGCGACCTTACCGCGTCTATCTCGTCCACAAATATAACGATATTGCCGGGAATCTTTGCCAGTACCACGTCACGCAGCGCCAGCATCCAGCGCTGCATCGGACCATATCGCTCGGTCTCAAGCCAGAAGTCTTCAAGTTCATCTTCGAGGTCTAGCGCGCGCGCAAGCAGGTTCAATAGGCCGTCATACCACTGCTCGACCACGAGGTTTTGCCCAACCGCAGTGAGGTCGAGGTTAGCGACGGCGACGCCTTCATCGCGCAGCCGTGCTGTCGCGCGAACCATGAGCGAGGATTTGCCCATCTGCCGCGAGGTCAGCACGTAGCAGAACTGGCCCGCCCGCAATCCTGCGAGCAGATCGTCGTCTGCCTGTCGAGGTATATAGGAAGAAGCGTGGCGAGGCACCGTTCCACCGATAACATAGAACTGCTTCGCGGCGGGCGTCGTGTCTCGGTTCATAACAAGCGTCCCGTCAAGTACGCCCTATACAGACCGCAGCGGGGCTTCGCATCTCGCGCGGACTTACCGACGACGACACCCGCGCTGCACAGCCGGTAGAAGCTCTCCAACGTAGGACAGCCCTGGCCTTTGAGGACGGCGCGCATAGCGTCGCACATCTCGGCATCGTGCATCAACGAAGCCAGCATCCGTCGCAGATGGTCGCCGAAGATGCCATCCTGGTGATCCGCCTCCGCTTCCAACGCCGTGATTTTCAGGCCATCTTCCCTCATGCGGTGGAGACCGCACCGCACCAGGTACGGATGACCGCCGACCAGACTATGGAACAGCGTTAGTTCCGCGGAGTTGTGCAGTGGAGAGTTGTAGCACTGATTGAGCCGAGCGACCTCGCCCTGCGTGAAATCCTCCAGCGTCAGGCGTGTTCCGACATTGAAGGGAGACTGGTTGAGATCGGTGATAAACAGGTGTGCTTCGGTGGCATAAGCGATGGCGAGTGTGAGGTTCCGCCACGGGCCGTCCGGATTGAGCGAGCGCTCGTTGTGCCAGGAGCGGAACAGGCCGAATACCACTTCGCTGTACGGCTGGCCGAACAGCCGATCCACCTCATCGAGCCCCCAGACGAGCGGCGACGCGAGGGTGTTCAGAACTTCGCGCCGCAGGAATCGCTCGAAGTTAACGTTCCAACCCCGGCGTGGATTCCACAGCACGTCGATTGTGAGGTCGAGATCCAATTGATCCACAATCATCTCCGCGAAGGTGCGAAAGAGCGTTTCGGCGGTTACCATCTGCTCCGGCGCCAGTTTTTGAAGATCGGTGAGAACAACGCCCGCCCCGGATTCGCGTGCTTGCTGGAGACCACGCGCGAGCAGCGACGTCTTGCCGATCTGACGAGCTCCTTTCACCAGCACAATGCTGTCCTGCCGTGCAATTGCGTCCTCAAACTGCTCATCGGTCGGTCGCGTGATATAGAATGGCGAGTTCAATGGTACAGCTCCCCCTTCTGCTTCAAGATTTGCGCGCATTGCGGCGCTCACCGATCGAACGGCTGGGTTTAGCGGGGACGCTCCTGCAACAGGAACGGCGGACGAAGCGTGGAGTTGGGAGAGCAGTTGCCGCGTTGCCGAAGAGGGACCGACTCCGAGCGCATCCCGCAGCACGCGCTCCAGCTCTTTATACTGTCGCAGGGCCTCGGCGGTGTGGCCTGTTTCCATGTGCATGCGAATCAGGTTGCAGTATGCCTCCTCCTGGAGTGGATCGCCTGCGATAGCGCGTCGCGCGAAGACGATGGCTTCGCTGTAGTCGCCCGTCTCAATCAGCGCGGCCGCTAGCCGCCCCAGGGCATTTTGATACGCGATTGCAAGGCGCTCTCGCTCGGCTGTGATCCACTCTTCGTAGTAGCCCGGTAGCAGCTCTCCCTCATAGAGTTCGACTGCCTCTCGGAGGGACTGGACGCGCTCCGTCACTTCAATCGACTGCGCGGCAGTGCATAGCGCCGCCTCGAAATCCGCCACATCGCTCGTAATAGCGGTGGGATTTAGGCGCACCTCGCCGCGTGTGGCTAGCAATACGCGGCTCCCTGTCGCATCGGGGGTCTCTAACAGACGCCGCAACGTGGAGAGTGCCTGCCGGAACCGATTGCGCGTCGCATCCGGGGCCTCGTCCGGCCACAGCTGTTCCGCCAAAACCTCGCGTGGTTGTGAGCGTTGCGGAAAGAGGGCCAGACACGCCAGAAGCGCACCCGTCTTACGGGTCTCGAAATGCCTGTGCGTTCGCGTACCCTGTGTTGCGCTGAGACCGCCGAACAGCGCGATCCTCCAGCAATCGTCAGCCATCTGTACACTCACTCTTGTGATCGACGTGTCAATGGGTAGATTCGATGTAACATCGGTCAAACGAGGAATAGTCCCCGTTGTCAGATGCGCTATTTAGCTAGAAGGCTCACATATCCTGTAATCGTTCTTAAATACAGGTTCTGCGCCCGAACCGGGCTTCCGGTTCGATCTCATTATAGCCAGTCCGCAATAATACACCATTAATTCTTCGCTAAACTACTGTTAAATCGTCGGCGTACAGTTTTTGGTAACGATTCTACAATGTGAGTCGCCGGGCTCCGCTATATCTGTCCAGACACAAAGATTGTTGACAAGGGTAGTGATGATGTCGAATGTTACGCTGTCTTCCAAGGCTAGAATCTTTGATAAAGGACGTTATCATATATAACAATATGTCTGTTCGTTTGCTTTCGTGGATCTCAAATGGATAAGTCTCAAACAGAGGTTGCTGAGGATGTTTACTTGGTTCTCTTGCGCTTCGTGGTTTTCCTGGTCTTGGCCCAAACCCCCCGACCCTGTCATGAGGGGCAACCTGCGGAACAAATATCTACCTATGTGCCTGTTTTTCGGCTTACGTGTCGGAGAAATGCCATTCTCCGACGCGTCTGCCTGTCTTTACCCCCACCACATGTCGGAGAATTTGTTGTGAATGGCTGTCTCAATCTACTTTTCAACGTGTCGGAGAATTGGACGAGGTGGGTATCCTATATCCCTATTACATCAACGGAAGGAACCCAGATGCAAATTACTGTCAAGTCCTACCTCGACCATTTGTCCGCATCACGACGCTCAGAATTAGCTATCAAAGCGACACGCCAGACTTTACTGACTTTCCTGGCGTGGTGGGAAACCGACCGCAACCGACCTTTCGACCTGGCTCTGCTGCGAGACATGGACCTGGAGCAGTGGCGGATTACGCGCCAACGGGACCCTGGCGCTGCGCCTGCGACACCATCAATCGGGAACTTTCGCTGCCCAGAAGTTTCTGCGCCTGGGCAGCGAAAGCGGGCTATCTTTCGGAAGATCCTTCGACAAAAGTGGCACCAGCACGCAGCGCCTGATCGAGACTATAGCCCATCGTGACTTCTTTCTTATCGACGACCAGGCTCTCGTCGATTCAGGAGCCTCCATGCCCAAGATCAGGGCTTTGATTTGAGCTGATTTCCTGCTGACGCCAATTTTTGACGTTCGAGTTACCCGCCGCCGCTCGCCTTCTTTTTGGGATCTTGTTTGCCATCCGTAAATGTCCGCTCGTCCAGTCCTTCAACTGAGTGATTGCATTTCCAGCCGGACAGCATCTTCACCCAGGTGTCTTGTTCTTTACCCTGGATCCCGTAGCGATGCATCTTGCTCGTCTTGGGGTCTTTGCCCTTCCAGGAAATGTCGTACGCAACGATCCCTTGGGCCGTCTTCGGCCCAGTTAAACGCGCCGTCTGGAGCTTGACGTCGAACCGGTATAGCTCATTCATGCCGGATAGCCACTTTTTGAAGTCTGCGACCACCTGCTTGCGGCCCGTCAGTTTCGTCCCGTCCGGGTTGACTTGAACGCAGTCCGATGTGAATTCTTCATCGAACTTAGTCTGAAGTTTCTTCCAATCCTTCTTCTCCACGACCTCGAACATGTTATGACCCCATTTGTCGAGAATGCCATTTATGTCCTTGCGGAGGGACGCAGCGTCGTCCTTTGCCTGGACTGCCCCCCCTAGGCTGAACGTCAGAGCGAGAGAAAGCAAAGCGATGGCTATTAGTTGCTTCATTTGTCTTTTCCCCTTCAGTGAAGTGAACATAATGAATCGGCTCGTTTTGCACTCGCGCGAATATGCGGATGCACAAAGGTTTCCTATACAGCAGGACGCGCCTCCGACCAATAGGGCGAGGAGCAGACCGACGTTCCCAACGCTCCATGCCACCACGGAGCAAATGGCTGCGCCGCTCGGTCTTGAGAACGGTACGAACATCGGTGGACCTATGCCTTTCCTCGACGCACGCGTAGAAAACATTCACGCGCGCGCGTGAGCAGATGACAGTTAGCCGCGCGGAACGGGCGGTATCTCGGACCCCTCAATCAATACGGAGGTTGCATCGGCTTGCAAGATCTTGCAACTGATTTCGGCCTCTCCATGGGGTCTGGACTGGTGGCGAGAGGACGGACGGAATCCATTATGGCAGAAACATCGGGTCACGAGTTGCAGGCGCAGATAGCGGCGATTGTCCGACGTGCTGCTCCATCGGTCATTCGGCAGGCGCTCGGGCTGCAGTACCCGCTGTATCGACAGATACACCAGGCCGATCAACGTCCTCTATGCGGAGCAAAGACACGCTCCGGCGACCCGTGCAGGCGCGCTCCGATCGATGGCAGGATCCGCTGTCCGCTTCACGGTGGGAAGTCGAGTGGTCCTAAGACATCGGCAGGCCTGGCAGCGATCGCCGAGAGCAACCGGCGCCGGGCTCGAGTCACCGAAGACCGAACTGTACCGGATCTGGAGAGAGGACGATCTTAAGATGACATTCAGTCAGCAGGCGGCGTCAGCCATATGCGCCGACCATCCCTGCCGCTGCAATTCGCGATGCGCCGGCCCGAAGGTTGGCGCATCGACCGAGACGATGGACCGCTGGATGAGAGATAGACCTCTCTTCGCGTAGGCCGCGCTCATGGCGAC
>JBBQVV010000410.1:0-6268 GCA_038211235.1 Chthonomonadales bacterium | reverse complement strand
TGTTCAATATGGAGAGCGCAAACCGCTCCTTTTGATGCTTGCTATAGGCGGCGGTGCCAAGGCAAAAATGCGTCTGTTCAATATCGCGCCGCCCCTTCGTCTCGCTATTTCCGGACGGCTCAGCATCCGCCAGCAACCGCGGAGGCGCCGCGCCGGACAGCTCGCCGAGCGCCTCTTCCGTGAGTGTGACCAGCTCGGAGTGGTCGACGTTTCCCGCGGCGGAGACGATGATCCTATCGGGCCGATATCGCGTCCCGATATGTCCCACCAGATCGTCGCGGGTCAGCCCGGATACCGTGACCTCTGTTCCAATGATCGACTTGCCGAGTGGGTGAGAGGTCCACATCGTCTCCTCGAACAGCTCGTGCACCATCTCCTCCGGCGTATCCTCATACATCTTGATCTCTTCGATCACGACACGCTTTTCCCGGTCGATCTCCTCGGGATCGTGCTGCGAGCGCAGGAGCATGTCCGTCAGAATGTCCAGTGCCAGCGGCGTGTGTTCGGCGAGCACACGTGCCTGGTACGTCGTGGACTCCTTGTCCGTGGAGGCGTTCAGGTGGCCGCCGCGCGACTCGATCTCGTCCGCGATCTGCCGGGCCGTACGCTTCGCCGTTCCCTTGAACATCATGTGCTCGATAAAGTGAGAGATTCCACGCACGCGATCGTCTTCGTCTCGGGATCCAACGCCGACGAAGATGCCGATGGAGGCGGACTGAACGTAGGGAACGTTTTCCGAGACGACACGCACGCCGTTCGCAAGGGTCGTGAGCTCGATGTTTTCCGGTGGTTGTTTGGTTGTCATATTGTAATGATACCTCACCGTCCAGGCAGCCGTTCCCTTGACAAATCGCCAAGCGCGACTATATACTAACGGCGATCCCTTGCGGGCGAGTGGCGCAGTGGTAGCGCAAATTCCTTACAAGAATGAGGTCGGGGGTTCGAATCCCTCCTCGCCCATAAACCGTTGCCCCGTGAAGGAGGCCGACACGGCCGTCCCTGGTTCCGCTCCTACTCGCTTATGAAAAGTGGCCGGGCAAACGCCCGGCCACTCTCTTCGTCTCCAGACGGCTGCTCGAACGTCTACGTTCGTACCCAGCAAGCAGCACCCCGCGAGCGGGGAATGAACCCGGATTATGCATGACGGGCACGGAGGCCCATCCGTACGGACAAGTTACGGGCAAGCCCGCCGCTACATTGGTACGGGCGAATGGTTCGTGCATAATGCAGGTGAATTCCTCGACTTGCGACAACGATAAGTCAGCAAACGCGGACATGCAGCGCTCTTGAGCCGAGCCCGTACGGGCCACGGCATGAGGCGACAGCTAACCTGCATATGCGTGAACCGGGTCGGGCAAGGGACAAGCCCGTGCCCGACTGGCGGTCAGCCGATCGCTTCTTGAAGAATGCTCGCTAAGTTAGCGAGTTTCGGCTGCTAGCCTACGGACATCGTTGAGTAGACGGCCGTGAATACCTCGCGGCAGGTCGTCAGCCCGGCGGTGATCTTCACGTACCCGTCTTCCAGCATGGTCCGCATGCCCTGTTTGGTTCGCACGTACTCTGTAATATCCCGGACGCTCGATTGCCTCGCGATCAGCTCACGCAGCTCCGGCGTGCTGATCATCACTTCGAAGAGGCCGAGCCGGCCTTTGTAGCCGGTATTGCGGCATACCTCGCACCCTAATCCCTTGAAGAACGGAACACTTGCGACGCGGACAGGGTCCAGGCCGATCTCAATCAGCTCGTCCGGCAGCGGCTTGTAGGGGGCTTTGCACTTCGTGCAGATCGTTCGGACGAGGCGTTGAGCCATGACCGCTTGGAGCGTGGAGGCGATCAGGTAGGGCTCTCCTCCCATATCGATCATACGCCCGATCGTCTCGATCGCGTTGTTGGTATGCAGCGAGCTGAGAACGAGGTGGCCCGTGAGGCTCGCCTGAATTCCAATGCCAAGCGACTCCGGGTCCCGCATCTCGCCGACCAGCATCACGTCCGGATCCTGTCGCAGGAACGAGCGCATAACTCGCGGGAAGGTCATCTTCTCCGTTACCTGGACCTGTGTGATGTGATCCATGAACTCGTATTCGACTGGATCCTCGACCGTTACGATATTGCGCTTCTCTCGATCCAGCTTATTGACGGAGGCGTACAGCGTGGAGGTCTTACCGCTTCCAGTCGGACCGGTTACGAGCGCCAGCCCATACGAGGACTGTACCGCGTTCTGCCACTTCTGCAGCACGTCCGGCGGCATGCCGAGTTTGTCCAGTTCGACCTTGGCTCCCATTGGATCGAGCAGGCGCATGACGATCTTCTCGCCGTTCAGCATCGGCAGGCACGACATACGAGCGCTCAGTCTGCGCGGCCCATACTCCATGTCCAGGCGCCCATCTTGCGGCTCCCGGCGCTCGTCGATGTGCATGCCGGCTGCGAGCTTGAGGCGAGCCAGTATGTTCGGAATGATTTCCGTGTTGTACTGTCCCACATCGTGCATAATTCCGTCGATTCGGTAACGCAGCAGCAGCCGGTTACGCTCCGGCTGAAGATGGATATCGGACGCGCCGAGATCGAGCGCCTGGCGCATGAAGAAGTCGGTCGATTGTACGGCTTCCGTCAGGTCGCCGCCCATTTCTCGACTAACGCCCGATTCGCGCATGATCAGGCGAAACTTTTGAGGTCCGCTGGGTCTCCCGCCAACAACTGTCATAAAACTTGCTCCTCCAAAGTGCTCGCCACACTCGGTACGCCGCTTTACTCATACACTTCGGCGGCGGGGGACAAGTCCCTACGGATCCGTCCTGGACCGCCCGCCCTACGTCATTTGTGATGAATAACCCCGGCTAGGTACGCCGGCTCAGCGGCGCGCCAGGCAGTTCCGGTCCGTCCTGTCAGGCCGCCTCATGCATCGATTTCGGTCGTCAACGCGCGTAGATTCTCCTCTCGCGACCCTCCCTTACGGCGTGAGAAAACTGCCTACGTTGTCCTTCGTGACGATCGTCATTTCGGTCTTGATGATCTTATCCTGCGGCTTCTTCGCGAAGTAGTCGTTCATCGATTGGACGATCCGCGCCCCAATCGCACGCGGCTGAACGGCGAGAGTCGCGGTCAGCTTACCATCGCGAACGTCCTCCAGGCTCGTCTTGTTGCCGTCGATGCCGATCGTGGTGAGCGGGTGATTCGCGTCGGCGCCGGCCTTGGCAGCGCCCTGGGCCATCGCGTCGCTGCAGCCGAACACCAGGTCGAGCTTCGGGTACTTTTGCAGCCAGTCCCTGGTCGTGGTGTTCCCCGTGGTGCGGTCCCACTTACCATTCTGCTCCGCATCAAGCGTGATGCTCGGATACTTGCGCATTGCGTCTTTGAATCCGCCGGCTCGCTCGTTCGTATGCGCTCCCGGCTCGCCATCGAGGATCGCATATTCGCCCTTGTAATCGCCGTTCTTCGCTTTGAGCAGCTCGGCTGCCTTATGGCCGCAGAGCCTGCCTCCCTCTCGCTCGTCATAACCCACATAAGATACGACGTCGCCTTTGACCTCTGTGATCTGATTGTGAACCCAAACCGGTATTTTGGCGTAGTTCGCCTTCTTGACGATCTGGTCCAGGGCCTGCGGGTTGATACCGCACACCGAGATCGCATCGGGGTGCTGTTGGACTACGTCCTGGGCTTCGTTGACCTGTCCCGCATAGTCGTCCTCCTTTTGCGGGGCCTTGTCGATGATCTCCGGCCACCCTAGCTTGGCGGCCGCTTCCGCGGCGCCTCTGGGCAGCTCATTGTGGAACTCGCTCGTCTTCGCGGGAGAGATGATGGCGATCCTCTTGCCTCCCTGGCGCGTGTTCGAGTCGCCGGACTGCGCGCCGGTCGGCCCGCTGTTGGATTGGTTGCAGCCTGCTGCCGCGAATCCGCCGATCACGATCAGAGCCGTCCAGCCGTATAGCGTATTGGCGGGCCGTGCGGCTCGCAATGTCCGTCCGTTCATCGCTTGCCTGTCCTCCGTTTCTGTATCTCATCGAATCCAACGGCAGCCATGATGATTCCTCCGATTGCCACCCGCTGCCAGTTCGAGTCGACGTTGACCAGGTTAAGCCCATTGCGGATGAGGCGCATCAGCAGCACGCCCGCAAACGTCCCTGCGAGGCTGCCTCGCCCGCCGGTAAGGCTGGTCCCTCCGATTACAACCGCCGCGATGGCATCCAGCTCGAGATCCGACCCGGCCTGTGGGGCCGCTACTCCGACGCTCGCGGTCTCGACGAGGCCCGAAAGCGCCGCCAGTACGCCACCCGCAACGTAGACTCCGAACTTGATACGGTCGACGGGCAGGCCGGAGAGCCGGGCGGCCTGTTCATTACCGCCGATCGCGTAGATGGCCCTTCCCACGCCGGTACGCGTGAGTATCAGGTGCCCGGCGATGAAGACGACCGCCATTAGCACCACGGCCCAGGTCAGGCTCGAGGTCGAGGTTCCATTGCGAATGGAAATCAGGCTCTGGCCCGTGATCGTGTATGCCGGCGGAATGCCCTCATTGATCCCGCTGCCCTTCGAGAGAACGTAGGCGAGGCCGCGAACCACGCTCATCATTCCCAGGGTCGCAATAAAGGGAGGCAGATAGGCCCGCGTTATTGATAGGCCCGTCACGGCGCCGCATAGAGCGCCGATGCCGACCGTAAACGTAAGTCCGACCAGTGCAAGAGCCAGCGGGTTGGCGCCGGAGCCGCCGTGCGTCGCCATGAACGAGGCGGCAAGAAACGGAGCGAGCGCGGCGATGCTTCCCACGGATAGATCGATTCCGCCGGTGATAATGATGGCCGTCATCCCGACCGCGACGACGCCGATTCGGACGGACTGATCCAGAACATTCAACAGATTGGAGGGCTGTCGGAACTCCGGGGTGAGAATGGCAAAAAGCAGGGCGACGGCAAGTAGCGCGATGTAGGCGCCCGCGTTTCGCCAGAGATCTCGCATTGGCTCCTCTGCTGGAACGGCGTTTGCGGTCTATTCGTTGCGCTAGGGGGCTTTTCCTACCAGACGTTCTTCCCCGCCACGACGTCGCCCTTGCTGTCCTCGTTGACGAGGTACCGCTCGTTCGGATTGCCGCGACGCGAGGAGCCGGTATCGATCGCCTTTCCCCCATCGTCCTTTCCGTCCGGGCCGATACTGTAGAGCACGTATTTGTCGCCGATCGCTCTGTAACCGAAGCTGCCGCCCCTCGCGAATGGATCCGCCGGGAGCGCGGGCAGAATCGATGGCGTAAGCTCGGCTAGCGAATTCGGATAGTGGCCATGCTCGGCGCGGAATGCCCGAAGCGCCGTCGAAATCTCCATAAGGCCATTTTGTGTCTCGTTGCGCGCAAGTATCATCCTGGACCTATCGAATTCCGTTACCACCATGGCAATTAAGGGATCGTTTGGCGGCGCGACTGGACCAGTAGCGCCGTAGGGACGTTTCGCGCTTTCAATCTGGGCATCCATGTACTTCGTATAGTCGTTCACGATGCGCTGTTTGCTGTAGACGAGAAACATCAACTGCGATAACGAAGACAGGGTCGCGGAGGCCGGGGCCGAGTTGACTCCCGCCTGCTGCATCATCGCGGGAATCGATCCTGGATGGCGGAGCATCTCCAGCAGACCCGCCTGTCCGGCCCATTTCTCTTCCTGGATCGTCACGGCATAGGGAACCTGACCCTGCCGAATACGTTCCAACCGGCTCGCGGCAGTCCTTGCCTGTTCGGCAGAGAGATGATCGATTGATTTCCACATCGGTCGGCGTCCGATGGCCTGGCACGCGCTCCCTACCAACCCGCCGATTAAGGTTGAGCCATGTGGTATCTTTTCACCCAGTTCAATGGCATCCAGGTCGCATCGCACCGCGCCGGCGTAGTCACCCTGCTTCTCTCGCACCGATGCATCTAGCGCCAAGAGACGAGCGGTGGCGCGAAACGGTGCGTAGTAGGGCATCAGCGTAAAGAACGATCGTGACGGCGGATTCGCATACTCCTGGTTCAGGCCTTGTCGGAGAAGCCCAAGCGCGGCTGCATTCTCGGAAACCAGCTTCTGCTTTTCCTCCCACGTATAGTTACGGTCGTCCTTGACGCCGCTGTGATGCCCGTTCGAAATCGCATTCATGATTTTGTTCGTGTCGAGGAGCTGCGCCGCGGCGGCGTTGAACGTGTCGAAGGCATTGGGGTTGGGAACCTTCGGCGTCGGAATGCGAACCACCGGCAGCTCCTGCGCGGAGTGCCACCAGGCAGTCATTGCAAGGAGGAGCGCCACGGCAACTCCTC
>JBBQVV010000409.1:0-6323 GCA_038211235.1 Chthonomonadales bacterium | reverse complement strand
GGTACTTCATATCATGTATTAGTTCGACCGACGCACGAAATCGAGCGACCAGTCTCACTGGAATAGCCATTGGATGAGACCGTCTCCAGCTATGCAACCGGCGCATCCGAGCTGTGCTTAAAGCGAAGGATGTAGCGTGGGTTGCCCGGCTCGTGGGGCGGTAGGTACTTATCGCCGCATCGCTCGCAGCGGACGTAGCCTCCGCCGATATCCTGGCGCAGAGCACCGTTACCCTCACCTGGACGCGCTAGCTCGCCGAAGTGTGTAAGGATCGGCTGAGAGTGCTGCGTTTCGAGAGACCATTTTTCCATGTGCGACTCCTCCGCGAACCTGCATAGACTATTATATCGGCATTTTGCACCGAAAGCAAGCGTCCGAAACGTTCGCGGGCGCGCGGTTAGATGCGATGCTGGTTGCAGCCGTTCGGATTGACAGGCCGACAGGCATGCAGGTAGAATTCAGCACCTCCACACGTAATTCACTCGTAAGAGCCGGTCAACAGAGACAGAAGGAAACCCTTAATGTCACTCACCGAAATCGGTCACCAAAGCGCGACCGAGTCGGCGTTCATCTCCACGGCGTCTAATTTCGATCGCCTGCGTGCGGCAGATCCCGAAGTGTACGAGGTTACCGTTCGGGAGACGCGCCGTCAGGCGGAACTCGTGCGGCTTATACCTTCCGAAAACTACACGTCCGCCGCGGTAATGCAGGCGATGGCTACAGTCTTCTGCAACAAGTACTCCGAGGGTTACCCGGGAAAGCGCTACTATGAGGGCAATGAGTATGTAGACGAAATCGAAGACCTGGCCAGGAGTCGCGCCAGGACGCTCTTCGGCGCCGACCACGCAAACGTCCAGCCCTACAGCGGCTCGCCGGCGAATCTCGCCGCCTATTTCGCGCTGATGAAGCCGGGTGATAAGGTTATGGGCATGCACCTGCAGAGCGGGGGACACCTGACCCACGGATATGCATTGAATTTCAGCGGCGTCTATTACAAGTCTGTGCCGTACGGCTACCACCTGGAGCAGGGCGTGACCGGAATGGACCCCGTCACCCATATGCTCAACTACGATGAGCTACTTCGGATCGCGAAGCGCGAACGACCGCAAGTCATCTTTGCCGGCGGCACCGCCTACCCCCGCACATGGGACTTTGAGAAGTTTCGAGCGATTGCGGACGAAGTCGACGCCTACCTCGTTGCGGACATCGCCCATATCAACGGCCTTATCGTCGGGAAGATGCATCCTGACCCGGTGCCTTATGCCGACGTCGTTACTTCGACCAGCCATAAGGCGATCCGTGGTCCTCGAGGCGGCTTCATTCTCTGTAAGGACCGGCCGATGAAAGACGATCCTGCGCAGAGGTTGCCCGATCGTATCGACAAGGCGATCATTCCCGCCCTGCAGGGAGGACCTCACAATAACACGATCGCGGCCCTGGCGGTCTGCTTCCGTGAGGCGGCGACCGAGGAGTTCCGGCAGTATGCTCGCCAGATTGTCGCCAACGCGAGGGCGCTGGCTCTGGCGCTGATCGATCGGGGATTTTTACTGGTAACTGGCGGAACAGACAATCACCTTATTCTGGTCGATGTGATGAGATCCCGAAGTATTCCGGGCAAGCCGTTCGCGCGCGCTCTCTACGAAGCGGGCCTGGAAACGAACTTCAACGCCGTTCCGAACGATCCGCGCAAACCTTTCTCGCCATCCGGCCTCCGCATTGGAACGCCGGCTGTTACCACGAGGGGCTTCAAGGAGCCGCAGATGATCCAGATCGCCGACTGGATGGAGCGAATCGCAGCCTCCTGTTCGCGAGGTGGCAAGGGTTACCAGTTCGACGAGGCGACCCTGCGAACCGTCCGGGGCGAAGTCCACGAACTTTGTACGAGTGGCGAGTTCCCCGTACCCGGAATCAACATTTGACCTTCGTGCCCAAATCGTCCGACCCACCTGACCAAACGCGAGCGTTCCTACCTCCGGCCATCCCATATGGCGCGATTCGGCATCGCACCGCACGGGCTTTAGTTGTGCTCTGGCTCACGCTCTGCGTCATGGGCTGCTCTGGGCCGCCATCGCCAAGCGGGCGCGTTAAGCTCGTGGTGTGGGGGCTGCAGTTTGGCGAGGAGTCGAAGGGGCTGGACGCGCGTGTCGGCGCCTTCAAGCGGATGCATCCCGAACTCGACGTCAGCGTCCTTTCGATGGGCGCTGGCGGCATGAACCCTCAGAAGCTGATGACCGCGATCGTCGGCAATGTGCCGCCAGATGTGATCCATCAGGACCGCTTCACCATCGGCGACTGGGCCGCCCGCGATACGTTTCTTCCGCTAGACGATCTCCTTCGGGAGGACCGCGACCGGCTGTACGGAGTGCGAGGGGAGGACTACTACAATGCCTGCTGGGACGAGGCGAACTATTCCGATCCCGCCACCGGCAGGAAAGGCCTTTATGCCGTTCCGTACGGGACCGACAACCGGCTCCTCTACTACAACAAGACTCTGTTTCGCCAGGCAGGAATTATCGACGCAAAGGGCGAGCCAGTGCCTCCGAGCACGTGGGACGAGCTGCTTGCCGATGAGCGGAGACTTACGCGGCTGAATGCGGATGGGACCTTCGAACGCGTCGGTTTCATTCCCAACTATGGTAACTCATGGCTCTACATCTACGCGTGGCAGAACGGTGGCGAGTTCATGTCGGACGATCGCCGCATCTGCACGATGAATGATCCGCGAAACGTCGATGCGCTCGATTTCATGGTGAAGATGTACGATGGACTGGGAGGCGTCGGCAAGGTAGATGCCTTTGTCTCTGGATTCCAGGCGGGCGAGCTCGATCCATTTCTGACCGGCAAGGTCGCCATGAAGATCGATGGAAATTGGGTTCTTGAGAATATCGCGCGCTATGGCCCTGATCTGGACTTCGGCGTCGTGCCCGCGCCCGTTCCCGCCGAACGGCTTCATCATGCGGGGCGCTATAGAGATGTTAAGGACACCTTCATAACCTGGGCTGGAGGTTTCTCGTTTGCGATACCGCGCGGCTCTCCACATGCGCAGCAGGCGTGGGAGTTCATCAAGTGGATGACTAGCCCCGAGGCTGCGGTGATCGATGCGACGGCCCAGAAGGCATATAACGAGTCGAAGAAGCGGCCATATGTGCCTTCGATCTCAGCGAACCGCAAGACGAATGCGGCCGTGTTTGCACAATTCGCTCCCAAGAACCCGCGGTTCCGGGCGTCGCTGGAAAAGTTCGTCGCCATGATGGACCACGCGCGTTTTCGGCCCGTCACGTTCGTCGGCCAGCGCCTCTGGGATGAGCACGTTCGAGCCTTCGAATCGGCCACGCACCACGCTTCTCGCTATCCTCGCCTGCCGGCGCACGAAGCCGCAAAGAGAGCGATGGATACTGGTACCGCCGTGGTGCAGCGCGAGCTCGAAAAGGTGTTTCACAAGGATCGCTTCCCACCGCTAAATCCTGCAATTCCCCTCGCGCTTGCCGGGGTTGTCGGCGTCATCGCGATTGGAGCAGCCGCATGGCGCCTGGCGACCATAATCCGACTTCGACGGCTAGCGCGCGGCGAGGCGATCGCCGGTTACGCATTCATCGCACCCTGGCTCTTAGGATTCTGCGCGTTGACCGCGGGCCCGATCATTGCCAGCGCCTTCCTGAGCTTTTGCGATTACGACGTCCTCCACCCTGCCCGCTGGGTTGGCCTGAATAACTATGTCGAGCTGCTCGGACGGGACAGTAACTATCTGACGAGCTCGTTGTACAATGTGGCATACACTGCTGCGTTTGGCATCCCCCTGGGTATGGCGACGAGCCTCGCCGTTGCGATGCTATTGAATGCAAAAGTCAAAGGCATGGCCTTCTATCGCACGTTCTTCTATCTTCCGTCGATCGTTCCGGTCGTTGCCAGTGCGGTGCTATGGGCATGGGTGCTCAATGGCGATGCAAATCGCGGACTGCTCAATGCCGGGTGGAAGGGAACGATCGGCGTCTGGTTCCACATACCGCCGCCGGGCTGGTTCGGCGCGGAAGAGTGGTCGAAGCCCGGTCTCATATTGCAGGGCCTCTGGGGCGCTGGAGCGGGTATGATCCTGTGGCTCGCAGGTCTGCAGGGCATATCGGAGCAGCTCTACGAGGCAGCAGATCTGGATGGGGCGAGCGCCTGGAGAAAATTTATCCACGTCACGCTGCCCATGCTCTCACCCTATATCTTCTTCAACCTGATCATGGGCACCATCGCTTCCCTGCAGGAGTTCGACCGCGTCTACGTTCTCAGCGGCGGGGACGCGAGCAGGTCCGTCGGTCCGGTCGACAGCCTTCTGATGCCTGTGATCTATCTTTTCAAGAACGCCTTCCAGTACTTCAAGATGGGCTATGCTTCGGCGATCGCCTGGATCCTGTTCATCATTATTCTTGCACTCACGGTGGTCCAGCTCAAACTGGCCCCGCGCTGGGTCCACTACGAAGCCGAGCAGAAATAAGGCGGGACTTTCGCGGCAATGACGTTCTCAACGATTGCGCCGATACTCTGGCTGCTGTTCATTGCCGCCTGCTATGGCGTCGCAGCCATCGACGTGCTACTCATCGCGCTTGCTGTACGAGCGCGCAATAGCGTGTCGATCCTTACCGCCGTCGGTGGGATCGTGCTGCCAGGGTTAGCAGTCTCGTTTGCGTCGCGCTTCGGTGTGACCGCGCTGGCGCCGACAGCGCTGGCATGCGCCGCCATCGCGGCAGCGATCCTTTGGTTGTGGATCGTGCCGCGCCTCGACTGGCAGACCCTCAAGTCAGCGAAAGAGACCGGCCGTCAGACGGCGCTTCACCTCGTGCTTCTCACCGGCTCCGTTGTCTTTCTCGTGCCGTTTGCATGGCTCGTCTCAACTTCTCTGAAAGAAGACAAGGAGATGAGTGTGTTCCCGCCGGTTTGGTTCCCCACGCAGCAGGTGAAGGTCGATGTTGGCGGTAAGGAGGTTGGGAAAGCCACTGCAATCTACCAGGGGCGGCGGGTCACGGTGGGCGTCATGGAGGAGTTCGATACCGGACTGAGGCGCGTCCGTATACTCGATCCGGGCGAGCTGGCAGGTACAGAGTTCACGGTGTATCGAGCAGACCTTAGAGAGACTCGTCAGATCTCTCCAGTATGGAAGAACTATCCGGACGCGCTCAAGTTCCTTCCGCCGGAAACAGATCACGGCCTCGTCTTTCTAAGGAATACGCTGGAGGTATCCATCCTCTCGATCGCAGGGACTCTGCTCGCCTCTTCGATGGTCGCATACGGCTTTTCACGGCTGAGGTTTCCAGGCCGTGACGCGCTCTTTCTTGCGCTCCTTGGCACGATGATGCTGCCGTCGGCAGTTACCATGATGCCGGTGTTCATGATCTTCCGCTCCATTGGCTGGATCGACACTCTCAAGGCGCTATGGGTGCCCGCCTTCTTCGGGGCGCCTTACTACATTTTCCTGTTGCGACAGTTCTTCCTGACCATACCGACCGAGCTCGAGGACGCCGCAAAGATCGATGGATGCTCCTACTTCGCCATCTTCTGGCGGATCATGATTCCGCAGGTCAAGCCGGCATTGGCCGCCCTGACGATTATGTCGTTCATGGCCTCGTGGAACGATTTTCGCGGCCCGCTGATCTACATCTCCTCGCCCGAACGGGAGACGCTTGCCTACGCCCTGCAGCTGTTTCAAACATCGCATGGCAGCGAACCGGCGCTTCTCATGGCGGCCTCGACACTGGTCGTCCTGCCGGTAGTCGCTCTATTCTTCTTCACACAGAGATACTTCATTCAAGGAATCACGCTCACGGGAATCAAGGGATAGCCTGTCGAGGTCACACCGCTCCCATGCGTATCGGGCGCATATCCCGGATAATTCACGAGTAGATCGTTTGATCGGCAGTAGGGCGGGGGCTCAGTTTACCCGTAGGGTCCCCCGTCGACCGGATGCCTGAATTGGTCGGGCATTGTCCCTCCATGGCCCATCGCGCGACGAATTACCGGGTTGCGTCCGCCCGGCGATATCTACCCGCGGAAACAATCGGACCTGATTGCGGGTAACAGTAGAGAGGAGGATTCCCGCCGATGTCGCAATCGACAGGCCGCACGCGTTCCCGCAGGCAGCTTAACCAGCCGCTCATAAAGTCGGTCGTCGTATTCCTGACGGCGCTCACTACCGCCGTCGGTAGCGCAGTAACGGGACTGGCGGGCAACGTGGCATTTGCGCCGATGCTCGTCTGGATGTTCGGCTACGCCCAGGAAAAGGCCCAGGGAACGGCCCTGCGCTTTGCGGTAGCATCGGGGCTGGTATCCGCGATCACATATTG
>JBBQVV010000408.1:0-6324 GCA_038211235.1 Chthonomonadales bacterium | reverse complement strand
ATCCTTCATGCCGCTGCCGAATAGCACCATGCTGTTGTCCAGCAGCGTTCCGTCTCCCTCTTTGATCGCCGCCATCTTCTCAAGCATGTAGGCGTACTGCGCGATAGGCCACTGGGTGATCTTTGCGTACTGCTCCAGCTTATCCTTGTCGGTCTCATGGTGCGAAATCTGGTGATGGCCGCCGGTTACTCCCGGCAGGAACGAGAAGTTCTTTCCGCTGACCTCGTTGCCGAACATGAACGTCGCAACGCGGGTCGAGTCGGTCCAGAATGCAAGGACGATGATATCCAGCATGAGTCGCACCTGTTCAGTATGGTCGATCGTGCGCTCGCTTAATCTCGCGGGATCCTCGTAGTAGCATTTGATGCGGCCGCCGAGCTTCTCGACCTCGCGGCGCGCCAGAGGATCGGACTCCAGCTCGCCCTTCCGCCGGAGCGCGTCGAACTGAATGCGCTTCTCGACCGAGCGCACCGCGTCGAAATACTCGTCGAGCTTCCGCTGGTCCGCCTGTCCAACGCGGGCCTGCAGGCTCCTCGCGTCCTTAAGTACGACGTCCAGAACGCTGGCGTCGTTTCCGGCCGAGGCGCCCTGCGCCGCGTGGGATCGGAAAAGCCGGTCGAAGGCGAGGCGCGGATCGATCTCACGGGTCATCGGTGTCGTAGGCGTATTCCAGGAGATGTGGGAGCCATACAGCCGTGTGAAACCGACGTTGGTGTCGACGCCCGTGGTAACCGGTTCAATGCTCAACTCCAGCGAAGGAAGCGGAGTCAGGTTTCCGATATGGCGCGCGACCAGCTGGTCGAGAGAGATTCCACCGCAGCGCAGGTTGCTGCCGGTCGTCTTCGTGATGGCGGTGCCCGTCAGGAACGGCGAGACCTTCACATAGTGGCCGTCACCCTCGATGCTCGCCTTATTCATCAGCTCCGTGAAGATGAGCACACTTGGCTTTACCTTTGCGAGCGGCGACAGAATCGGCGAGAGATCGAACGCCGATCCGATGCCGACCGGCATCCACTGGTTCGGATTCACGCCGTTCGGCATGTAGAGAGCCGCCAGCCGGACCGGTGCTTTATGTGGAAAGCCAGTCCTACCCTCGGCTCGCGACGCGAGCGGCGCCAGCGACTCGAGGAACGGCAGGCAGACCGTCACTCCCAATCCCTTCAATATGGCGCGTCTGGTAAGCGGCTGGTTCACGGACTCCATGGATTCGTTTCCTCATCGACCTCATCGGGTTGTCTGTCAGCTTCCGCTTCCGCGGTATTGGAACGGATAGCTATTCACGACCTCTCGGATCATTGTACCGCTATGGTACCCGTCCTTGATAAGCGCGGTGGTGATGCGCCTGACGGCCGGCAGATCGTACGGCTCGAGCCCCCTGCCAAGGGCATACGCCAGAATCTTCTCGGTGAAGTTGCGGACGAACTCGTCCTTGCGCTCCAGCATCGCCTTCTTCAGTTCGCCGGGTCCGCTGAACTTAGCGCCGGTCGCCATTACTCCCGAGGCATCGACGGGCTGGCCCGCGATCTCGGTGCGCCATTTGCCGATACCGTCGTAGTTCTCGAGTCCAAATCCGAGCGGATCCATTCGACTATGGCAGGACGCGCACTCCGGTTTGGAGCGATGCTGCTCGAGCCGCTGCCGGAACGTCAGGCCGCCCTTTGGCCGGTCATCGGGTGAGAGAGTCGCCACGACAGGAGGCGGTGGAGGCGGAGGCGTTCCGAAAATCTCTTCCAGCACCCACTTGCCGCGGAGTACCGGGCTTGTTCTCTGCGGATACGACGTGAGCGTCAGGACGCCGGCCATCGTTAACACGCCACCGCGACGTGCATCGGCAAGGGGAACCCGTCGCATCTCACGGCCTCGGACGCCCGCCATGCCGTAGAGCCTTGCCAGGTCCTCGTTGACGTAGGTGTAGTCGGAGGATAGAAGGGAGAGCACGCTCTCATTCTCCTTCACGACCGAGTTGAAAAACTCGACAGCCTCTTCGACCATCGCGTCGCGAAGGGCCGGCGTATAGGCAGGGAAGCGGTCAGGATCGGGTTGGACCGTCGTATACAGGTCGCGAACGTGCAGCCACTGTCCCGCAAAACTCTCGGCGAGCGAGCGCGCCTTCGGATCCTGGATCATGCGCTCCACCTGATGATTCCATATACGCTGATCGTGCAGCCGCTTCCGCGCCGCCAGCTGAAACAGCTCGTCGTCCGGCATCGATGCCCACAGGAAATAGGATAGCCGGCTCGCCAGTTCGTAATCTCCAAGCGGCCGCGTCTGGTCGGAGCGGCCGATCTCAGCGCGAAACAGGAAGTTGGGCGAAACCAGTACGGCCTTGAGAGCGAACTTTACGGCTCGATCGAACGGCTCGCCCCGGCGCTCCGCCTGAGCGTAGAGACCGACTATCCGATCGACTTCGGCCGGCTCGGCCGGCCGCCGAAACGCCCGGCTCGCCTGAACCTCCACGATCCGCCGAGCCGCGGCCATCCTGGAAACCTGCGTGCGCGGACGGACGATGAAGATGCGGTCCTGGTTCGCGCGATCGAGGATCTCGCCCGCCGCCTGAAGGTACCGCTCCATCAGAATTGGCGGCACGAACAGCGTGCTCGAGTTGTTGTCGAATCCCGCCCCGCCTCCGCCGTCGGCTGGAAATCGATCTGCCGGCTTCCAATCGACTCCGAACAGGTCCCGCACGGTGTTGTTGTACTCCATCCGTGTCAGCCTGTGTATCAGCACGCTGCCTGGATTCTTTGGGATGAGGCTGTCGTCGGCGCCGTTCAGCGTGCCGGTAAGCCACATGGCGAGACGGTCCCGCTGGTCCGCGGTTGGGTGCGGCATGCCCGGCGGCGGCATCGAGGCGTCGCGAATTCGACCCAGGGCCTTCCGCCAGGTCGTCTGGTCCCGCTGAATTCCGGTCACCTCGGTGAACTGTACGAGATTTAGGCCCGCGCGAGGATTTAGTGAGCCGTGGCAGTTGGCACAGTATTTGTCCAGCAGTGGCTTGATCTGCTGGTCGAAGCGAACTTGATCGGCCGTCGGAGGATGCGAGCCCTTGTCGTCGTGGCTAGCCCATGCAGCGCCAAACAGCATGAGCGTCAGGCCCATCGCCGCGATAATCCTGGCGCCAGTGGCCAGGTATCGGGTGATTCCGGAGCGTCTGTGAATGGGGCGAGAAAGCTGCGTGGAGCGCTTCATATCGCTAAGTACGACTCCACGCAAACGATCGAGTTACAGGTTTCTGGACGGCGCGCGTCGGTGGCGTGACCATGCGTACCCGATGATCAGCACCGGCGGCAGCCATACTGCAGACCAGGTGAGAGCCCAGATCGTAAGCGTCAGGATAACCTGCCCAAACCCAACGAGCGAGCGAACCGCGTCCGAAGTGACTCTCCCCGCGCTGAACGATTCGGGCGGAGTAATCGATTGCGCGTGTGGCGTCTCGTGGACTGTAACGTTGAAGGTGGAGAATGCGACCCGGTGCGCCAGGAACTTGAGTCGTCCGGTCAGGCGATCCAAATCCTCGCGCACGCGGTTGATCTCTTTCTCTACCAGCAGCGTGTCACTCAGCCTGCCGGTGCGATTCAGAATCGATAGGAGACGCGCCTCCGTTGCGTGAAGATTGTGAAGTTTCGACTGAGTGTCTACAAACTCTTCGGTGACATCCTCCGCGGTCACCTCTCGATCGAGGATTTTGTCGACGGTTGCTGATCGCCATCTGGCTCGTGGGCAATCGATCCAGGCTTGGCATCGACGACGCTTGAACGACCGCCCGTCATTGTCCCTCCGCCTGGTGCGAAAGGGCCCGCGTTCGCCTTTCCCATCGGTGCGACCGAAGAGTCATCCCGGGAATACTGCGCACAACCAGGCGAGACGGCAAAACAGGTGACCACGACTGCCGGCCAGAACATTTTCAATCTTTTCGCCATAACGGCCTCCTCATGTCTACGGAATTAGACGCTTTGGAGGGTTAGGGTGCGGTCGAACGCAATACGTTCACTGCAGTCAACCGATCACTGCATTCGGCTAACCTGGTTTAGTCACGAACCGCTCGGATTGACAAACGGAGCGTCGAGCTTGCCCGTAGGGGCCTCCGGTACCCTCTGGGTGCCGTCATGAACTATTCGGACTAACGCTGACCGATCTGTTTCTGTCGGTAGTGCTCGTCCGGGCGGTTGTGGATTCGGCGCACGTTTTCGTCGGTGAGGAAGTTGGGGCCGCCCAGAGCATAGGTCGCGGCGAGGATTCGGGCGGTCTTTACAAACATCGAGGTGATCGTCTGCACGTCGCGAGGAGTCCGGCCGACGGCGATGAAGCCGTGGTTCTGCATTACGATGACCTTTGGCCACTCGTCGAACTTCTCGTAGAACTGCTCCACTCGGAGCTTGATCCGTTTTGAAAGCACCATTCCGGGATCGGTGTACTCGACGAAGCAGGGCGCGATGCCGCAGCAGACGATCTCGTCCGGAAAGAGGCGGCCGGACAGCGCCTCCTCGGCCCTCTTGGAGCAGAGAACTGCATTGACTGCAATCGGATGGGAGTGTCCGATGAAGTCGACTCCGGGAAGGGTCAGGAGGTAGGCATGGAAGAAGGTTTCGACCGAGGGTAGGATGTCGGTTTCGTCACCGGCTTTGCACTCCAGGAGGATCTGTTTGACCTCCGCGTCCGTCAGGTCCGGCCTTTCGAACACCGGAAGGATTCGACTGAAGTTTACCGCGCAAAAGCCGTCCGGAGTAATCGTCCCGAGGTGCCGCCCGCTCGCCTTTACATAGAACGTGTCCTCGTCGAGGCGACCCGAGGTGTTGCCTTCGCCGAGAATCGCGAGATCACGTGCCGGATCCCCGAGAAAGTGTGAAAGCTCCGTGAGCTGCTCCAGAATCTCATCCGATGTCGGCATCTTGATTCTCTCTTATCGCGACTTTCTTATCGAGTGCCTGCGGTCTCCCGCTCAACGGTCCGAATGGACGAGAATGGTATCGTGGCCGGACTGATCTGCGCCGGTTCGAGCAGCATCTCCTTGGTATAGAGGAAGTCGTCGCGCTGGAAGTCGGCCAGTTCGAAATCCTTGCGCAGCACGATCGCGCCCGTCGGACAGGCGTCCTGACAGAACCCGCAGAAGATGCAGCGGAGCATGTTGATCTCGTACTTTGCAGCGTACCTTTCACCTGGGGAGAAGCGGTTCTCGTCGGTATTCTCGGCGGCCTCCACGTAGATGCAGCGTGCAGGGCACGCACCCGCACAGAGGCTGCACCCGATGCACTTCTCGAGCCCATCATCGAAGCGCGTCAAAACGTGACGCCATCGCGTTCGCGGAAACTGCTCTCGACGCTCTTCCGGATACTGCACCGTCTCTGTCGGCCGAATCTTCAACTGCTGCTCCATGTAGTGCTTGAGCGTTATGCCGAATCCGGTCGCCAGCGCCCGCGCGCCGCTCGCTGTATTCTGAAGGAATCCCACGCCGTTACCCCCTTGCCGGTTCGGGCCGCTTGAACAGCGGCGAGAGCTCGATTAGCTTACCGGAATCGCCGGCCTTAATCTTCTCCTGAAGCTTGATAATCGCGTAGATCAGAGCATCGGGGCTGGGCGGGCATCCGGGCACGTAGATGTCGACCGGAACGATCTGGTCCACGCCCTGGATGATGGCATAGTTGTTGTAGACCCCGCCAGTCGACGCGCATGCGCCCATGCTTAGCACCCATTTTGGATTCGGCATCTGATCGTAGATCTGCCGCAGCACCGGACCCATCTTCGTGGAGACTCTGCCGGCGACGATCATCAGGTCAGCCTGCCGTGGCGATGCGCGGAACACCTCAGCGCCGAACCGGCTGAGATCGAATCGCGATGATACCGAGGCCATCATTTCGATCGCGCAGCAGGCCAGTCCGAACGTAAGGGGCCAGATGCTGTTCCGCCGTGCCCAGTTGACCACCTCGTCCAGCTTTCCGAGCAGGAACGGCGTTCCGCCTGGTCCTAAGCTGGGAACAGGCGTGCCGGAGTCGTGGAAGGACATTTCGGTAACGGTGCGCGCCATGATAAACACCTCTCTCTGCAAACGTCGCAGCTTAGTCGTCTGAAGCTGGAACTCTTTAACTCAACTCACCCTGAATATCAGCCGAATGGCATTGTGTTCATTTTTTCACAATCTGATCTGATTGTACCGCAAACGCGCCCGGTTGACAACCGGGATTCAGAGGTGGGGTGTGTGTCAAACTCTGTGTATCGTCGTCTAGGCTGGGACGCCTGGATTGGCAGGCAGGTAGGTTCGTAGCTTGGCCTGCAACGAATCGTGCTTGCGATCGGTAGTCTGGTCGAGGGTACCGCTCAGCTTTGCACAAC
>JBBQVV010000407.1:0-6412 GCA_038211235.1 Chthonomonadales bacterium | reverse complement strand
AATCGGCCACTGGACAGATGCAGCGGAATCGCTTAGGACCGCCGCAAGGCTGGACGCATCCGCGGGCTCCCGACCAGGCGGAGCCGGACTTCGAGAAGATCCCGCCATTCACGACGCACTGGGATACGCGCTACTGAATAGTAACGACAGTCGCGGGGCCGTCGTGGCATACCAGAGGGCCGTAGCGCTCGCCCCGGACAACGCTGAGCTTAACTTCCATCTCGGACTCGCATGGAGACGCGTCGCCGACGACCATAAGTCGTCTCGCGAAAACGCGCTTAATAGCGCTCGACGGTCGCTGAAGATTGCGGTCGAGCGCGCGCCTGACGACTATGAGTTTGTCGAGCAGTATGGAGAGGTCCTTTTCGAGTTGAACAGCAGTACTGAAGCGATCGAACAGTTTGCTCGCGCAGCCGATCTCGACAAGAATCAATACAATCCGATCTACAACACGGCGGCGGCATATTCGCGGCTTGGACGATACGCCGATGCCGAGAAGAGCTATGCTCGCGCCCTTACGCTTATCAGGCAAGGCGACGATCCCTCGCGTCGCCGCAACGCGCTCAACGGCTTCGCGACCAGTCTCTACAAGCAGAAGAAGTACGACGATGCAATCGCCAATTTGAAAACGTTCGTCGCGGAGTACCCGTCCGATACCGTCGCATGGGTCGATCTCGCCTCCGCGTATCGATATAAGGGCGACGAAGCGGGCCAGATCGAGGCGCTGCGGGGCGCGATCGCGAATGGCGCGGGATATCGAGGTCTTCCGCAGCTCCACAGCGTCTTCGGCGCGCTGCTGTATCGGCGAGGAGATACGGCGGGCGCGCTCGAACAGTATGCCGCCGCGAACCGCGCTCAGCCGAACAGCGCGGAGATCCTGAACGGCCTGGCGCTCTCCGAGCAGAAAATGGGTCGCGTCGACGACGCAATCCGGGATTTCCTGGCGGCGATTAGAGCCAATCCACGGTTCGCCGACGCATATAACAACCTGGGCGTCGCATACGAAGCGCGCTACCGGACGGTGAGGGACAAGTCGGACCTGGACCGTGCCCTGTCGTCATACAAGCAGGCGCTTGCGATCGACCCGCGCCACTCGCTAGCTCGCAGGAATAGAGAACGATTCGACAAGTCCGGCCGGCCTTGAGCGGCTCATCGCAAGCAGCTCCTCTCGTAGGTCTGATCATGGGGTCCCGATCGGATTGGGAGACCATGGCGCATGCCGCCGGGACTCTTGAGTCTCTGGAGATCCCGTTTGAAGTCCGCATCGTGTCGGCCCACCGCACTCCGGATCTTCTATTCGAATATGCTGGGTCCGCCGAGTCGCGCGGCCTTGAGGTGATTATCGCGGGCGCCGGCGGGGCAGCTCACCTGCCTGGCATGGCCGCGGCCAAGACCACCCTCCCTGTTCTCGGCGTTCCGGTCGAGTCGCACGCGCTCAAGGGCATGGACTCGCTCCTTTCCATCGTCCAGATGCCGGCCGGTGTTCCCGTTGCCACGTTCGCGATCGGCCGGGCCGGAGCGATCAATGCCGCCCTGCTTGCGGGCGCGATCCTGGCCGGACGATATCCGGAAATCCGCGCGAAGCTCGTCCAGTACCGCGCCGATCAGACACGCAAGGTGTTGAGCGAGTCCGACCCCAGGGCTGAGGCATGATCATCGGAGTACTGGGCGCGGGTCAGCTTGGTCGAATGCTGGGGCTCGCCGGCATCCCCTTAGGTTTGCAGTTTCGGTTCCTCGATCCTGAACCCAACTCGCCCGCGGCCGAGGTCGGCAACCAGATCGTTGGATCGTACGAAGACGACGATTCTATCGCGCGCTTTGCGGACGGCCTTTCCGTTGCCACGACCGAGTTTGAGAATGTGCCCGCCTCGTGCCTGCGCTCACTCGCAGTTCACGTTCCCGTCTGTCCTTCCGCAACCGCACTCGAAGCCACACAGGATCGCCTGATCGAAAAGCGACTTTTCTCCGAGCTGGAGATTCCTACCCCGCCGTTCCTTCCTGTTGGTACACCAGGAGACCTATTATCGGCACTGAACTCGACGGGATATCCCGCGGTGCTGAAGACGCGACGGTTCGGATACGACGGCAAGGGCCAGTGGGTGCTATACGATGCGGGCTCTACGAAGTCGCTGATTCCTTCACTCGACACCTCGCCCGATGCCCTGATCCTTGAAGGATTTGTCAAGTTCGATCGGGAACTATCGCTGGTAGCGGCACGAGGGCGTGGCGGCGACATCCGGTTCTATCCTCTCGTGGAGAACCGACACGAGCGCGGAATCCTTCGGCTCTCCGTCGCCCCCGCCGATGGCACTACCGACGTGCTCCAGCGGACCGCTGAAGAGTACGTCGTCAGGATTATGCAGGCGCTGGATTACGTCGGCGTTCTCGCCGTGGAGCTGTTCCAGTGCGGCCACCGGCTGCTTGCAAACGAGATCGCCCCTCGCGTTCATAACTCCGGACACTGGACAATTGAAGGCGCGGAAACCAGCCAGTTCGAAAATCACCTGCGGGCGATCCTGGGCTTGCCGCTTGGATCAACGGAGCCGCGGGGATTCTCCGCGATGTGGAATGTGCTCGGCGCACCGCCGGTGGTCAATGAGGTACTCGCGGTTGCCGGCGCCCACCTCCATCTCTACGGCAAGGAACCCAGGTCGGGCCGAAAGATCGGGCACGTTACCCTCTCTTCCCCGGATCGCGGCAGCCTCGACGGGAAGCTGGAACGAATTCGAGTGGCAGCGCCACAATCGTAATCGCGTCTGTAGTTGCCTCTGAGGAGTAACCGAGTGGCATATCCCCGTCCCCTACTACTTTCAGCACTGCTCCTACTGGCCATTAATCTCTCATCCGTGCCCGCGTCTCTCGTGATGCACGATTCCGATCTCGCTCCTCCAGCGCCTTCGCGAGAGTTCCGCGGCGCGTGGGTCGCAACCGTTGCCAACATCGACTGGCCGTCGAAGCCGGGCCTGCCCGTGGACCAGCAACAGGCCGAGATGGTAGCCATCCTGGATTCGGCCAAAAATCTCAACATGAACGCGATCGTGCTGCAGGTTCGGCCGGCATGTGATGCAATCTACGAATCTCGCCTGGAGCCCTGGTCGGAGTACCTGACGGGCCAGATGGGACAGGCGCCATCGCCTCGCTATGACCCTCTACAATTCGCGGTTGAGGAGGCTCACAAGCGAGGAATAGAGCTCCATGCCTGGTTCAATCCGTATCGGGCGCGCCACTCCGAGGCTCAATCGCCGATTTGCCCTACGCACATCAGCGTGGAGCATCCCAACTTCGTACGCCGATACGGCTCCTCCTTGTGGCTCGATCCGTCGGAGAAGGGCGTTCAGGACCATTCCATCGACGTCATTCTCGACGTCGTCAAGCGCTACGACATCGACGGGGTGCATCTGGACGACTACTTCTATCCCTACAAGGAGAAGGGACCGGACGGGCGAACGCTGGACTTTCCGGACGACGCAAACTGGAAGCGATACGGGGACGGACACGGACAGCTCTCTCGCGACGACTGGCGGCGCGACCAGGTAAACAGATTCATACAACGGTTGTACAGGTCGGTCGGGCGCGCCAAGCCGTGGGTAAAGATCGGCATCAGTCCATTCGGAATCTGGCGGCCCGGGTCACCCGCCGGTGTCCGCGGCTTTGACGCTTACACCGAGATCTACGCGGACTCGCGGCGGTGGCTCAACGAGGGCTGGGTCGATTACTTGTCGCCGCAGCTCTATTGGAAACAGGGCCAGGCAGGGCAGAGCTACTCCGACCTGCTGCACTGGTGGGTGGGTCAGAACGTGAAGAGCCGGCACATCTGGCCCGGCAACTACGCGAGCCGCGTCGAAGACGGCAGCAAAACGAGCTGGGCGGCCGACGAAATCGTACGACAGATCGATATTACGCGGCATGAGCAGGGAGCCGGCGGCAACCTGCAGTTCAGCATGAAGGCGCTTATGGCGCCGAAGACCGGGCTGGCCCAGGCACTGAAAACCTCGTCCTATGCGGAGCCGGCGCTAGTGCCGGCCTCACCCTGGCTGCGGCGCGAGAAGCTTGGTCGGCCCAGGTTATCGATCGACCATTCCAACCCTGGTGCGGAAGCCTCCCTACAATGGCGCGAGAGCGGACACGGGAAGCCATGGTTGTGGCTGCTCCAGATTCGCCGCGGGAACGCCTGGCGAACCACAGTACTGCCGGCCGAGGTTACGACCCAGAGCCTGTCCGGCGTGCGCCCTGGAGAGCGGTCTGCCGTGGTAGCCGTCACGCCGGTGGATCGCTGCGGCAATCTCGGAACGCCTAACGTGGTCGAGGTCATGACACCCGACGCGCAGGTCAGCCCGGAGGCGCCAATAGGCGCACCGCCGGCGCCGAGGCCCATCGATTCAACAGGACGCACGAACCGCGGAGGCGGCTAATTGACAGCGTTCCAGCAGTGATAGCAGTGCCGGCGCCTCGCCCGCGAAAGAAAGCCGGGTTGGAGGAACGCAGTACGAAAGGGCGTACGCCAGGTTGAAACCTCGGTCTAGGTCTACCAAACTCGACGCCTCGGGTTAAATCGCTGTAGCCCACAAATGTAGACTTTGTAATCCTAGACCGGCCTGTACGGGCCGTGGGTCGATATCGTCACGTGAACGGCACTGGAGATAGCGACACACAACGCGTTAGCACAACGACGAATATACTCGAGAACGGAGAATCAGGATGGCAAAACTTCCGATCGGATTACAGCTCTACTCGGTCCGCGACGACGCGGCCCGCGACCTTGCCGGCGTGCTGAAGGCTGTCGCACGCATGGGATATGACGGTGTCGAGTTCGCGGGCTACTACGGACATAGCGCTGCGGACATCCGCAAAATGATGGACGACAATGGGCTGCAGTGCTGCGGCGGCCATATCGGACTAGACTTGCTGCTTGGCGAATCACGGATCGAGACGATCGAATTCCAGCGGACTCTTGGAAATATCTATCTCATCGTTCCGGGCCTCTCATCCAACAGAACGAGCTCCAAAGCGGCCTGGCTCGAGACCGCGGGCGTCATGAATGAGATCGCGGCGGCTCTCAAGCCTCACGGCATGTGGACGGGCTATCACAACCACCACACCGAGTTCCATTCGATGGACGGCGAGATGCCCTGGGACATCTTCTTTGGAAACACCAGCGACGACGTCATCATGCAGTTCGATACCGGCAACGCGATGCACGGCGGCGCCGAAGCCGGACCGTTCTTAAGGCGCTATCCGGGCCGAGCAATCACGGTACACCTAAAAGAGTACAGCGCGACCAACGACAAGGCATTGATCGGCGAAGGCGATGTCAAGTGGAACGAGATCTTCGACCTTTGCGAGACGGTCGGCAACACCAAGTGGTATATCGTCGAGCAGGAGAGCTACGCCTACCCGCCGCTCGACTGCGCCGACCGCTGCCTGCAGAAGCTGCGCGCGATGGGCAAATAGCCCACCTCGCCTAACGGACCCGTAGGGCGGGGGCTTTGTTTACCCGTAGGGTCCCCCGCCGATGCCCCCACCGATGAGCTTGTCTCCCGCTGCCGGCTGGCCTGCCGCCGGAGGGGTTCGAGAATAGCCCGAATCCTCCTACTCGTACAACAACGGGCTGCATAAAAAGAGGGTCGTCGAAGTGACTTCGACGACCCAAGAAGCCCAGGAGAAACCCGGCTGCTGTCTCCGACAGCTGGTGCGAATGGGTCGTATACCATCCGCCATACGTTAGTTATGCCATGTCGCCTACCGGGCGGACACAAGTAGATGCGCCTGATTAAGGGGCGCTCGCTGACGGTTTCTCCACCCTTTAATACGTTCGCAACTTCGTCGCGCCGAGACGCGCCGG
Source organism: Chthonomonadales bacterium (assembly GCA_038211235.1). Classification (GTDB taxonomy): domain Bacteria; phylum Armatimonadota; class Chthonomonadetes; order Chthonomonadales; family Chthonomonadaceae; genus DATGJU01. Next base: position 570 of record JBBQVV010000407.1, on the reverse strand, counting down.
ATCGATCTTGCTCTCCTGGCTCTTCGGAACGGTTACCGCATTTGGATCTCCGTCGCTGACATAGCGCCGTGTCGGGTGCGCCTCGAACCACTTGAGCCACTTGTCACTGCCCATGTTGCCACCATAGGCTTGAATCCGCGGAAGCCTGATCGGGTTGAATTTTACTCCGCAGGGAGCCGGCGCCGGGTTCGCGCCCACCAGCAGCACCGCGCGATTGTGGTACTGAACGCCGCCGTCTTCTCCGCTCTCGGCCAGCTTCCTGTCTTTCGGCCACAAACCGAATGGCAGGGCAAGCGTGTCGACCGTGGCCTCGGGTACGAGGGAGTGAATTCCAACCACGCAGCCTGCGAGCTCCTTCTGAACGGCCGCATCGGAAAGGCGATTTAAGTATGCATGGGTCACGGTGTGGTTGCCTACCTCGAAACCCGCGGCAAGAAGCTCCTTCACCTTCTTAGCAGCCGTCGCCTCGTCCGCGAACACGGGAGCTGGACTGCCGGTCGGTGAGGCATTCAAATAGAAGACGCCCCTGAGCGCGAAATCGGGATGCGCATCGTGAAATACCTTTAAGAT
>JBBQVV010000406.1:0-6468 GCA_038211235.1 Chthonomonadales bacterium | reverse complement strand
TCTCATCGAAGTCGTGCGTACGCGATCGGTTATATTCGCGGACTGATCAAGGCTACGGCAGGTTAGAATTGCAACTCAGCGCCGAAACCGCGCGGCCGCAACTCCTTGCGGCTTCCTCGACTTCGCGCTTGAGAACTAATCGTCCGCCGAGCAGCCCGGACGGTGGCTGTTGCCGCGCTTCGTGTGTTCAATTGCCGCGGACACCGGAAACGACGCGGGATCGACCGGCGTGAGGTCTGCCCCGACATGGGCCGGAAGCTGACGGTCGACGATCTGGTAGTCCGTCTCCCGCATCGCCTCCGGAAACCACATCATCAGTTTCGCAACATACCCTTGCGCTTCGCGAGCGCTGGCAAACGGCCCCTGATCGAAATCCCTTGGGCGCGGTCCCTGATGTTCAGAAGTTGGCTTAGTCAGGTGCAGATAGTACATTGCACGTACCTCATTCTCTCGTGAATAATGCAGTTCTCCTGTCTTATTCCATACGACTCAACTAGAATGCATTGCGCCCACTTGAGCGTACTCCAAGATGATATCGTCCAGGAGAAGGCGAGAGGACCCTCGGTCAACCGAAATGCACAAAATGTGCCAAAAACGCACAAACGATCTGGCAAAAACCGTGCGTTCGTACCGGACTCACGGTGACGGCTGTCTCGATGAGATCGTTAACAGTTGGGAGGAAGAATCGTGCTCTTGATGCTGCTCGCGTTCGCGCTGCCGTCTCGGATGGATTCCGGCTCGCTTCATGTACAGCGTGTGTTCGGTCCGGAAGTCGCCACCGGACCTTATAAGCATCCGGCTTCGATCGCGGAGCTGGCCAACGGCGATCTCTATCTGGTCTACTATGGCGGCGCCGGGGAGTATGCAACCGACACCGGCGTTTTTGGGGCTCGGTTGAAACGAGGAGCAAAAAGCTGGGAAGTGCCGAGGACACTTGCACGTGATCCATTTCGCTCGCTGGGCAACGCAGTGGTTTGGCAGGCGCCAGACAAGCTGGTCTGGCTCTTCTATGTCGTCCGCTGGGGCGAGACCTGGTCGACGTCGCGAATTCAGGCGAAGATCTCTCACGATAACGCACAGACCTGGTCCGACAGCTTCGTGGTTTCGGAAACCGAGGGCGATATGGTACGGGGTCGTCCAATCGTCCTGGCGGGCGGCGAATACATGCTGCCGATTTACCATGAAACTGGGCGTGATCCGGAGCGAGTAGGTGCCGACAGTGTATCGAAATTCCTGCGATTTGATAAGAGTGCGCGCACATGGAGACCGATCGGGACCATTCATTCCACCAGGGGCAATATTCAGCCTGCCGTTGCGGAAGTGACGCCAGGGCATCTGATCGCCTATTGTCGACGCGGAGGCGGTTACGAGCCCGTTCAGGACGGGTATATCGTAAGATCCGAGTCATCGGACGGCGGTCTGACATGGACGGAAGGCAACGACACTCGCTTTCCCAATCCTAACGCTGCCGTGGACTTTCTGAGGCTTCGCAGCGGACGCCTGCTGCTCGTCTTCAACAACAGTATGAACGATCGAACGCCTCTGACCGCCGCGCTTTCCCTCGATAACGACATGAGTTGGCCCTTCCGACGCGATGTAGCAACTGGACCATTCGACTATGCCTATCCATTCGCGATTCAGACACAGGACGGTAAGATCCACATCGTCTTCACCTCACACGAGCGAACCGTCATAGAGCATGCGGTTCTCGACGAGGAGTGGCTCATGGAAAAGAAGAGATAAGTTCGACGTGTCATTCGCGGTTCGAAGTCGCCCCGGCGACACGACGAATCCAGTCCTCTCGCTCCTAAAGCAGGATCACGGCCATTGCGGCTAGAGCGCCTGGAAACGGCGTGCCCCACTCGTGCCCGTAGTTGCCCCGTATTCCCCAGCCGATCGATAGCGAGATGCCCACGGAGAGCAGGGTTCACAGACGTACAGGCGCGCACGTCATCCTGGCCCTCACGCTCGACATCCTCTCACCTCTCTGAGGCCCGGAACTCGTCCTTGGGCGCAAATACCAGAGCTGCCAGGAGCAGCAGCCCCGCAACTCCGACATAGATCAGAGCGGTGGATTGAATCGACTGGCTCAGGCTGAAACGCCATCGAGTGGCGGCAAGGCCCACGGTCAGGGAACCGAGTCCCCCTCCCAACCAGCCAATCATATTCATGAGTCCCACGGCCGTACCTCGTCGGGACGGAGCGACGACATCGTAAAGGCCCGCCCAGATGTTAGAGTCGTACAGCCCCTTCGCCAGCCCGAACGCCGTCATTGCAAGGACGAGCACATAGATATTCTGTGTAAAGCCGCATAGAAAGATAAACGGCGCGCCAGCCAGCGCTCCCATTGCCTGGGTGAGGATGCGGCCACCGGGCATTCGGCGCCGCCATCGATCCGCAAGCCAGCCCCCGGCAACGGCTCCTGCCATGCTGGCCACCTGAATGAAGAAGGTCGATCCAAGCCCCGCTACAGCCAGATTCAGACCAAACTTTTCGCCGAGAAACGTCGGCATCCATGTCAGGAAAACGAGTGCGACGAAGTTTGCGCCGAAGAATGCAAGGGCCAGGGCGATTGCGGAAGGAGTGCGGGCCAGGGCGGCGAGGAACGGGAGTAACGGAATTGCACCTTGAGCTTTTCTCCCGGATCCAGGCGTCGCATCCTGAAAGACCGACGGGCGTCTCAACGGTTCCCGAAGGTAGGCAGCGAGTAGGACTGCAAGTCCGCAGCCCGCCACGCCCAGAACAATGAATGAAGACGACCAGCCGTAGTGAAGTCCCATCCAACCTGCAATCGCGCTCCCGCCGACGGTCCCCGCATAAACGCTCGTCTGATGCAGGCTCATCGCTCGGGACCTTGTCTCAGGTCCGTGGTAGTCGCTAATGAACGACATCGACGCTGGAAAGTAGAAGGTCTCGCCCAATCCCTCCGCGCCGCGCACCAGCACGAAGTGCCACATTCTGCTGCATGCCGCCGTGAATCCCGTGATTGCGCTCCAGATGCAAAGGCCGCCAAGGATGACCGCCTTGCGTGGCAGACGATCGGCAACCTGCCCCGCAAAGGGCGCCGAGAGTGCATAGGTCCACGTGAAGGCGGCACCGATCACTCCGAGCTGTTCCTTTGTGAAGGCGAACTGCTTGTGCAAGAGTGGAAACACAGCGAACAGCGCCTGGCGATCCGCATAGTTGAAGAAGCAGATGAACCACAGCATCCCGACCACGGCCCACTTGTAGCGGCCCGTGGTCGCCTGACCAGCAGCATTGGAGGAGTCGGACAACGGTCTAAACGCCAGCCAATAGCGTCACCTCGATGATATCCGGGTTGCCGCCGCTCATGCGACTCAGGAGCGCTGACTCTAACGGGCGGTCGATTGCGATACGGGCGACCGCCGCCTCTGCCCCGTCGAACACGACGTTTTCCATCTCTTGAACGTTGATGTCGGCGGACTTGAGCAGATCGAATACGTGTGCGAGCACGCCCGGCCGATCCTTGTGGCGCACGACGAGGACATGTGTCGCGGGTGTGGTCGTGGCTAGATTTACAACATTTGGTACGTGACCGGTCTGCGCGAACACACGAACGATCCGCAGCGTTTCCGCGGCAATCGCCTCCTGCGCCTGATCGGTCGAAGCGCCTATGTGATGCGTGCCGTAGAACCCGGGCTCGCCCAGGATTTCGTTGTTATACTCCCCGGAAGCGCCGGCAGGTTCTCCGGAGAAGACATCCAGACCCGCCCGTATGCCCTTGGAACGCATGGCGGCCACGAGCGCCGGCTGATCAACGATCTCTCCGCGAGACGTGTTGACAAAGAGGGCGCCATCCTTCATGGCGTCGAAGAACCTGGCCGATATCGATCCTCGCGTTTCGGAAGTCAACGCGAGATGGAGACTGACGGCATCGCTTTGCGCCGCAAGAATGTAGGGTGATTCACACGATTCGATACCGACCGCCACTGCGGCGGCCGGTGTCAGACTGCGGCTCCAACCGAATACTCGCATGCCAAACGCTTTCGCCCTTGGAACCATCTCCAGGCCGATCTTGCCGAGGCCGATTAGTCCAAGCGTGCGGCCGTAGAGTCCTCTAGCTTTCGAGAACTCTCCCTTGTTCCAGAGCCCGGATCGCAGCTGTGCCACGTTGTCTGGGATCCTTCGATCCAGAGCCAAAAGGAGTCCGAATGCGAGCTCGGCGACAGCGGCAGCGTTCTGCCCCGGACAGTTTGAGACGTAGATGCCCCGTTTAGAGGCCGCGGCCACGTCGATCGTGTTATAACCCGCCCCTGCGCGAACGATCAGCCGCAGGGAGTAAATGTCCAGCATCGACTCGGTGACCCGCGTCGACCGCACGATAAGCACGTCCGGCCGTTCGGTTCGAATGGCTTCAATGAGGCGATCGTCCTTCGCCTCCGGCAGATATCGGACATCGCAGCCGATGCCGGCCAATCCGTCGCGGCCCGAGTCCTCGAACTTGTCAGCGATAAGCACTTTCATCGATTGATCGCCTTGGACACTTCGCTCAACTCTCGCCGACATTCGGAGAGTAGCGATAGCAGCTCGTTGCGAGCGGCATCCCACCACGCGGAGGCGGCCGCCTGTTCGAATAGCTCGCATGCGAGAACGAGATCTCCGCGATTTCGGCAGTCCACCGCTTGACATCGCAGAGCGTCATCCAGGCACTCGGCCAGTGTGAACTGCTCTGCCGCGAGCTGAAGCGATCCGCCACATTCGTAGGCGTGAGCGGCGTCGAGCGAGCGTCCGGCACACCGATAGCCCTCCGCTGCCTGGGTCCAGGCCTCTGCCGCCTCGTAACACCGTGCAGACTTCAGCTGAAGCTCGACCTCGGCTCGATCCGCGGCCGCGGCATCGCTCTCGCCCGCGAGGTCATGGCAGGCCCCTGCCTTGAATCGTTCTCCCGCGCTTCGATAGGCAAGTGCGGCCCGCAGAAAGGCTCCCATGCGCTCCAGGCAGCGCCCGAGGGATGACTGCTCGTTACACGCCTCGTAATGAATCGCGGCTCGGTCCCACATTTGCAGCAGCTCGAACATCCGGCCGGCGTCTTTATGCTCGTTAGCCCGCTCATAGGCGTACGCTGCCGGAATCCAGTCAGATACTCTCTCGTGGCACTTCGCTGCTTGCAGCGAGTTTCCCGCGGAGTTATGGATCTCGGCGGCGTCATGCCACTGGCATGCGCTCTCGTAACAACGGGCAGCTGAATCTAGATCACCCGCCTGCAGATATCGGCGACCTGCGGAACCATAGCTTTCACTCGACTCCAGCAGACCAGCCGCACGGGCAATATCTCCTTCCGCTTCCGCCGTCCAGGCGGCCCGGATCGACTCGAAGTGTTCCGCTCCGACGCCGACAAGTTCGAAGGCGTTGGCTCCGTTTCCGGTCCTGATCGTCACAATCTCGCCCGCGCGCCGCCCGATAAGGGACCGTCCAAGTGGAGACCAGCGGCCGAGATACCCGATGTCATTCGTTACCGGTTCGGCCCCGGCATCCTCGACGAGCCGGAACCATCGGAGAACGCCCTGGTCGTTCAAGGCTACAAGGGATTCCCGGTCAACGGTCAGACCGGATTGGCTGTCGTCGATTGTCATGCTGTGGAAATTAGGCGATAAGAGAGTCGGGAGTTCAAAACTACTACAACCGGAGTTCGACGCGCCCAGATGGGACTCCTGCGCGCAGAAGTATCAGTACAGCGCACACAACACAACCACTGGCGAGGCTCACGTGGCAAGTGCCCAGTACTCCCGCCGGATTCCCACTATAGGTTTATTCACTGCGGATAGTCGAACGGCGAGCGGTCGGGCGCGCTGTCGATCTGTGTGATAGTCCACCGATCGGCGATATGCTCCAGGACAATGCAGAGATAGGTCGTTCGGGCCCGACCCTCCTGATCCTTGTAGGTATGGCGGGCGAATACCTGATAGACACCGCTCGTTCTTTAGTGAACGCGATCGGCTACGAAGGCGGTTGTCTGTACACTGCGCATAAAGTCGCGAGTCATGTCGAGGTAGTCGCTCGGATCGAGTGAGTAGTCGTAACGGCCCTTGGAATAGATCGCGATCTTCGTCTCCGGATCGGTGAGCGGTGCCAGCAGAGCGATGTCCTCGTTTCGAAACGCGTCCTCGAGGTCGTATACGGACCTCTTTAAGTCCGGGTGTCGCAGCTACCGATCATCGCCGCCTCGACGACCCAGATAGTAACTGCCTCGCCCGCCTCCGCCGACCCAAACGTCAACGAAAACGTGGGGACAAGGAGCTATGATTACATGACTTCGCTCAATGAACGGAGGAAAGACCCCGAAGTAGTCGCTGAACGGAGATGCGATTACACCTACGCCGCGGCTGACGGCGTAGTGTGGGTACGATTGGTACCGGTGTGGGAAATAGACTTCCAGCCGCCGGTCCACGATGGGAGCAGCTCTTCGTAGAGTGACGCCGTTGTCGAAATGACGGCTCTCTTCAGAAT
>JBBQVV010000405.1:0-6480 GCA_038211235.1 Chthonomonadales bacterium | reverse complement strand
TGTGCTGGTTCACCGTGAAACGGACTCTTGGGGTCCGGCGCTTAGGTAGTCGGTGGTCGCGCTAACCCGGACAGTTGGTCGGGCTGGCGTCGCGTCCTGCACTGGGCTCGGAATGCGTTTGTGTACAGGTCGGCTGGTTTGTTCCGCTCAGTTTCTGCTTCCCGGCGTGCGGGTTTTTCGGCTGGATCAGAACAGTTCTGGGTGACAGGTTTTAGGTTTATCGCTTTTCGGGAAGTGTTTGCAGAGTTGTGGTGGGGCCGGAGTGGTTTGCCACTCCGGCCCATACGGGTCCGTAAGGACTTCTGCAACGCACTTCCCCTGGTCCGGCGCTCGGGTCGCTCCTCAGCGTTGCCCTATCCTCCGACCAGGCCAGCTCGATTATACCTGCCTGCTGTCACCCCGGTCTGCGGGATCACCTCTGGAATCCGGACCCACCGACCGAAACGGACTGGATTTACTTTGAGAATGGCCCAGTCCCAATTTGTTCGCCGAGCGGCGGGGCCGCATCGCCGAAGCGCCGCCGTTGCCTGGCCAGCGCCAGCTTCTGAGCCCGCTCGCGCTGAATGGCCTCGGATCGACCCTCAAGCATCGCCGCCGGCGTGACGTAACCGATCGCGCTGTGCAGGCGGACATGATTGTAGTGATGGACGAACTCGCCGATCACACGCTTCCCATCCTCAAAGGTGAGCGGTGTCTTTGGGCGGATGCAGTCCTGCTTGAGTGTCCCGTGCCACCGTTCAAGCTTGCCATTGCTCTGCGGATAGTAAGGCGACGTGCGCACGTGTGTCATGCCGCACAGACGGATATACTCCTTGAAGTCGCGCGCGATGAACTGCGGACCGTTGTCGGAGATCACCCGCGGAGCAGCGTCCGGGTAGCGCTCCCTGGCACGCTGCAGGATCAGTTCGATCTCAGCTTCCGTCATGCTGATGCGAAGATCCCACTCCACGATACTGCGGCTGCACCCATCGAGCACGCTGCACAGGTAGTAGAACGTGCCGCAGATATTGATGTAGCTTATATCGATATGCCAGTGTTCGTGCGGCAGTAGAGGCTGAACGAACCCCTGGCCCTTGCTCGATGGCTTGCGGCTCCAGCGGCGCAGGACACCGGCCTCTAAGAGGACGCGGTAGACCGGGTAGATCAGCCTTAGCTATCCCAGAAGTGTCAGAGCGACGCTGAAAGAGCTTTTGATCGAGTTTGTTGCTCGTACGCCCTACGAGGCGGCCAGGGGCATGAGGAACAACCTGGTCATCGGAGTGCCGACGAAGCGTGACAACATTGCTGCTGCCGGGCTGCTCGCCGACCTGTATGCAACAGACGATGAGGTGCGGGAGATCCTCGATGCCAACCGGAACAGCGACCTCATAGGTCCCCGCCTGCAATCGCTTGAGCCGACGATGCGCAAGGCCTTGCTCTCACAGCTCCTGCCGATCGGGATCGCATTCCACGACGCGGACCTTACAGTGGCGGAGCGGCAGCTGGTCGGCGATGCGTTTCGCGAGGGAGAGATCGCGGTCCTGATCTGTACGAGCACAATGGCGCAGGGGATCAACTTGCCTGCGCAATCCATTGCGTTCCTGGGCTGGGGACTTGGAGGTAACCACGAGAGCGGATCCGAGCCGTACTATAAGCTTCTTGAGACCGAAATAATCCCCTGGCTCGGAAGAGTGGGGCGCTACGGCCGCCATGCAGCGCACCGGCCTGCGCGGGCACTCTACATAGCGTCGCGTGGTCCGGGATCCGATGAATACGAGTCCATCCGGCGTCTACTGGATGCACAACGCGCTCAATTCGAGACCATGCTGCATAATGCGGCGACCCTCGAAGAACCACTACTGTTTGTACTCAGCACGATGCGGGTGACGCTTGGTCGTGCTCCTACGTTCGCTGAGATCGAGGCATGGTTCTACTCCACGCCGAGTGGACGTGCTGAGCATGTGCGCGCCGGTCTGTCGGTCAGGGCTTACAAAGCGCTCGTGAAGCTGGGGCGCTTCAAGCGGCATCCGTTGCTAGTGACGGCGGAGGGCCATCTGTCCAGTGACCCTGCAATTGCTCAGGACTGGTGCGCGGAGTATGTTGCGAGGTTCATGGAACTGCAGCAGGTCCTCCCAGTTACAGCGGACTACGCTCGTGGCCGTATTGAAAGCCTGCTCATCACGGCCCGAGGTGCCGCTGACCCGCCGCTTCTCATTGACATGGCGAAGGAACTCCTGGAAGAACCTGGGGTGCGCGCCCTTCTGCTGGTTCCAGGAAAGGCCGACCCCGCAACGCTTGAGATAGTGGATCACAACGGCGAGAACGCGTTTGAGGTTACCAAGCTTGGACGCATCGCAGCGGCCAATGGAGTGCAGATCGAGACGGCACGGATTCTCTATCGATGGCTGATCAAGACCGGCAAGGATGCGGATGTCTGGGATGTGCTCGATATCCTCGCACTTCTGCGCAGTACGCCGGACGGCGCGGCCATAAAATCGTTCCGCATTCGCAAGTCACACTACGAGCGGGTTAGCGCCCTCTACATGGCATATGTGCAGGCAGCCAGGGAGCGGCTCGGTCCGGACTGGGAGACGCGATCGCTCCTCCTTCAATATCCAGCACAGGGCGTTTACACCATGGCGACGATGCTCGCTATGGGCGATTGGCGACAGGGCCGGCCCATCTACGCAGAAACAGACGGTGACCAACTTGCCGAGGACATCGAGATCCGGTACGGGTTGAGGCAGTACGGCTGCGCACTCTATGATATGGCGAGATCGTTCGCACGGCTGCTCCGGGTTCTTGGCTCGATCGCAAACAGCCTGCCGCAGGATACGTTTCCAACGCTGCGGCCCGAAGCAGCGCCCCGTCTGGAAGACGGCGCGTTGTGCATCCCGTGGGACCTGGAGGACTTCGCCGGCGAGATCCTATACGGACTGCCGCGCGCTGCGACGTCTCTTGCCAAGATCGGTGTTGAAGGGCTGGCCAGGGCGTGGGTCATGTCGCTGTACGAAGCGGTAGAAGCAGAGAAGTTTGAACCGGACCTGCCCCTCTTGGAGCGCGCGCGCCTGTTCGCGGACGATATCCAATCGTTCAGGGCAGCGCTCCCGACACCTGGTCTGGCGACACGGGTTATCGAGAACCTGACCGCAAAGGGCCGACTGCCATTAGCGGAGAGCGTGCGATCGTGGAGCCTGGTCGAAGGATTCTACCGGAACCCGTTTATCGCTGCCGCTCATGTCGCTCAGGGGAAATTCCGCTATACCGCGCTCCGGATGCGGCATCAGCGGGTCTACTCGATCTTCAGACGCAACGTCACGAAGGGGCTTCCGATCCAGTTGGAGAACCCGGAGGACCTGAAGAACTGGGTCCAGCGTGGCTCTGTCGAGATCCTCGCCGAGATCGGGCGCAGCGGACGGGACTCGTACGAAGTGGATGCGATCTTTGTGGACATGGACGCGCGCCAGGGATACTCCCTCGATGCGCTGAAGCGGCTGGCAGCCGAGATAATGCGACGGTTCGCCGCTCATGAGTGGGTCGATCGACGGCAGGTGTTTCTCTACTGGACGGGCGGCAAGGGGTTCCATATCGTCGCGTACTTCCGCGAAAGCATCTTCCGACCGCTCGACCTGGTGGACCGTGCGACGCGTACCATCCTCGCGCGCCTTTGTGATGACGTTTCCATCTTCTTAACCGATCAGCCGGTCCTTTATACGCCGTATGTCGTGCTCGACCTGTCACCAGTCAAAGACCGTGGCGTACACCGAAACGCCTTCAGCCTCCACGCCGGCACAGGCAACGTGTGCGTCCCTGTTGAGTATGCCCGGCTCAAGGAGTTCGACCCGGAACGTGAGGCCACGGTCGAAGCTGTTACCGAGATACTTGCTGGAGAGGTCGAGGTGCCTGATGTCTGTTATCCAGAGCTGGTCCGCCGTTGGTTCCACCTTGTCCGGTCCTGGATGAATGCGCGGGAGACCGGAAGCATTGCGGAAGGAGGGTCAATATGAGTCTCGCAACGACCTATGCGCGTGCAGACGACGGTCTCTACTATGCCAATCCGATACTTAGAAACAAGGACCACCGCTGGTTCATTTGCTGGGACGACGATGACCCGGTCGAGTTGGTGATCCGCGATAAACGGTCCGTCGAAGATGCCCAGGCGCTTCTACAAGCGAACGGGATCGATGCAAGGGATAACAGTATGAGCGAGTATTCCGGCCTTACACGCGCAAGGGAACGTGATACAAGCGGCGCTGCGCAGGCCAGCAAGAGCCCGCCAACTCAAAGCGATTACCCGTCGGACTACGACGGACCTGCGGCCGGGTGGACTGACGAGGCAATGGCAGCGCTTAGCTCGGAAGTGTGCCCGACATGTGGTTGTCATCCGAGCAGTATTGCAGCCAGGACCAATTGCCCGGATTGCCCAAGCGCTCGATCGAAGGGCGTTCTATGAGCCTGGTATCGACCTATGCTCTGGCTAGTGATGGGCGCTACTACGCCAATCCGGTTCTGCGAGATGCCGAGCACAGGTGGTTCGTTTGTTGGGATGACAATGACCCTACCGAGTTGGTGATGCGCGGCCGGGCAACGGTCGATGATGCCAGGCTGCTCCTCAGCGCGAAGGGCATCACCGCTTCCATCGACTCCGGACCTAAACGAGGAGGCCAACGATGCTTTGGCAAGATCGAGCATAACCCCTTTCACGCTGCGACGTCGTTCTTCATTACCGTCATTGCTCCCATTCCGCAGACGCTCATTTTAGACCACGATGGGTCCATAACCCTTGAGCAATGTAGCAAACGAGAGGGCTGCTTTGATTCTTGTGGCACGAACGATTTCCAGGACGGCTGCGGCTGGTCTAGTGATGACATAGCTGCGATAGAGGGATGCTTTGAAGAGTAACCTTGCCCAGCTTGCGGCGGTCGTCGGTGGATCTACCTGGCAGGCGGGGGTAACTCAGCACATACGACAAACTGCCCTGTGTGCAGTCAGGCGAGCTATGAGTTATGATCTGGAAGAACGAGGCATTGCCATTTCCCTGGAGGGCTTTGCTTCCGTTGCTGCGGTGCTCGGCGATCCAAGCCGGGTGGCCCGTCTGTGGGGTGCGGCGGAGCGTCTGCTGGAGGAGATCGGTTCGCCGATGCCGTCAAACGAGCGCGCCCGTCGCGACCGGAGCGTGGTGGCCGCTCGATCCATTCACGGCGAAGTATCCGCCTTCGAGGCCGCATGGCAGGAGGGCCGCGCGGCGGCACTTGAGCAGGCAATGGAGATCGCACTGCAAGGACCAGAGAAGTGAACGATCTGTCCACTTATCCGCACGCGTGAGCCCGGCAATCAGAAGAGGAACTCAGGAGCAACCCGCCTCTCAGAGCTTCAAATTCCAGCCGTATCCGACCGGGGTGGTTCGAACCAAGCATCGTCGGAGCTGCCACTAAGGCGGATCGGGCCGCTCACACTTGGGGCGCCTCGCACCGGAGAGAACTTACCCGACGAACTAACAACCTACGGCGGCATTTCGAGGTAGCTGCAAGAAGAGGAACCATGACGAAGCTACTAAGCTTTATTCCGTGGCGGGACTTCTGACCCCGGAATCGGCGCTCGTGAGCACGCGCCCGTTCCGATACCAGAACTGCCTGTTGCCCGCGAACCAGTAGGGCGCGACATGGTCCTTGAATACCAGGGAGCCTGCAGACCCGCGCCGCTGCGGCCTCTGCTGCAATGCCTGCGGGGAGGCGCAGGAGGGCTGACACTGTCCCGCCATCCCAACGGCAATTGCCCCAACGAGCGCCATAATGAAAGATCGATTGCACATTGCAGCCCCCTCGAAGTCTTTGAAGCGGTTGTCACGTTGCGTTGCGAATAGCAAGTGCACGTGGCCTCGTTCCCATACCAGTTTTAGGTCGAATTAGGTGATACTCTGAGACCGGAGCCATCCTTGAGACTATAGTTTCAGCCTCCAGTCCACGTGTCCATCGTAGGCCATTGTCTCGTTCACGAGCGCAAAGAGATCCGGGTCATATGTCTTGAGAATCTCACGGCTCGTGATAGGGTGGGGAGCATCGCTTGGCGCGGCGTCCTGTCCGAGGGCGTCGAAATAGGCCAGGACTCCCTCAGCCCAATAGTCTGCGGCGCTGTTGACCGCGCTGGTTCCCTTCCATTGCCCCCGGTTCAGTGCGGCAGCATAGATATGCGTCAACCTGGAATCGAACTCTACGTCGAGCCGCTTAACCCGCAACTCATACTGCTGCACGTCCCGACTCCTGTTGTTCCAGACAGTTTCCACCGGCCTTGTCCCTGCGACACGATATAGCGCCTTCGAAAGCGTCCGAATGACCTGACTGCCGCCGGTTAGCGCGCCATGCATCTTCGTAGGGCTCAGCTTCTTTCCGCCCCAACTTACATACGCCGCCTGGCCTATTTCGACCCTGCCATTCTCCTCGATCGCTGACATTGGCTGAGCGACTTTCAGCAAATGCCTTGCTCCGCCCCCCTGCGGTCGCA
>JBBQVV010000404.1:0-6481 GCA_038211235.1 Chthonomonadales bacterium | reverse complement strand
GGCATAACAATATACAGCAGCCCCGGGATAGACAGTCCGCCGTTTCGTTGCCAGAGGACGCCCAGAATTGCCAGTCCGACGACACAGAACGCACCACATGCGCGTCCGGGCCGCAGGTCGAGCAGGTTCACCGCGTTTGCGCTTAGAGCGATAACTCCGGCCGCAAGGACCGCACGCAGAGGCTGATCAGGTTGCAGCCACATGCCAATCAGTAGTGCCGCAGCCAGTCCGCCCAGGGCTTTGACCAGCCCGGTTGTAATTCTACGCTCTGTCACGAGCGCGCGAACATGACCCCGCAGGCCTTTGACCTTTTTGTCGCCGTAGACGTCATCCACAAAGCCAAGGCACCCGAACGCAGTGATGCAGGCAAACCAGACGAGCCTGTCCGGCGCTTCAGCCGGTAGGACGAGTGCATTCAGCAGAAGCAGCGGTCCGGCGACCAACAGAATCACCATGCCGTACGACTGTGGTATCCTCGTCCCTCGAAAATTGAGGGCGAGGAAGGAGCGCCTCCTCAGCATCCACTCAGCACAGGGCGCAACGATCAGCAGCGCCGTGAGTGCAGCGACGGCAAGCAGCAGACCCCGGGCAGAGACGCTGCCGCTGGCCGACAACCAACCGAAGCAGGGCAGGGAGATCCCGATGTTGCCGACCGTTCGATGGAGCCACGGATCCGCCTGGTCGAGACTCCGTAGAAGCATCTCCCAAAAGCCCATATTCCAGTGGATATCAGCCACTCCTGGCAATCGGTCGTGGTCTTCGGCGTGCATTCGACGCGCGTGACCACCACAGGCCGGCGAGCGTCGCCAGTATCGCTCTGAACTGCGCAGCCCGATGAATCGCGTCCCGCATTGATCGCCCGCTCACCCTGTGGTCCATCTCTGTCGGCGCCTCCATGACACGGAGTCCCAGCCATAGCGCGCGCACGGTGAGGGCAATCTCGACTCCCCAGCCCTGCGCGAAGCCTCCGCATGCGTCGAGAGTTTCCCTCGTGAGCGCCCGCTGACCCGACAACGGGGCTGACATCGTGCGTCCGGTCAGCCACCGGATTCCCCATCGAGCCAGGCGGACGACCATACCCAATCCACCTCCTCTGCCAGGTTGCACTGGAAACATTGCTATTGACATGTCGGCTGCTCCTGAGACCACGGGCTCAATGAGCTCGGCAGCCTCCGAGGCAGTCGTACCGAGGTCGGCATCGAGCAGAACTAGTATCTCTCCCGTCGCGCGGCGAGATGCCGCGATAAGCGCTGCTCCCTTGCCCGCGTTCCGCTGGCGCAATACAACGTCCGCGCCGGCCATTTCCGCGGCCAATGCCGTTCCGTCACCGGAACCGTCGTCCACGACGATGATCTCAACGCTTTGCGGTAGCCGGATCCTCCGTGCGGCCGCGATGGTAGCGGCAATTCGTTCGGCCTCATTAAAGGCAGGTATCAGTATCGAGATCGTGTGGCCACGACGGCAGTTTGGGCTCATTCATTGCTGCTCTGGCAGTGGGGGAAGAAGGTGACTGGCGCCCAGTCCCACACCGTAGTCGCCCCGGGGTCCGGAGAACGCCAGAACGAGCGCGCAGCGGCCGATATCCATGTCGATATTGTCCACGGTTGAGAGCTCGTCGCCGAGTACCCTGAAGGATGGAACGTCGGATGAGAGTACGTCACGGCTTTCACAAACAACCACGGATATACCCTGTCGTATTAGCGCTCGCGCCAACGGCACGTCAATGCGAGCAGCTCGAAGGCTGTCGGGACTTCGGCTTCCGGTCACGATAACGGCGAATTTTACTGGCAGCGCGTACTTGTCTTCCGGCGTCAGTCGAATGAGACCCTCGCGTTCAAGTTGCGTGAGTACAGAATCGGATTGCGAGTCTCCGCGCTGCAATATCAGGCCGAGCGTCTGGAAGAGTGCGTCGCGGTCGCCGGGAAATGCGTGATCCGCGGAGTGTCGCGCTTCCAGAAGGTTGCGCACGTCCTCGCTGGTACGATCCAGGTTCGGAGTCACGGCGATATGGACTATGGCGCCAGGGCTTGCGAGTTCGATGGCGTCGCTTGCTCTCGACGCGGCATCCGGATAGTCACCAGTCTGAATTACCGCAACCGCGGCGCTTCCGAATCTGCCCTTCAATGCGAGCGGTGATATGGTACTGACGCACTCGCGATACTGGTCGATCTCCTTTCCCTTCTCGGCAATATCCGTGTTGAGTGTCTGCTGTAGGAGGCGGATTGCCCGCTCCTGGCGATTGGCGAACTGGGGCGACACGAAGACGCTTCCGACGACGAGCCCGATGGTCAGCGCAAAGAAAATGGCCGAAATTGAAACAATATGGTACTTGAACCCGGGGCCCAAGGCAGCCTCCTAGTGGCGTCCGTGGATCGCGTGTTGAAACCAGACGGTCATCCACTGGAGCAGCACCTGACCCATGGGCGACAAAACCGCAACGGCGATGATCGGTGTGGTAAACGCGAACACGAGTAAGACGAGCTCACTTAGATGGGGCCTGCGGCGCTCCGAAAGCCGGGCGACGCCCTTGGCGTCGACCAGCTTCGACCCGATTCGGAGACGGGTCAAAAATGTGCTGGCCATGCCACACCGGCCCTTGTCAAGAAACTCCTCGAGACTGAAGTGGGTACCCACGGCGACGATCAATCGTGCTCCAAGCTCGTCAGAAAGCAGCATCGCGACATCTTCACTGGTGCCCTGAGCGTAGAACACCTTGGCGGATAGGCCGAGCTCATTGATCCGTTCAAGGCCAGGAGCGCCACGACCATCGCCCGCGGGGTAGCCGTGCACGATCAGCTCCGCGCCGCTCCGAAGCGCGACGTCGCTAACACTGTCCATATCACCGAGGATGATGTCGGGCTTGAGCTTTGCTTCGAGCAGTGCATCCGCCCCTCCATCGACGGCCAGTAGAATGGGGCGGACGTCTCGAAGATAGTCGCCCAACATGGCAAGATCTGCTTTATATCCCTCGCCACGAACAATGATAAGCACATGGCGGTCCGACATCTGCGTTCGCAGTTGCGGAGTATCGACGGGATCGAACAGCAGCCCGCGCTCGTTGTCAAGAAACGCGAGCGTGTTTCGTGCGAAGTGATCGAGCTCAACATTCAGATTGGATCGTGCGGCATCCAGTTTGGCATTCAGTGTAGGTGCGGTGATCAGCTCCCCCGCGATACACTGACCATCCGCCAAGCGCAGGCAGTTTCCGTCGATATATCCGCCTATACCATCGTGAATTCGGTTAAATGCCTCGTCGCCGGCATCATCGATAAGAGGAATCCCCGCGTCGATCAGTAGGGCGGGACCCCGGTTCGGATATCTGCCCGTTATGCTCGGAGCCGCGTTCACCACGGCGGACACCTTGTTGTCAATGAGCCCACGCGCCGCGGTGGTATCGAGGTCCGCGTGGTGGATCACGGCGATGTCCCCGGGCTTCAGACGTCGCGTCAGGTTCTTAGTACGCCGATCTTTGAGTACACGTTGGGTCGGTGCCATTCGGATCTCCAGCGCAACTCAGCGACCATCGGCCGGCAGGGACTCATTTCGCCACGAAAACGTGGTACTGGCGCCGGCAAGGTCCATAACGACAGGCTGGACTTATTTGCTTGTCTGCGTTCAACCGGCGGCTGCTTACCACACCGTACGCATGGCATTCGGATCGCGTTTCACCAGACCGCCTAGTACTGGTCCGCGGCACGTAGGATAGTTAAGCACCCGTACGCTCTATTTCATTGCCGAGGGCGTTTACGAGCGCTGGGGTCCGGTTGTACCGGCGACAACCCGTTCCGGTGAAAGGCGTAGAAGTCCAGTCGGTCCTCGCCGTCACGTATACAGGTTTCCGTATGTGCGAGCGAGTAGTCGACGTCCCAGCTATAGTCCTGCGCTGCCGCGGCTCGCCGGAGATCGTCAAGCTCAATCGGGCGCAGGACGCACCATTCAGGCTCGTACCGGATAACCTGCTCCAGCCATGGCGAGCGTGTCGAGGCACCGTAGAACTGCAGCACGTCCGGGCTCACCAGCCCGATAACGTCGATAATCGATCGGTGAGAATAGTACCCGATGTATCCGATGGGCTCGAGGAGAACCCTGTCTGTCGAGCGGGCGTGGGCGCGCAGCCAGACGCCCATCGGGATCCGCGCGTCTGCCTCGATTCTCTGCGAGCGTCGTAGCGTAGTAGCGGTGGTCCAGCCTGAGACTACGGCGCACGCGGCTAGCGCCGCCCAAACGAGTTGGGGCTTTCCGCGCGGCTTCAGACTGGCGGGCATTCTGGTGAGCGCTGCATCCAGGCCGATCGCTGCGAGCGCAGTATAGATCGGCATCGGCGGGATGAGATACCAGCTAAACAGCAGTACTCGGGATACCATGAACGACCCGACATAGAAAAGGCACCAGAGCGACGCGCCGAGCAAGACCGGTGAGCGGTGTCGAATGATCAGCCACAGACCTGTGCATGCGGCGATCGTGAGCGCGCACGCTCCAGGCATGCCGATCACAAAGTTAAGCAGCTTTTGCTGAGTCGGGAATCGCCGCAGGAGCCATGTCGGCTCGAATCTCAGCCACCGAGTAAGACCCATGCCGTGCCCCGCTGCCTCGATCCGAACGCGATCGACCGGTAGGTGGTCGGCCTCCCATCCGTATACGGTCATCTTTGCTCGGGCCGTCACCGGTATTGGATTGCCGTAATAGATGGTAGAAACGATAAGCCATGGCGCCACTATTGCCATAAAAGTGCCGATTGCTGCGAGCGGCAGTCGTCGGTCGCGTAGTACCACCACTGCGGTGATGACCGCCGCGAGGAGGACTGTATCCCAGCGCAGTAGGAACAGAATGCCGAGCGCGACATAGGTCTCGACAATACTCCTCCTCGACAGCGCGTAGAGCGACCAGACCCCGCATGTGGCGACTAGGCTCGTCTCCATCCCCGAGATCGCCCACTGTATGTTTAGCGGATGAATAGCAGCGATAAATGCCGCGACGCGTCCGGCTCTCTCCAGCCGTTCGTGGCGAAGCCATGCGTACAGCAGTAGGCACAGAACGGAGTCCGACAGGATATTCAGTCCCTTGCCACAGAGTGTGGGCGATTGGCGGACCAGCGCCACCAGCGCCAGAAAGAGTGTGTAAAGCGGGGTCGTCGTGCCCAGCACTCGCTCGCCTACGTTATAGACAAGTCCATGCCCGCCAGCCAGGTTCTCGGCATAGCGGAGCGTGATCATGTAGTCTTCGTTCGTATATTGTGAGGCGAACGCTACGGTGATCCGGATCACTAGCGCGACCACGACGGTCACGCGGACTCCCGGGGGTATCGATCTGACGTGCTGCATGAGGATTGGTGCCGACCGGCGCGCAACTGCAGGGAACGGCGGATGCCCTGAATAATCGCATGCGAGTTTGGCAGACCTATCGAGCACTGCGCCATCCCATATCATCAGGGTAGGGAAGAGTTCGCCGTCCGCGTTTGACATTCCTTCGATCGATGAATCCAACGATCTTGTGGCAGAATAGGGTCGCTGATACAATGGAGCGGGGAGGGCCCGATGAGGCTGGTGGTTGGGCTTGGGAATCCAGGAGAACAGTATGAGGGAACGCGCCACAACGTTGGCTTTGAAGTCGTCAATCTGCTGGCAGCTCGTCACGGGATATCCGTCCGGAAGCACAGGTTTCGGGCGGTATTTGGAGACGGACTTATTGCCGGCGAGCGTGTAATATTGGCGCGACCGATGACGTATATGAACCTTTCCGGCGAGGCGGTCCTGGCCCTATCGCGATTTCACAGAGTAGAGGCCACCGACATCATTGTGATTCTGGACGAGGTGGCTCTGCCTGTCGGCCAGCTGCGCCTTCGATATCAGGGCTCGGCGGGCGGGCATAACGGCCTTGCGGATGTTCTGACAAAAATGCAAACGACGAGTATTCCGCGCATACGTGTTGGCGTGGGAAGCGCTGAACCGGGCCGCCTCATCGGGCATGTTTTGTCGCGGTTCGCGGTGTCGGATCTACCGATCATGGACGAAGCTTACGTGCGAGCGGCGGACGCGGTCGAGTGCGCGCTCTCAGACGGATTTGAGACGGCTATGAATCAGTTCAACGTGCAAAAAATAGTTCGACCATGCACTTGACACGGGAGAAGCAGTGTGGCATACTACACTGCTTTCGTAACCGGAATCCAAAGTGAGCCGGATGCGACGATGAACCTTGATAGTCACGTTTAGACGTTTTGTGTGGACTCTGTAACGAAGTGTCTTGCGTGCCATAAGTAACTTCAAAATCGAGTGAGGATCATAAAGACTGGTATAACCAGTATTTCACCCTACCGGATTTATCCGGTGGGTAATCATCAGTTTATCTGATGGAGAGTTTGATCCTGGCTCAGGACGAACGCTTGCGACGTGCCTAAGAAATGCAAGTCGAGCGAGGTAGCAATACCTAGCGGCGAACGGTCGCGTAACACGTAAGCAACCTGCCCCAAAGACCGGGACAACGT
>JBBQVV010000403.1:0-6489 GCA_038211235.1 Chthonomonadales bacterium | reverse complement strand
ACAGTGCCAGCCGTCAGGCTCGTATCTCTCATCGTCCGATGCGCGCGTCCACTTCGGTCTAGGAGGCGGAATCATCAAGCGAATCACGGTGCGATGGCCGGACGGTCGCGAGGAACCGATCAGCGCGACGGCCCGCGGCCGATATCATACAGTGACGGAGGGGCAGGCGCCCCAGCAATCCGCCAGGCTATAGTCTGCCGTCGTCGCACGAAACTCCCCTGCCCACATTAAAGAGAATTCAGTTTCGATTCAGGTTGCTTTCAGGTTCATCGCGCATACTCCCTATAGTCGTCACGGCTGCATTTGGGCCCGCAGCGACGGATTGAGACATCAATCGTCCCCGGGGAGCCCTCGATGAAATCTGCGCAGCAGACGGCATGCATGACTCTGGCCTTAATCACCCTGGCAGTATCCGCTCATGCACACACCGGATCGAAGAAGAGTGTCGATCCGTCACTGGCGCCCGGAATTCGGCCAGACGCACTCTGGGATGGTCGAAAAGTCGTCGACTTCCACTCCGTACGATTCCCCAAGATGGTTCGCGCCGCCGAGGCCCACTTTCTCATCGATAACGAATATGTTCTAGGAATCACCGGTAACGGCGAAAGTCGGGCTTATCCGACTCGGTTTGCCTCGTGGCATCACATCATCAACGACAAGATCGGCAGACCTGAGAATGGTGGGCCGTCGTTTGTAACCATCACGTACTGTATCGTCTGTAACAGCGGTATTCGCTACGATACGCCAGTTGTTAACGACCAGCCCCTTGCATTCGACTTTTATGGGCTATACAACGGCGTTATGACGATGTACGACACGACAACCAAGAGCGTCTGGCTTCAGGTCAGCGGGCGCGCGGTCAAAGGTCCCCTCAGTGATACGACGATGCGCCAGGGATCACTGCTGGACACGACGTGGGGTCAGTGGAAAAAGCTGCATCCAGACACGCTGGTCATGGCGCCGGATCCGCAGTCCGGCGCATCCTATGAGCCGAAGGGCAGCGTCATGATTCGCGGCTATAATCGGTTTCCGGCCAGCTACTTCCAGCCGACAGTGACACATCGCGACAATCGGCTTCCAATGTTCGAGTCTGTACTAGCGGTCAGCGCGCCCTCCGGCGAGCAAGATACGACCGGAGGCTCGGAGGGAGCGGTACAGCGCGCATACCCACAAAGGGACTTTAAGGGTAAGACAGGCGTGATCAACGACATGCTGAGCGCGACGCCTGTCGCAGTTCTGTTTCTTGCGAAATCCGAGACCATGGCGGCGGTGTCACCCGTTGTCGCGGGACAGACGTTGACCCTCGAGGTGCGGACCGGTCCAAACGGCGCCCCTGCGTTCTTCGACAAGGAGACCGGCACGCGCTGGACGGTGGAGGGAAAAGCCGAAGCGGGGCCACTTACCGGCAACGAGATGCCGCGTCTGGACAGCCACATGAGCCAGTGGTACGGATGGGTCTCCTACTTCCCGCACACGACGATTTACGGTCAGGCAGACAAGCAGATCCAGACTTCACTGCGCTGAGAATCGGCGGCTGCAAGTGAGGCGGCGATGGAACGAGCGTGCCACGGCGAATTCGCCGTGGCACTTTGCACGATCTCAGCACACAAGCATGGTATCGACATGGCCGTCCCCGAGGGATTGTGGCCACCCTGGCGACGTTCTAGCCCGGAACTGTAATGAACATACCGACAGGCGTCGGCGGTTCATTTATCCTTGGGCCGGGCTCGCTCGATGGGATGCTATTCACGAAGCGTTCAATCGGCTGACAGTAGGGCGGGAGCCCTGTCTCCCGCCGACGTGCTTCATGAATGGACCAGGCTATGACCTCAACTATTCAAGCGCGACGTCGACGCCACGCTGCGCTCCGGCTTCAGAGCCTCCCGACACCCAGGCCGTCGGCAACACGGTTGATATAGTTGAACCACGACGCGATGAGGTTGATCTGCAGAATCGCGGTATCGTCGAAGCCGAGAGTGCGGAGAATGTCAACGTCTCGGCGCTCTACGTCCACGGGCCTCCGCGTCAGCGTGTCGACGTAGTCCAGCATGGCTCGATCGGCAGGGCTCAACTCCGCCGTTCGATAATCGACACGGAGGGCCGCGACAAGCTCCTCATCCCCGGTTGCTCTACGCAGAAACTCTGCGTGCGATTCCGTTCAATAGAAGCAGTGGTTAATAACGGAAACAACCGTTGCGATCATCTCGTGCTGACGCCGTGTCAGCGGCAGATCCGGGGATAACAGGGTGCCATAGGTGGCGAAGGCGTGATAGAGCGTGTCCGGCAGCAGGCTATGGGAGTCAGAGATTCCGCCTCCAGTTTCGCGGGATGCGAGCTCCTTGAGAGCCGCGACCTCGCCGCGATACTCGACGGGATAGAGTCCGCTCTGCTTTCGCATCGCATCCCGCAGGGCTTCGTCCGCATCTTTCAGTCTTATAGTCTTGATCCAGGTCATATTATCCCGCTCACATTCCAAAGGCTCGCTCTGAACCGCTCCGGACCCAGCGAATCGGTCCTTTCCGACTGATCGTCAGAACTGTCTCGTCGTGTTTAAATAGTATGCGAATCAGGTTAAACCCTGCTTAAGCCCCCGTTAAATGTTCTTTATCCGTGTAACAACGCCGGTGCTGTCGCGCCTCGCGTCCCGTGCGATGGACGAGGCTATCGGACAGACATGCCGAAACGCCGTAGTGCGTCATCGGTTGGCGTACTGCCGGCGCCTGGTAATTCCGGCAGCGCATACCAACCTCCCGCAACCCGCGTTGGCTCATTAAAACAGTGGCTGATCCAGGGAATGTATTCCAGCATCGTTGTCGCTGGATGCCAGTAAGCGAGATGCGCGTGAACCTGCCCCATGTCGCCGATGTGGGGCGCAACGGGCAGCCGGTAGCTGTTTGCGGTGTGGGCAATCTGGATGTATTCGGTGATGCCGGCAACACGGGTTACGTCGGGCTGGACGTAGTGCACGGCGCCGGCTTGAAGGAACGATTTGAACGCCTCTGCAGTGTAGAGCTGTTCTCCCAGGGCGATAGGAATCGAAGTGGATCGCGCCAGAGCCGCGTGCGAGGCGACGTCGTCGTACCAAAGAGGCTCTTCAAACCAGAAGATGTCAAGCGACTCCACGCGCGCGCAGAACCGCTGACAGGTCGGCAGATCCCATTTTCCGTTCGCATCGACTGCGAGTGAAACTCCGGGACCCACTGCGGTGCGCACCGCTTCCAAACGCTCGATGTCCGTGTTCGGATCGTCATGCCCTACCTTAACCTTGATCTTATGGAATCCTTCCACCTCGATCGCTCGTTTGCATCCGTCCACGAGTCTGGCCTTGGGAATGGACAGCCAGCCTACGTCCGTATTGTAGGCCTCGATCTTCGACGAGGTGGCGCCGCCGAGAAGTTTCCACAATGGTACCCCCGCGGACTTGGCACGCAGGTCCCAAAGACCGATGTCGACCGCGGCCAGAGCAATCTGCGTGATGCCGGCCCGCCCAACCCATTGGACGGCCGGGAATCGCGCGAGCTTATGCCACAACCTATCGCCATCGCCGGCATCCTCGCCGACGAGAAACGGGCCATAACAATCGGAGATACAGCTGGTGATGAGACGATCCGACGGAAGATGCGCGTGGGTGCCCGTGAAGCCATATCCGGCGAGGCCGGTATCGGTCGCTATCTTCGTCCCAACGACGCCCCAATGTGTGATCGTGTGGGTCGAGTCGGAGATCGAATCGACGTTAAGCGGAACGTGCAGAATGAACGGTTCGACGGCAGTGATCTTCATTGTGTCTCCACATCCCGTTGCGGCTGCTTGGGTTGATGGCGGAACTTTCATTTGGTGGGTCAAGCGCTGTGCGCCCTGAGGCTCGCGGCAGTCCGACAGCCTTGACTTAGAGCACGCTGGATGTTCGCATCCATCACGACCATGCCTGGTATACTCTGATACCGGTGCGCTGTGTCTCGATTGTCTACTGGTGATGCAGCATCGCTCCAGTCGCTCGAAGCTGCCGCGCCGGTGACTAAGCGGAAGCTCCAAGCCAAATCGTATGACTGCGCCCGACAGAATGAATTCTTTCGCTGTATGGCCTTCGGCCGCGTGTCTCATTCGAGCCGTATGGCCTTCGGACACAAACTGCGAACATACTGAGTGCCAGCACTTAATGGAGTTTTAGCTCAGTTGACGAAACGCCTCTTTGCACCCTGTCTGCTATTGTACGGGAGCGCTGCATGGATCGACGCCAGTTTCTATCCGGGGCGACGGGCGGATTAGGAGGCGTTGCTCTCGCCTGGATGCTCGGCCAGGAGGCAGCCGCCGGACTCGGCGCCGAGCAGCGTGCGGCCATGAAGGGCGGCCTCCACCACGTCGCGAAGGCGCGGAGAGTCGTGCAGCTCTTCATGTCGGGCGCCGCGAGCCAGGCAGACACCTTCGACTATAAGCCCGAGCTGATCAAGAGCGCCGGGCAGCCGTTCGATCCCGGCGGTAAGATAGAGCTTTTTCAGAGCAAACCGGGTGTCGTGATGCCGGCTCCATGGAGCTGGAAGCAACACGGACAGTCCGGGCGATGGGTCAGCGGCCTTCTGCCGCATCTTGCGACCTGCGTGGACGAGATGGCGTTCATCTACTCCATGCAGTCCAAATCGAACGTGCACGGGCCGGCCACGTTCATGCAGAACACTGGCTTCGTTCTTCCGGGCTTCCCCAGCATGGGGGCCTGGATCAGCTACGGGCTTGGGAATATGACGCAAAACCTGCCGGCCTACGTGGTCCTGCCGGATCTGCGTGGATTTCCACCGAACGGACCGGCCAATTGGGGCGCCGGCTTCCTGCCCGCGACCCACCAAGGTACCATGGTGCGTCCCGGCTCGGCCAATCCGATCTTCGACCTGTTCCCTCCAGTCGACGTCCACCTCGATCCGGTCGCTGAGAGCGATGGCCTGACCTTTCTCAACCAGATCAATCGCGCTCACGCAGCCCAGAGACAGGGAGATTCCCGTCTGGAGGCTCGCGCGCAGTCCTACGAGTTAGCGGCAAGGCTCCAGTTGAGCGCGCCCGAAGTCCTGAATCTCGATGCCGAATCGCCTGCGACTCGAAGCCTTTACGGCCTGGACCAGCCGATAACGGTGGACTTCGGCCGCCGGTGTCTCATCGCTCGCCGGCTGCTCGAGCGAGGAGTACGATTCGTTCAGGTGTGGAGCGGCGCGGACAACGGCTTCCCCAGGCGAAACTGGGACTCGCATGAAGACCTGGCGCGCGATCATGGCGAGATGGGGGCAAGCATGGACAGGCCGGCTGCCGCGCTCATCAAAGACCTGAAGGCACGCGGCCTTCTGGACGATACGATTGTGGTGTGGACCACTGAGTTCGGGCGCATGCCCTGCAGCCAGGGAACCAGGGGGCGGGATCACAATCCCGACGCGTTTACGTCGTGGCTCGCGGGCGGGGGCATCAAAGGCGGCGCAACCTACGGCGCAAGCGACGTCTGGTCCTATCGGGCTGCCGAAAACCCGACCTACTGCTACGATGTTCACGCGACCATTCTGCACCTGCTCGGAATCGATCACAAGCGTCTCACCTTCCGCAATAACGGCATCGACCGGCGGTTAACAGATGTACACGGCGACGTGATACATTCGCTGCTTGCCTAACGCCCAGGTGGTCCGGTCGGACAGGTCTGACGGATCAGACTGGTCGGAGAGTTCTGATGGGTCGGCCGGATGCGACGGACCGGCCAGGCAGACGGGGGAACTATGCCCTGCCGGCCTCAGGATGAACCCAGGGGCGGCGGTAGGGCCGGCGCAGCAGGCCGTTCGCCTCGTCGTCGCCAACGACTCGGCGCTTTTCCGAATCCCACGTGAGTGATCTTCCGAGTTTCATCGACATGTTGGCGAGGATGCAGGTTGCCGTCGAGATATGGCCCTCCTCAATGTCGGCGACGGGCCTGCCCCGCGTCGCAATTGCGTGAAGGAAGTCCTGCATGTGATGCCGGATCGCGGGAGCGACATGGCGCTCGAGGTCCTTCTCGGTCCGATCGACCGGATACGCATCCAGTTCGTATGTCACGTCCTTGTGGATTGGCGCTCCCTTGTTAGGAACGAAATCGTAACTCATAACGCTCATCTTAAGCGTTCCGCGATCGCCATAGAGCGTAGCCCCCCATGGATATCGCGGATCGTCGGGATCTCCCCACGATCGGTGCTGCCAGATGACTTCGGTATCGCCGAAATCGAAGCTCGCGGTCTGCGTATCAGAGATGTTGGCTTTGCTTGCCGTATCTACATAGATGCCGCCGGTCGACGCGATCTTCTTCGGCCATCCGAGCCCCATGGTCCAGCGCACCATGTCGAGCATGTGGACGCACATATCTCCGACGATGCCGTTTCCATACTCCATAAACGCGCGCCAGCCCCGGGGATGCGCGAGCGCGTTGTAGGGCCGCATCGGAGCCGGTCCGGTCCACATCTCCCAGTCAAGACCGTTCGGTGGCGGCCCATC
>JBBQVV010000402.1:0-6502 GCA_038211235.1 Chthonomonadales bacterium | reverse complement strand
GTGGCGCCGGCCGTCGTCGAGGCGTTCTCGGCAGTTTTCGGCCTGAAGCGTGAGGCGGCCGGCGACGACCTGCCATCGCGACCTGAATGAGCGCGGTCAGGCGAGCGCCTGGTCTAGATCGGAGCACAGATCGTCTGCATTCTCTAGCCCGACCGATAGCCGCAGTAGGCCGTCGCCGATTCCCCGCGCGAGGCGCTCTTCTTGAGTGAGACCTACGTGCGACATTAGTGGCGGGTAACTGATGATGCTCTCCACACCGCCGAGGCTAGCGGCCATCGCAAACAGTCGGGTGCGCTGAAGAATCCGCCGTGCGGCGTCTCCCCCTCCCGCCGCGTCGAACGACACCATTCCGCCGAATCCGCGCATCTGCGTCGCCGCGAGCGCGTGCTGAGGGTGAGCAGGATGGCCCGGATAGTACACGCGCGCAATTCCGGGATGCTCCGACAGTAGCTTCGCCACGGCCTTGGCGTTCCGCTGGTGAACGTCCATCCTTGCCTCTAATGTACGGATTCCGCGAAGCGTCAGCCAGCAGTCGAAGGGCGCCGCGACTCCGCCAGTTAGCTTCTGTATAGTGTAAAGTCGTTCGCGCAGACCCGCCGACCCGCAGACGAGAGCTCCTCCGAGCAGGTCCGAATGACCGCCGAGATACTTCGTGGTTGAGTGCATCACGATATCGACACCGAGTGCAAGCGGATTCTGCAGGCACGGCGTCGCGAACGTGTTGTCCATGGCTACCAGTGCTCCAACTTCTTGGGCGGCTCGGACAACCGAACCGACATCCGTGATGCGCAGGAGTGGGTTTGAGGGACTCTCGATCCAGACCATGCGCGTTCCGGGATGAATCGCGGCAGTGAACTCGGCGGTATTGGCAGCGTCTGCGTAGTCGATAAGGATTCCTGACGGCCTCAGAATCGTCTCCGCCAGCTGCGTGGTCCCACCGTAAACGTCATGCGCCATTAGCAGGCGGCTCCCGGGCCGAAGCAGCCGCAGAGCGCAGTCTGTCGCGGCCTGGCCGGAGCTAAAGCAGAGGGCGGGGCTGTCGTCGGGGGCGCCCTCGAGCGCCGATAGGCATCTCTCCAGCGCCGCCCGCGTCGGATTGCCGTACCGAATATACTCGTAACCGCCGCGCGGTTCGCCCGGAGCGGAATATGCGAACACCGTCGTGAGGTGGATCGGCGGCACGACGTCTCCTGCCGGACTCTCTTCCAATCCGGAATGAATGGCTCGTGTCGCGAAGTTCATCGGGTCGCCACGCTAATTCTCGTTTTCCGTTTTGGCAATCGTGTCCGACTGAAGGCGAGAAGCCTGTCCCGGGTCGCCGATGTGCAGCGTATCGTACGCCTGCTGCGAGCTCGTGAAGGCTCCGATGCCCGCGGTGCCGTGCCAGTCGCCCTGCGTCAACATAGGATTTGTGATTCCCTCCTCTCGCTCGCGCTTGGCGATCCAGGCATCCATGCGTGATCGAAGATGCGCGACGATTTCGGGCTCGTTCTCCGCCAGATTGTTGTCCTCGTGAGGGTCTGCCACGAGATTGTACAGCTCGACTTCCGGTTTGAAGTGAAAATCCGGCTCAAGTGCGACAATCAGCTTCCATTCCGGCGTGCGCCATCCGTGCTTCCGCATCCAGGTGCATTCCGTGATATAGAACTCGCTCTCGCGCGTGGTAACCTCGCCGCGCATGAGCGGCAGCAGGCTGGCGCCTTCCATGGTGTGTGGCTCGATCTCGACGCCTGCAAGCTCCAGGAGCGTCGGTACGAGGTCCTTGTGCTGTGTGTATCCGCCCACACGCAATCCTGCCGGCACTTCGCCCGGGAAACGTATGACCAACGGCACGTGTAGTGTAACGTCATAGATGCCGTGATGATCGAACCAGCATTCGTGATCGTAGAGCGTCTCGCCGTGGTCGCCATTCAGGACAATGATCGTCTCGTCCAAGATGCCGTGCGCCTCCAGAGCCGAGAAGATCGACTGGATACAGGCGTCCATGTAGGCCACGGCGCCGTCGTACTGCGCGACGACGTAGTCCTTGTCGGAAATTCCGGGGGGCATCCAGCTCGCGAAGAAATCCCGGAAGGGCTTGAACGCCATCACGGCGTCCATCGAGCGATTATTGGGATCACTCTCGTCGCCGTGGTAGAACATACGCTCGTATGGCGCGGGCGGCAAGTAGGGGGCGTGCGGATCCATGTGCCGCAGGAACAGGAAAAATGGCTGATCCAGGCCCGCCAGTCGATCGATTTCCGGCAGCGTGACCAGATTGAGATTTTCCGCCTTTGGACTGCGGCCCTCGTTCCAGGTTCCCCAGCCGAGGTAGTCGAGGTACTTGTCGAAACCGCGCCCTCCGGCGTTGCCGCTGAAGCCGACACATGTAGTAACATAACCGGCCTGCCGCAATAGCTCAGGGAGGGTGGGAACCTCCGGACGAAGGCCGCCCTGGTGTCGAAGCGCAACGACTCGCGTTCCAAAGCAGTCACGTCCCGTCAGCATCGAGGCGTAGGCGCTCGTCGTCGGAATATGAGCGCTGTAGTTTTGTTCGAACAGAGTTCCTTCCTGCGCGAACCGATCGATATGCGGCGTCGTAAGTCGCGGATAGCCGTAGCAGCTCATGTGGTCGGCGAGCAGGCTATCAACCGCGATAAGAACGATGTTGGGATGCTTGGCTGGTCGTTGATCGGACATGGGCTCCTCATCTGCGGAACGAGTGTGCGGTTATCTATCCTTCAAGCCGAGGCGACGGATATCCTGCCGGATTCTACTTACCGCCCACAGCCTCGAGCGGCACCAGGAACTCTCCGCCCTTCTTCAGCTTCCCGCCCATTACGCCGACCGCCATCTTTACGCCATACTTGCCCATCAGGTCCGGGTGTTGCTCGATCGTGGCGCTCATTTGTCCAGACCCAAGGAGCGGCTTTACCGACGGTATGTTGTCATATCCGATGATCCTGACCTTGCCCATCTTGCCTGCCTCGTCGACCGCCTTCACGGCGCCGATCGCCATGCTGTCATTGGCGCAGAATATACCGGTAAGACCGGGATGTTTTGCAAGAATCGCCTGTGCCTTATCGTGCGCTGACTCCGTCTCCCATCCGCCGGTCTGCTCGTCGACGATCTTCAGCTTGCCCAAAACGGCCGACTCGAACCCGCGCTTTCGCGCCTCCGCGTTGTCGACGCCCCGAATCCCCTCGATCACGGCGACATCGCCGGCGCCGTTGAGCGCGGTGACCATGGCCTCGCCCGCCTTCCTTCCTCCCGCCTCGTTATCCGCGCCGACATAGCCGCCGAGGATAAGTCCTTCCGACTTCACGCTCCCGGAATCGAGGCGATTGTCCAGGTTAATCACGAGAATGCCCTTGTCCTGCGCCTGCTTGAGCGCCGGCACGAGCGCCTTGGAGTCGGCCGGAGTGATAAGGATTGCCTGCACGCGTTTTGCCACTTCAGCCTGCACGAGCGCCACCTGCTGATCGTAGCTCGATTCCTGCGCCGCGGCCTGTACCTCGGCCGGAACACCCATCTCCTTTGCAGTCTCCTCGAACGCACGGATCATCGGGATAAAGAACGGATTGTTCTTGGTCTTGACGATGAGCACGAGCTTGTATGGTTTCGACGCGCTGGTTATGGCATCGAGATCCGCCTGCTGGATCGCAGCGGAAGCCGGAGAAGCCGCACTCTCACTTGCGGGCGCGCCAGGAGCGAAGGGCCCGGGATTTGATTTCCCGATCGGCGCGACCTCTTCCCGTCCACAGCCGATCAGCGCTGCCGCAAGAATGAGCGGAATAGTGAGGGGAACATAGTAACGATGGTGCACGGTCGTTTGTCTCCTTCGCGTTACCTGCTGCGCCGATTTATCTGGTCGAGAAACACGGTAAGGACGATCACACCGCCCAGGATCACCTGCTGTAGGTTCGGTTCAATTCCCACGAGCACGAGGCCGTTGGTGATCACCGTGATTGTCAACGCTCCCACGAGCGCTCCGATGATGTTGCCGCTTCCACCGGAAAGGCTCGCACCGCCGATCACGACCGCGGCGATCGCCTCTAGCTCGGCGCCCGTTCCCGCGCCGGTATTGGCGGTTCCAAACTTCGCGGTTATTAGCGCTCCGCCGATGGCGGCGCAGAGCCCGGACAGCATATACGCAAGTGTCTTGACCGTAACTACGGGCACTCCTGTCAGCAGTGCCGCCTGCTCGTTTCCTCCGATAGCCAGAATGTACCGTCCATGCCTGAATCGTGAGAGCAGCAGAGCGCCCGCGACGACGACGGCCAACGTGATCGCAAGCAGCGGCATTCCGTCGCCAAGCGCTCGAAACCGCGCGAACGGGACCGTTACGCTCTGGCTGGAGGTCGCATATAGCGTCAGTCCTCGCGCAGCGCTCATCAATCCCAGGGTCGCGATGAACGGCGGGACTCCACCTACCGACACGATGGCTCCGTTGATCATGCCGCAAGCTACACCCACGGATATGCCGACCATGACCGCCAGTTCGACCTTGATGCCGCCTGCAGCAACTTGAAATATGCCGAATCCCAGCGCCGCGTCGGCAACAACCAGTGCGCCGGCGAACGCGATCCATCGAGCTGCAAGATTCGTCCGGCCTATCGGTCTGGCCGCGATTGTACCCGCTGCGGCAGCTACTGGAAGCGCCGCAAGCATCGCCAACCAGAGAGGGAAGCGCGGCGCGCCGGTCAGGGCCATCGCCATCGTGACGCCCGATAGCGCGAGCACTGAGCCTACGGAGAGATCGATGCCGCCGGTCATTATGACAAACGACAGTCCGACGGCGAGCACGATGTTGCGTGCGGACTGTCCGACGACCCCCGCGAGGTACTCCTGCCTCCAGAAGATCGACCTGAAATCGGGATGAATGGAGAACAGTGCGCACACCAGAATGAGAACCATCCACGGCCGGAGCGTCTTGGAAATTCGACGCCAACGAGAGCCGGAGTCTAGCTTCTCGGGTAAGGGCCGCACCGCGGACGTTTCCCCGCCGGTTTCGTTGTCCCGCTCCATGCCTGGCCCACTCCGTAAACGTGACTCCGCGTCGACCCGAAGGTGCTCGCCGAATCAACGGCCCTTTCGTTATACTGCCGTGCCGTTCTCTAACGCGCCACAATCCACCCATGCAGCGGCCAATTCACATGGCGCCAGTATAACAAAATGCGGAGCACATGGCAAGCCGGAGACTGCCTCGGCGACAGCGCATCGAAACCGTATGGGAAGGTATTGAGGCGCTGCCGGCGGAAATAGACGTAAACGCCGCCGACTGCCCGGTGTCCAGTCGGCGGCTACTTCGCTTTCAGGGAGAATTCCATGTTACAGTCCACGTCCGAACTGCCGTCGTTGGCGGAGGAATATCCATTAACAGAGGAGCAGGTCGCGGCTTTCCAGCGCGCCGGGCACGTGCTGCTTAACGGCGTCTGTACGCACGAAGAGGTTGTCGCTTACCGGGAAGTGATCACGGGCGCAACCTATCGCAATAACACCGAGACGCGACCGATCGAGGAGCGAGATACGTACGGCAAGGCATTCCTCCAGATCATGAACCTCTGGACTCGCGATGAACGAGTGCGCAAGTACGTTCTGGCGAAGCGATTTGCGAAGATCGCAGCCGACCTGATGGGTGTCGACGCTGTCCGCCTTTACCACGACCAGGCGCTCTATAAGGAGGGTGGAGGAGGTCACACGCCATGGCATCAGGACCAGTACTACTGGCCGCTGAAGACGGACGGCATCCGCGCCGTCACAATGTGGATGCCACTTGTCGATGTCCCAATCGAAATGGGGGCGCTAACGTTTGCCAGCGGCTCCCACAACGAGGGCTTCCTCGGCCACCTGGAGATCTCCGATAAGTCTCACGATGAGTTCGAGCGCCTGGTGGCGCACCGGGCGTTTCCGATCGTAATGGAGCCGATGCGGGCTGGCGACGCGACTTTCCATGCGAGCTGGCTCCTCCACTCCGCGCCGGGCAACTCCAGCCTGAATACTCGTGAGGTCATGACCGTGATCTACTTTGCGGACGGGCTGCGCACGTTCGAGCCGGACAACGAGCATAGGGCGAACGATCTGCGATCCTGGCTGCCCGGCGTGACGGCTGGCGAGCCGGCCGCAAGCGAGCTGAATCCAATCGTCTATCGGCGCTCGTGACTTGATTCAACCTGCGCTCCTGGGGCTGGTGATCCCGTGCGGACGCGTGGTCAATTTACATAACCGGCTCGTGGCTGCCGGGTCGCGAATCGCGATTCGTGTGCACGGTTTGCGTACTAACGTGGTCCCCTTACTATCGAGCCTGCAGGCAGGGTGCCGACTATCTGATAGTTGATGAGCGTGGAATCACGCATGTAGGCGAGCGACACCTGGCGGGTTGTCGGATTCTGCAATATCAGATCCGGTTGACCATCTCCATCGAAGTCGCCTATGCCCGCGACCTGCCAGCCGACAGGCAGCGTCTTTACATATTGGTAGCTCGGGACGACAGATCCGCTGTAGTATCCTATAGATACCTGGC
>JBBQVV010000401.1:0-6507 GCA_038211235.1 Chthonomonadales bacterium | reverse complement strand
TCGATATCGGCCTGATACAACAAATCCTCACGGCTCATACCTACTGGCAGCGGCACGGGTTAAAGGTCGATATCGTTATTCTGAACGAAGACGCGGCGACTTATGATCAGCCGCTGCAGCATCAGCTTACGAGGCTGGTCGAGGCGCACGCGGAAGTTGCCGGTTCCGAGCGCGCTGGCAGGGTATACCTGCTCAAGATAGACCATGTGCCCGAGCAGGAGCGCTCGCTGCTGCTGACCGTGGCGCGGGCGGTGCTGGTTGCGGCGCGCGGGTCGCTCGAACAGCAGCTTCGCATGCCGCCGATGGCCGTTTCTCTGCCGCCAAACCTGCCGAAAAATCCGCGCATCGGTGAAGAGCCTTCGGCGCCGCTGCCATTCATGGATCTCGCTTATTTCAACGGAGTGGGCGGCTTCACGCCAGGCGGCCGGGAATACGCCACCTATCTGGGTCCCGGCGTACAGTCACCCATGCCTTGGATCAACGTGATTGCCAATCCCTCCTTCGGTATGTTTATCTCGGAGGGAGGTTCCGGGTATTGCTGGTCTGGCAACAGCCAGAGCAATCGCCTGACGCCTTGGTCGAACGATCCCATCTCGGACCCGCCCGGCGACGCACTGTATATACGCGATGAGGATCTGGGAGTTTTCTGGACGCCGACGGCTCAGCCTGTTCGCGAGGAGGACGCTTACAGGTCCCGGCACGGTCAGGGGTACTCGATCTTCGAGCATAACAGCCATGCGATCGAGCAGGAGCTAACGGTTCTCGTCCCCATGGACGGCGACGGCGGGGCGCCGGTCCGGCTGCAGCATCTTAAACTAGCCAACCGTTCGTCCCACAAGCGTCGACTGACCGTAACGCTCTATTGTGAATGGGTTCTGGCAACGGACCGCGAAGAAACACAACTGCACGTTGTAACACAGTGGGACGCGCAGGCACAGCTGCTGACTGCCAGAAATCCTTACCATCCGGATTTTGGGGAGCGTGTTGCGTTCGTCGCATCGAGCCTGCCGGTCGTCTCATACACGGGTGACCGCACGGAGTTTCTGGGGCGGAACGGTTCGATGACCCGTCCGGCGGCGCTGGGGCGTCTTAGTCTTTCCGGGCGCGTAGGCGGAGGGCTGGATCCGTGCGCCGCCATACAGGTATCGGTGGAGTTGGAGCCGGAGCAGCATACCGAAGTCACCTTCTTATTGGGGCAGGCCGCAGATGCTGTACAGGCTCGCACGCTTGTGGAGCGTTACCGAAACATAGGGGCCTTTGAACTTGCGCTGAATACAACGTCCGGCTGGTGGGACAAGCTGCTGAATACAGTGCAGGTCGAGGTGCCCGATCTCGCTATAAACTTCCTGGTGAATCGCTGGCTGCTCTATCAGGACCTGAGCTGCCGAATCTGGGGACGTTCTGCATTCTACCAATCCGGCGGTGCCTACGGCTTCCGCGACCAACTCCAGGACGTTATGGCCATGGTCTACGCGGCTCCCGATATTGCGCGCGAGCAGATATTGCGGGCGGCAGGGCGTCAATTCATGGAGGGCGACGTTCAGCACTGGTGGCATCCGCCCTCAGGGGCAGGTGTTCGCACGCGTATCTCGGACGATCTCCTGTGGCTCCCATTTGTCACTGCTCAGTATATCCGAACCACCGGCGACACCGGCATTCTGGACGAAATTGTACCGTTTTTGGAAGGCAAGCGGCTCGAAGACGGTGAGAACGAGGCCTATTTCCTTCCCGTAGTATCCGGTCATGAGGCGACGTTGCTGGAACACTGCCGTCTGGCAGTAACCAAAGGACTTACGGCGGGACCGCACGGCCTGCCGTTAATCGGAACCGGAGACTGGAACGATGGCCTGAACCTCGTCGGAGCAGAGGGCAAAGGAGAGAGCGTATGGCTCGCCTGGTTCCTGATTCATGTCCTGAACGACTTCAGCGAACTGCTGAGTCTGCGGGGCGAAATCCCGGAGGCTGCGGAAGTTCGTGAGAAAGCAACCCGAGTGGCTGCGACAATTGAGGCACAGGCTTGGGACGGCGCCTGGTATCGCCGGGGTTACTATGACGATGGGACGCCGCTCGGGTCACAGCAATCCGAGGAGGCTCAAATCGATTCCCTGCCGCAGTCCTGGGGGATCATTTCAGGAGCCGCAGCCCCTGAACGCGCCAAATTGGCGATGAACGCCGTGCGGGAGCGCCTGGTTCGCAAGGACGATCAGATGGTTCTTCTCTTCACGCCACCGTTCGACAAATCCGACCACGATCCCGGATATATCAAAGGATACCCGCCTGGCGTGCGGGAAAATGGCGGTCAGTACACGCATGGGTCTCTCTGGGCGCCGCTCGCCTTCGCCCGCATGGGAGACGGAGACAGCGCCATAGAGCTGCTTCGTTTAATGAATCCCGTGGAGCATTCGCGTGAGCCGGAGGGGGTGCAGCGCTACAAGGTGGAACCTTACGTCGTTGCGGCGGACATCTACGCGCTGGAGGACCATGTCGGACGGGGTGGCTGGACATGGTACACCGGCGCTGCTGGGTGGATGTATCGCATTTGGCTGGAGGAGATCCTTGGGTTCAAACTGCGCGGCGATACGCTTACCATGGCCCCTTGTATTGCCGCAGCGTGGGATGGCTTTACGATCCGTTATATGTATCGCAGCGCCCACTATGAAATCATCGTCGAAAATCCCGAGCATATTTGCCGTGGCGTCGTGCGCGTCGAACTCGACGGCAGCGACCTTCCTAATAAATCCATCTTGCTGAAAGACGACGGCACAATGCATACCGTGCGTGTAGGGATGGGCGCCGCATTGGACGCAGACGCTCGCCGCCTCACAGACGGTGCGGGGAACCTACTTCCATCTGAGCGAAGTTAATGACCATACAAACCTCCGTGAAGGCAACGACACCGACAACAACATCGAAGATAGTGAAGCGCTGACTGCTCAGAGCAGCAGCGAGGTGGAGATTGCGCTGAGCCGATTCAGCGCGCACATCGCGCAGCATCAATCGTTCCTACCGTGCGGATATACTCATCGTTAAGGTGCATCCTGAGATTCTCCGCGGTCAGGGGCTTCCAGATGAGTTATTCGCCGACAAGAACATCTGGAATGAGCCCTATCGCTCCATTGTGGACCTGGAGGAGCGCCTCCACCGCAGCGGGACCCATATCGTCAAGACATTCCTCCACCTGTCGAAGGACGAAGAGAGGAAGCGCTTCCTCGAACGCATCGATGAGCCGGACAAGAACTGGAAATCTAGCCAATCAGACATGCGTGAGAGGAGATACTGGGAGCAATACATGGAGGCGTATGAGGCTTGCGTAAACGCGACAAGCACACATCACGCATCCTGGTACACGGAATGTCACTATGCTCGAAGGCCTGGATCAGATCAATTGGGGGCGGCTCACTCATGCGTATGGCAGTGCGGAGGATGTCCCCACATTCATTCGTGCGCTCAGGTCTCCGGACGCATCCGACCGAAAGGACGCTCGACACGGCCACTACTACACCATCTTTCACCAGGGATGGCGTTATCGAGCCAGCGCGCCGGCTGTCCCTTTCCTGTTCGAGGTGCTGGAAGCCCCGGATACACAGGACAAGGTAGAACTTATTGACGTGCTGACGCATCTGGCAGTCGGCTACCCAGAACATCATCTTCCCTTTGGATACGATTACTCCGAGGACGAGGGAGAGCTGAGGCCGCAGGAAGACTTCGACAGGATACGGGCCGCCGACCCAGACGACAACGATTGGGAACCCGACACCCAGCCCCTGTGGAGGATCGATGCTCACCAGGCGGTACTGCGCGGAGTCGGCACGTTCCAGCGGCTGACCCAGGACTCGGATCAGCAACTTCGCGAAGCAGCAGTCAAGGCGCTGGCCTGGTTTCCGGAAGCCGCTGCGGAGTCCGTGCTCCTTGTCCGGCAGATCGCGTACCGGTCGCCCGAAGCCGAGGAGTTGGCGAACGCGATTATCTGCCTGGGCATCCTGGATCGCTACACAAAGGATTTGTCTCACGTTCCGTCGTTCCGAGGCTGGTTGCACCCGACGCATCCGTATATCGTTCGGGTCGCGGCGGCCATCTCTCTGGCGGTGATCCTCGAAGGCGCACTGTCGGCAGAAGCCCTCTCTGTGCTGCTGGCGGCGAGCCAGGAGAAGGAAAGAGAGGGAGACGCGGAGCTACGTATTGCCTGGCATTGGCCTCTCTTGACAGAGCAGGTGAGCGATGTGCTGGAATGCATCCATTTGAAGCCGACCGAACCGGTACTGTCGGCGTTATGCCATGCGGCGGAAACCGTCGAATCATCGGCAATGCTGAGCGTGTTCTTTGCGCTGCTGGCCGTGGTGTTCGGCCCACGCTATCAGAATACGTCGAAGGTGGATCCGACCCGGTTGACGGCGGCTCAACTGCGGGCGCTTCGAGCCATCACGCGAAATCCGACCTGGAAAGCAAAGCCCTTTAGCGGGGACATAACACTCGCGTTTGGGATGCCTTACCGTCTGGAGAAATTTCAGGAGTTTCTGGAAGCGACCGAGCAACAATAAACCAGCAATAAGGTTGTCCTCTGACTGCTCGGTCGCTCTTACCGAACCAGCTTCGACAGGGAGACTTCAATGGCTAATTACGAAACCTTCTCCGCGCTGCGAATGCGGCGCGTCCAAATTGTCATCCCGTATCCGCCAACCGTAGAGTCGTGACCACTGGTCTCACCTCGGCTTTGCTGAGGTGACAGCCCCGTCATTGGTTCCTCATCACCATCTTGAACCTCCTTTTCGTTCCCTCCTTCTATCCTATTCCCAAAGCAGTAAGCATCGACATCCGTTTGGCGGAGCCTGAAGTATAATGAGGTCACGGACACCAGACATTAGCGGCGCATTGAGTTCCTGGCGAACGCCGCGTATCGCGGGGCCGTTCCGGAGGACTTCATGCGTTCGCTCTTCCTCTCTATCACCGCGGTTGCCGCTCTATCGCTGCCTGCTCAGCTCCAGGCCCAATCGGCCGCCCCAAAAGATCCCGTCGTCCTCGGTCCCGTGCGCGAGGTAGCCCTCATCGACCGCTTTGGTGCGGATCCGGTCGGCGCCTGGGTTGTGACCAGCGGCGAGAATGTGGCGACTATGCTGAGCCCGCGCCGCCGCGTAGCCGGCCTACACGATCCTATACTGGAGGCGAGCGCATCGCTAAAGAATCCGCGCGACCGGGAGCCGGGCCGCACCTGGATGAGCCTGACGCGCAAGGCGCTGCCGGACGCCATCGTGCCGGCCGACGTCGATGGGTTCTGCTTCGTCCTGGGCTCGCGGGCGGAGGCGCAGTGGTGGATTAGCGTGACGCTGACGACCGCAATGGGCGAAAGCTTCACCACCGTCCTGGCCGATCACGCCTTCCCGGCCGGGCGTCTGGTTCACTACACGGTGCCGTTGGCCCGGTTCCAGTCGGCCACTAAGCAGGCGCTCTCTCCGGAGAAGGCCGTCGGCCTGCGCGGCATCTCCATTGCCGTAAGCACGGCCGGCACGTCGCTCTACTTCGACCGCATTGCCGCGTACAAACGCGACCGGATGGCGTCCTGGCTGGACTTCGGCACCTCGCACCCGAGCAACAACCTGTTCCAGCGCGGCGATCCTGTGACGATCACGTTTTGCCCGGGCGGCATGTCGCCGCCAAACGCGACCGGCTTCCGGTACGAGGTGCGAGACGTCGAAGGTCGCGTCAGCTCGCGCAGGTCGGCTCGCCTCACGGGCGCGGCGGAGTATCGGTTCAACGCGACGCCCCGCATGCACGGATACTACGGGGTGACCGCCTTCCTGGTAGACGCGGACGGCAAAGACCTCGCTCCAAACTCGTGCATCCGCGCCGAGGGCAGCATGCCCGATGGCCTGGGAACGTTCTCGGTCCTGCCGACAACCCTCGCCGAGAACATCGCACGCTTCCGCAAACTCGGCGAGAGCGCCTTCTTCGGCCTCCACGGCGATTTCCTGCATCTTGCAGACTACGCAGGTCTAACGTGGCGCTTCGACTACTCGGACTGGCGGTACCTGGAGACAACCAGGCCTGACCGCTCGGCCGGCTTGGCCCAGTGGGCTCGTGACGCGATACGCCAGGGACCTGAGCCACGATATCGACCCCACATCTTGCCGTCCACGCTGAACATCGGCGAGAGCACGCCCGCGTGGGCGCGAAGCCGAGACGGAAAAGCGCCAGGCTTCGCGTGGGACGACGCGCTCGCGATGGTGCGCGACAGGGTGAAGGTGGAGATGGCGCGCCGCCCGCACATGCGGCGCCGGCTGTACGGCGGCCTATGGGAGGTCGACCTGAACATGCCGCCCGATAGGGCACGTAAGCCCGACTACACGCCGGCCGACATCGCCGACGCCTACAGGCGCATTCGCAAACTCGTGCGTGCCGAAGACCCGACGGGGCTGGTGATCGGCCCTTGCTCGTCGATCATCCGTTCGAACTGGTTCGAGGCGGTCTTCCGGGCGGGCGTGCTGCGCTGGGTGGACGGCATCGAGACGCATG
>JBBQVV010000400.1:0-6534 GCA_038211235.1 Chthonomonadales bacterium | reverse complement strand
ACAGCGTCGGAGCGCAGTATGGAGCAGCACGATCGCGCCCATCAGTGTTCTAGCGGAGACGTGAGCATCCCCGGCTAACTATCTTTTCCTCAACAACTGCCAAAAAAGCCCAAGGAAGCTCAGTGAGCAATATGGTACAATCTTGTCTGCTTGTTAGTTTCTTCGGGAACCCATACAATAGCGAAATCGATCTAGATATAGCGGTGTTTTGTCGTGCGTGCGCTATATAGACGAATGGGTCGGAGGATGACCGTTTCGCGCCCAGGCGTGCCGTCACGCAAGCCGCGAAACCGAATCAGCCCGGATGATAATCAATAAACTGCCGTGCGAGCGCTTGAAACGCTCGCTACGTGCGCCACACGAGGGGTTAGGGAATGAGCAACAGCAGCGATTTCGTCCATCTGCACTGTCACTCGGAGTTCAGTCTGTTGGATGGCGCTAATCGCCTCGATCCCCTTGTGAAGCGGGCGGCCGAGCTTGGCATGCCGGCGCTTGCGCTCACCGACCACGGCGTCATGTACGGCACGGCCGATTTCTACTCCAAGTGTAAGGCCGCAGGCGTCAAGCCGATCCTCGGCGTAGAGGCGTATGTCGCTCCGCGCGGGAGAAAGATGAAGGAGCCTCGCCTCGACCAGGCCGCTTACCACATGGTCCTGCTTGCGCGGAATGCGACTGGCTATA
The DNA here is from genome assembly GCA_038211235.1 of Chthonomonadales bacterium. Taxonomy (GTDB): domain Bacteria; phylum Armatimonadota; class Chthonomonadetes; order Chthonomonadales; family Chthonomonadaceae; genus DATGJU01. Next base: position 5,853 of record JBBQVV010000400.1, on the reverse strand, counting down.
AGAACCTCCTCAAGCTTACTTCGATCGCCGCGCTGGAAGGTTTCTACTATAAGCCGCGGATCGACCGCGAGATCCTCCAGCAATATAGCGAGGGCCTGATCGGAACGACGGCCTGTCTCGGCAGCGAGATCAACACCCACATCCTCCGCAGCGATTACGAGAGCGCCCTGAAAGCCTGCGCTTACTATCGCGACGTCTTCGGCGACGGCAACTACTACGTCGAGATTCAGGATCATAACCTCCCCGAGCAACGGCACAGTAACGAGCAGCTTCTCAAGATCGCCCGCGATCTGAAGCTTCCCGTAATCTGTTCGAACGACGTCCATTACTTAACGGGCGGAGACGCCGGCGCCCACGACATCTTGCTCTGCATCGGCACCGGCTCGACCGTAACCGATACCGATCGCCTTAAGTATGCCACCCAGGAGTTCTACCTCAAGTCCTCCGATCAGATGAAGGATCTGTTCAACCGGCTGCATCCCGAGAGCATCGAGCAGACACTCGAGATCGCTGAGCGCTGCAATGTGGAGCTGGAGTTCGGTCGAGCACCGATGCCGTCGCCCGGCCTGCCCGACGGGTTTACTCCGATCGACTACCTGACGAAGCTCGCCGAAGAGGGCCTCCTGAACCGTTACAACGGCTCTCCGCCCCCGCAGGTCGTCGACCGCATGAGGTTTGAGATCGGCATCATCGACAAGACCGGTTTTGCACAGTACATGTTGATCGTCCGGGATTTCGCCAAGTTCGCCGCCGATAAGGGCATCTACTACGGAGTGCGCGGATCGGCCGCCGGCTGTCTGGTCTCCTACTTGGTGGACATCACGGATATCGATCCGGTCGAGTACGGCCTGACGTTCGAGCGGTTCCTCAATCCCGAGCGCGTCCAGATGCCTGATGTGGATATGGACTTCGAGGACACCCGCAGAGCGGAAGTGATCGACTACGTTACGAAGAAATACAGTCCCAATCAGGATGACCCCACGGAGGCGCGCGTCGCGCAGATCATTACGTTCGGAACACTGGCCGCGCGGGCTGTCCTGAAGGATGCCGGTCGCGCGCTCGGCATGCCGCTCGGCGAAGTGGAAAAGCTGTGCAAGCTCGTGCCGACCATTCCTCTCCACATGACCATCGATAAGACGATGGAGGCGGTGCCGGAGTTCAAGAACGCGTACGTTCGTGACCCTGACGCGCGGCAGTTGATCGATACGGCGAAGCGACTCGAGGGCATCTCGCGACACGCCTCGGTCCATGCTGCCGGCGTCATCATCTCGCACGACCCGCTCGTCGAGTACACGCCACTAACGCGCTCTGCGGATGGCGGTTGTGTCACTCAGTACGTCGCCCCTACGCTGGAAAAGATCGGCCTGCTGAAAATGGATTTTCTAGGCCTGATCAATCTCTCCATCTTGTCACAGGCTCTCAAGAACATTGAGAAGACAACCGGCCGGCGGCTCGACGTGCGAAAGCTGCCGCTGGAAGGTGAAGCCGAGGACGTAAAGAAGACCTACGAGCTGCTCGGTAACGGCGAGTGTGTCGGAGTATTCCAGCTGGAGTCTCCGCAGATGCGGCGCTATATCCAGGAGTTGAAGCCGACGACGGTGCGCGATGTCGCCGCCATGGTCGCGCTATACCGTCCCGGTCCGATGGCGCATATTCCCAGATTCGTTCGCACCAAGCACGGGCTGGAGAAGCCGAACTATCCGCATCCGTCCCTGAAAGACCTGTTGAGTGAAACGTATGGCGTGATCGTATACCAGGACCAGGTGATGCAGATCGCTCAGGTCATCGCGGGTTATACGCTGGGCCAGGCAGACATCCTGCGTCGCGCGATGGGTAAGAAGAAGAAGGAGGAGATGGAGCAGCAGCGCGAAAACTTCCTTCAGGGCGCGAAAGAGAAGGGCGTCTCGATCAAGGACGCTAACAACATTTTTGATCTGATGGAGCCCTTCGCGGGCTATGCGTTCAACAAGGCTCACGCGGTCTGTTACGCCATGGTGGCCTATCAGACCGCCTATCTCAAGGCTAACTATCCGGTCGAGTATATGGCCGCGCTGATGGCCTGCTTCGTCGACAAGTCTGATAAGCTTGCAACCTGCATGGAAGAGTGTAAGCGAATGGGCATTCCCGTGCTGCCTCCCGATATTAACGGCAGCGCGGTCGACTTCGCAGTCGAGGTCGATTCCGAGGGCAGACAAGCCGCGTCCAGGGCGGTGCGATTCGGGCTCGCGGCCATTAAGAACGTCGGCCGTGCCGCGGTCGAGGTCATCGTGCGAGCGCGAGATGAAGAGGGTCCGTTCCTATCCCTCCCCGACTTCTGCAATCGGGTGATGGGAGCTCCGGGCAGCGGCGTCTCCCGATCTACCATTGAGAGTCTGATTCAGGCCGGCGCGTTGTCCGGACTGCCGGGCCACCAGAATCGGCGCGCGCTGATGCAGGTTCTTGACGACGCAATCCAGGGCGCCGCCAAAGCGGAGCGGGATAGGCGATCTGGCCAGGCCTCCCTGAGCGACATGTTTGGCGGAGACGGCAGTGCCGAAGGGGTCGTCCAGCAGATCGTCATACCCGCCGTTCCGGAGTATCCACGAGAACAGCTCCTCGGCTTCGAGCGAGAACTGCTGGGACTCTATATCTCGGACCATCCTCTGCAGGCCTATCTGGGTCAGGCGGAGAGATACGGGGCTCTCCGCGTCGCGGATCTCCCGGAACTGGCAGATCGCGCGCCGGTCAGCCTGCTCGGGATCATTACCACCATCAAGCCGTTTACTGCCAAGAAGAGCGGCGAGCCGATGGCGTTTTTCAGCCTGGAGGATATGACCGGCACCGTGTCGTGCACGATGTTCCCCGGCGTCTTCGCCAATCAGGGCCAGAACCTTGAGAAAGACAGGATTGTCCTGCTTCAGGGCAAAGCCAGCCATCGCGAGCGCGTGCGCGACGACGAGGATGGCGGGCACATCGTCGAAATCCTTGTGGACCAGGTGACACCGCTCGCTGCCGGCGCAAACAATCGGACTCCACAGTCGATCTTCATCAACATTGAGCCGGGGCACCGCGACCGGCTGCGCTCGCTGCAACAGACCGTAGAGCATCATCGCGGCAACGGCGGCGCGCTTCCGGTCTTCCTCCGTGTCACCGATGGGAACCGCCTGCACGTCATCGATACGAAACTCCTCGCGGAATACAACGAGCCCTTCCGCGTAGCCCTAGAACGGCTCCTCGGCCGCCACTCCGTCTGGGTCGAGTGACGGGGAAGACGAGAATCCGCAGATGTCGCAGATGGTCGCAGATAGATGACGAAGTGTATGTAAGGTAGAAAGTGAGATGGCAGCAACTGAGAGGGACGAACAGACATATGCATTGATCGGCGCTGCAATGGACGTGCACAATCATCTGGGAGCCGGGTTCCTGGAGAACGTGTATCAGGAGGCGATGGCCGTCGAGCTGAGTCTACGCGGCGTCCCATTTGGGCGTGAAGTTATGTTGCCTGTCGCGTACAAGGGAATGGTTCTCAACTGCTCCTACCGCGCTGACCTGATCTGCTTCGACCAAGTCATCGTCGAGATCAAGGCGCTCGACCGATTAAGTGGAATTGAGACTGCGCAGGTCATAAACTACCTAAAGGCTACGGGTTATCACCGCGCCATCCTGCTGAACTTAGGATCCGATCGGCTCGAGCACAAGCGCTACGTAAGGGAATATCAGCGAACATCTGCGTCATCTGCGGATAGGGTCTGGGAGGTGGTGTGTGAAGATTGCGAAGGATAGTAAGCTCGTGATGATCGGCGACTCGATCACCGACTGCGAGCGGGCGCGGCCGGTGGGCGAGGGGCTCTTCCAGGCAACGGGCAAGGGCTACGTGGCGATGGTGGACGCCCTGTTGGGCGCGGCGTGCCCCGAAGCAGGGATTCGTGTCGTCAATATGGGGACCAGCGGCAACACGGTGCGTGACCTCAAGGCGCGCTGGCAGGCCGACGTGGTCGACCTGAATCCGGACTGGGTGTCAATTATGATTGGTGACAACGACGTCTGGAGGCAGTTCGATCTGCCGGGCCAACCGGAGATTCATGTGCTTTCTGCCGAGTTCGAGCACACGCTGGAAGCCCTGGTCGCCGTGACGATTCCCGAGGTCGAGGGTCTCGTGCTCATGACGCCGTTCTATATCGAGCCGAACCTCCAGGACGCCATGCGGTCGAAAATGGACGAATACGGTTCCATCGTGCGAGCGATCGCGGCGCGACACGACGCACTTTTTGTCGACACTCAGGCCGCCTTTGACCTGGCGCTCAAGACCTACTATCCCGCGACCCTCTCGTGGGATCGAGTCCACCCGAACCACGTCGGCCATATGATCATTGCCCGGGCATTTCTGCAGGCTGTGGAGTTCCGATGGTAGCGGTGCTGTCGGAATTCAGGACATGAGTTCCCGTTCGCGGTCCATACTGACGGCGAGAGCACTATCGCATGTCGCCGCGGTGTCCGCGATAGTGTCGCACCTTGATTAGTCGCATACAGTGTGGTGACGGCCGGACCCGAAGGTAATATCTACGCTGACTGGAATGTGCGATGGGGTACTCACTTATACTGGGAGCGCTGATCTTGCTGAATGACCGGAGCGACATGGTGAATGTCCGCTCGCTCTGCCCGAGCATTCGCATCGAGCTGCGTTACGCTTCGGCGCGCAACGGTGTTGGCAGGAGTGTCTATCCGATGGGCGCACGGTGCCTGATACGGCGTGGAGTGGCGGAGCGGCTCTGCCGCGTGCAGCACAGACTGATGTTAAGCGCCCTTGGCCTGAAGATCTGGGATGCATATCGCCCGCTCTTCGTGCAGAGTGCGCTATGGGCAGCTTGCCCCGACCCGCGGTTCGTTGCTCCTCCCCGCCGCGGCAGCATGCACAACCGCGGCGCCGCCGTTGACGTAACGCTGGTTGACAGCCGTGGGAGGGAGCGACCGATGCCCTGCGACTTCGACACGTTCTCGATCCGCGCACGGACGAGCTACGCCGGTGGCACTGTTGAGAAGCGCAGAAATCGCGCACTGCTCCACACCACAATGTCGGCCGAAGGGTTCATAGCGGATGGCAACGAATGGTGGCACTTTCACGATCCGGATTGGCGACGGTACCGCATCTCAAACGTGCCCTTGGTCCTTTCCGGGCGCGCATTACACCGCTAGGATCGCGGGCCGGTAGCGTCGTCGGCGAGTCACAGGCATTTCCGCATTGCAATCGCCTTGTGAAAACGGCTACAATGTCCCCAGCCAGTGAAGAATCCGTAGACAATCCGCGATCGGCTGGTGGGTGTGGAAGTGGCCAAGACATCGACATATCGAAGCGCGGCGTTGGAGAGCCTGATCCGGGATTGCGTGCGCGGCTGGGACCCGGATGCCGAGGTGCGCTCGGCGTTCCGGCCCGACCAAAAGATGGACCTGACCGTGATCTCGACCCGCTTCGAGGGAATCGACAGCCGCGATCGGGAAGGCAGCTTCTGGCAAGCGCTAGATCCGGTACCGAAATCCGAAATGGTGTATCTTACGTACTGCCTGCTTCTGACGCCGCGAGAGGCGGCGCGCAACTTCGGTGCCGAAGATGGCCGGCAGATGGCACGCACGACAGATTGGGACGAATAGGCCTCCACACGGCAGGAGAGATGCATCCATCATGAAGCGTGAAACCACCGGGTCACGGGTATTCGCGGGACTGGCTTTGCTGTCGCTTGGGCTGATGGGCCTTGCGGGCTGCGACAACACGCAAGGCACCAGCCCGCAGACGAACATCGCGCAGCAGACAAAGGGGCCAGTAGACGATAACCAGAACAACGGCTCCGGGTCCGGCACCGCGGAAAAACCCGCGAGCCG
>JBBQVV010000399.1:0-6555 GCA_038211235.1 Chthonomonadales bacterium | reverse complement strand
GAGAGCGCGACAAACAGGCGAATGATACGGTTAGCGAGCATTCATGACTCCTTCATGCGGTTCACATTGTCGCCCGCGATTGCGCGGGCAGGTATAGACCGCCATCATAACGGTCAGTCCAGGGTATGCCGGCTGCGCACCGGTGCATGGAGAAACGGCCTGGGTGCGCGTGGCTAATGTTTGAGAATTGCTTCCGGCGCACGTCCATTGAGACGCGCCAACCGGTCCGAGGTAACGGCAAAATGGCTGTGTCGGACGACAAGTATTATAGCATAGTTGCCTGCCGGCGCTCGCTCTTGACACATCTGGCGAAATGCGCGTACTGATTTGCCCAGCCATACCGAGCACACAGGGGTTAAGAATCGCAAACTGATGGGGCAATGGAGGAGAAATTAAGCGGACGGGCGGATTCCTGATTACTATTTGTGGCGTACCTCACCGTGAACCGGTAGCCTGTTGGCCAGCCAGAGGCACACGTGCCTCAGAAAGAATGCGGTCGAATACCCGCTGCGGTGTGTGTGCTATTACGGCTCTGGTCATCCCCCGGCCATCGTAGACGTGTAGGTGTCCGCACTCAAAACAGATCACGAGGTCGACGATTGTATTGCTCTTCATTGCGCGGACACCATGTCTTGGATTAAAGCACATCGCGGCGACGCCGGGTGCGGTGCCAACACCCTCGTACAGCGCTGCAAGCAAGTCCTTACGCCGTATACTTGCGGTTGGAAGTGCGCATCTGGAACATCCTGACGAGCCACGGTATCACGCGCTCGTCCTGAATTACGCTGAGCGACTCCGTCGCCTTCTCCAGTTCCTTGTTTGGGTATTTGCTGCTATCAGAGGCCGACGTTGCAGCCCGCCCCAGCCGATCGATCACCTCGCCCATGGCACGTTGATCAGGCGGGAGGATGGTGAGCGGCGCGCTTGCTTCTACCGCAACGTCGTCGTCGTGCGCCACGTCTTGGCAAAAGCGCGAGACCGTGTGACAAGTGAGCGTGTACCTCCCTGGCTCACGTAACATCAGCAACTTCGAAAGGAAAAGCTCTACCATCTCGGCCTTTCCAGCCAGGAGAGTGTGAGGGGCCATAAGGGCCTCCCCCATCTTGAATCGCGGGCGAATAAGGAAGATAGAGTGTACTCATAATCTATAATTAGATGGCAATAAGAGCAATTCCTTTGACGAAATGAAAAACTATTCATGGACAAGCTCCTAGCCCGAGCATAACGCAAATCGCGATGGTCGACACGACATAGGGTCGCCGTCGCATCCAAAGATAGCGGGCGACAACCAGACAACCCACTGCGAAAACTCCAAGGTTACCATTCTTCCGCATCCACAATCGCAATTGTGTGGGACTCATGCCGGCCTCCCGGATTCCATCTCTGAGATTTCTGCCACAGTGCAACCTGTTCGATTATGCGCCATAGCGGCGAATAGCTGCTTGGCTATCGAAATCGGCGTCTTTGAGCCTGCGGCTTTAGCAATAGAAACCTACGTTTTCGCCGATTACGAACCAGACACTTTCACGCCGCTCCAAATGGAACATTCCGAGTCCTCCTCCGCCGCATCGCCAAGCCACAGCATTTTTATTATCAATATACCGGCATACCATAGGTGGACATACCATAGACGGGCATACCACCAGGTCCGGAGCTGGACACCATTCTGTCGTGCTCAGTACAGCTGCAGAACCGCCACGATCCCTGGGTGCTCGTTGCCACTGAGCGCTTGAGGAAGTGCTCCGCGTTATGCCGCCGCACCCTGAGTATTGTGCGGGTTGGGGAATATGGGCCGAACGCTGCAGGCGAACATCGACCTGGATGAAGTAAAATGGGTGTGAGACACTATGATCGTGTACGGAACAAGCTTCGGTGAGAGGGAGATGATCCTAGGGCTGGAAGGATCGGTGACATCGAGACGTGACTCCCGAAGGTGAGGCGAAAGATGCCCAGAATGAACGCGCCCGCGAGATTGGCAGATCAGCCCCGCCCGCCGAGAGAAGGGTGAAGCATTGGAGACGAATTCGAAATTGAATTGGTATCACATGTGCAGGTTGGTATTCAGTGCGGTGGAGGTGCTTCATGTATGTATACTTCAAGCGTGGATTTACGCTTATCGAGCTTCTAGTGGTGATCGCAATAATTGCGATTCTTGCCGCGTTACTATTTCCCGTGTTCGAACAAGCGCGGGCGAAAGCACGTCAGGCCGCGTGTATGAGCAACGAGAAACAGTTTGGAATGAGCATTCTCATGTATGTCCAGGACTTCGATGAGACGTTTCCTCGCGCAGTTAACAACGCGTCGGCCAGCAAGAAGCTCACGGTGAATATTGCGCAGCGCGTCGTGGGTGACAACGCCTTCTTAAATGCTGACCCTGCCGTCGGTCGTCCCGCGGGATTTCTGTATTCGTACATCAAGAATACGGTGATCTGGCACTGCCCACAAGATCCCGTGGCGTTCAATCCGGGGAGCCTCAACACCAATGCTTCTCTGAGCATCGCGAATGCCGACAGCTACCATCTCAATCTCTATCTAACCGGCACTCTGGTGGACGGCATCAATGAGGTGACGTCCGGCGATGGCCTGCCTATCGCCAAGGTGGGACGAAGCGCGCAAACAGTCCTGGCACGAGATGGCGACGCAAACGACGGAACGAATGTGGAGAACAATACGGCGATTGGAGGTGCCCTGGTCGGCGAACAGTTCTATACGCGACACAGCGATCACACCCAGGCCAACCGTCATGCGGGTATCGGAAACTATCTGATGGCAGATGGTCACGTCAAATCCCTGCCTTCGTCGGGCGCAAGCCCGGAAGAAGTCGATGACGACCCGAAGCATCCGTGCCCCAACTGTCCCGATGTGGTGAACCCCAACGCGCAGGTGTTCTTTACCCTTGGTCAATAAATGGCCGAATCGGCCATCGAGCGCATCACGTCGCTGTAGCCTAACTTATGCACGAAAAGCTTGTTGTTGGCAACAGTGGAACTGCTGCTGGGAACTGCAGTCGTCGGATCGCTTCCCTGCCCAACTGATCGCACGCCTCGCGGACTTTGGCGAGCTGCGACCTACAGGGGGCTTACAGATAGGTTTCGTCGGGGAAACGCCCTCCAGTGTTCCGGTCTCGTCGGAATGGGGCGGTGACACAATACTCCGAGATCATTCGACCGTTACTTAATGGTCAAGAAGGGCTTCGGTTCATCACTATTGCCGAACCGAAACGGTAGCGAGTGCCGCAGACAAACCGGCCCGCTATTGTCCTCGGGTCCGATCACCCGGTCGGACGGACAACGAGACTCTCCAGGATCAACGGCGGGAAATCGCGGTGCGGCAGGTTGTCTACTGAGCGGAACAGATGCAAAGTCTCGTCCATTGAGGCGGCGCTGATATATTGCTTCTTCATGACGCGCTGATCGTGTATCCAGTAAATCGGATATCCGCGAACCAGTCGTCCATTGCGGTTCCATTGCCGCTCCACACCGTGCTGCTCCCCGTTGAAATACTGCTTTTCTGAGCATAGCCGGGACGGATCGCCGCCACCGAGGTGCCATTCTTGTCCGTGCCGGAGGCCGTCCCGCATCTGGATGGCCTCTGACAGACTGACTGCTCCGTCCCTCTCCTGCCACCAGAGATCGGTGCCCGTCCCGTGTTCCATTGTATAGCTGCCGACAAGACTGCCATCGTCGGCCCATTGGAAAGCCCTGCCATGCTCCTCGCCGTTCTCATAGGGTTTCGCCGAGAGCAGCTTGGGTGGCCGATCCCATCGATACTCCCAACCGTGCTTCTTGCCGGCGCGATAGGAGTACTCCAATTCCGGGTGTCCGTCGTGGGAGAGCAGTCGCAACCCAACCATTTCCGCGCCGACGTAGTACTCTATGCGTTTCGGCCGCCCATTACTGTACTTTCCAATCGCGATCGCTCTCGCGTCGAGAGGAATGGAAGAGATATATGCCTCGTCTGCACGCATTTAACCATGTCCAATACCCGGCCGCGACGCGGTTTCCGGCCCATCCTCGACCCAGAGGACGTGGCGCGCTAGCGGCTTGGCGCGAATCGCTTTATAGAGACTCTCGGCTGCCGTAACCAGCGCCGGCGCCTCGCGGAGAGCAAGTGCGAGATACATGCTGTTATTGACGGTGTACTGTGACTGATCGGTTATGCTCGCGTCAACGACACACCGGGTCATCGCTCGCGATCCTCACGCAGCAGCACCGCACTTTCGGTAAATGAGCAACCGACAAACATTGCTCTTACGCACTGTATGTCGTCGAAAGCGGCTGTGACAGGCTCGATGCTAACTCCCTGAAGTATCACGCGTATTTCCGCTTCGAGCGATCGTTGGTTGCGCCGCGCCCGTAACCTGAGTCCCTGAACAATCTCGGGTTCGATATCCCGAATCAACACCTGTGCCACTTACCACCGGCTTACATTCAAACGGTGCCTCGTTTCACAGCAATATGGGGTCTCGTAATGAGGAACGCCGGCGCATTCGGCAACTCGGGACCTGTGGTTGAGCTACTTTGCTCCATGCTGTTGGAGCAACTTGACAATACCCGGATGGTTGTTGCCAACGAGCGCTTGAGCCAGCGCCGTCATGCCGTTGTCATCCTTCGGTGAGAGATCCGCGCCACGCTCGGCCAAAATCTTTGCTGCTTTAATGTGTCCGGGCGTTTCCGGCGGCACCGTCGTCCACATCAGCGGTGTCATCCCGATAAGGTCCTTTGTATTCGGATCGGCTTTACAATCCAGCAACTCTGTCACCAGCCGCTGGTCTCCGTGCACAGCAGCGGCCTGAAGTGGCGACGTTCCTCCTGAATCGCGGATATTTGCGTTTGCCTTGTGCACCAAGAGATAGTGAGCGGTACCGGTATACCCCCACTCGGCAGCCATATACAGTGCAGTCGAGCCGATGTTGTTCCGTGCATCGATGTCAGCCCCAGCATCCACGAGCGAGGTTACCGTAGCCAGGTTCTCCAACGGAATCCCGTTGCCATCGGTGGCCTTCAGATCGCGCTTCTCCACGCAATCCATTACCAACAACAACGGCGTGTCGCGCAGATGCTTCTTCAAATCGCCTGTCATCGCGTTTGTCAGCGGGTGAACGAAGTCGGTAAATGCCCAGCCTTCCATTTCGGCGTTTGGGTCTGCCCCCGACTTCAGTGCAGCCCTAACCCCCTCCGTATCGTTACGAAGTACCGCGTTGATTAGCCGCCGGTTAGCGGCCAGTCGGCTTCCGCCAACCGTGACGACTCGCCACACCAGAGGGCCAAACATAGCGAGTACCATGACCGAGCCCGCCGCCGCCAGAATACGAACACGTTTTGACATCGAGCGGACTACTCCCTTCCGCCCGGAGCCCAAAGGCGCGGCGCGGGCGCTGAGGGGGAACTGCGTTGCTATGCACGTTGCAAGCAACGCGACCGTTCCTTTAGCCATGTACATGCATCTGATGGCCATTTGCCTCAACAGCCACTACGTGCTTCTGATTCCGCAGTGCCGCTTTTCGCAGTCAGGCTTCCAACGTACCGGTGCGCCATCGCCGATAAAATGTGTGACCGGCTCCGAACTTCGCCCGACGGCGTTCGCCCCATCCATCACGGCCCGACCACCTGCAGTCCGGGCGGCAGCGTCACTAGCTGCTGATAGGGCGTGAGTGACAGGCCGGCTCCCGAACCAATAAGGTACCCGGCAACGACCACGCGGTTCGTCAGGTCCTGCAGTATCACGTCCGGTCTGCCGTCGCTGTTATAGTCGCCGACCGCCGCCGGATGGTAGCCCACCGGGATGGTCTTCAGATACTGATACTTGACAAATGTAGATCCATTCATGAATGCGATCGTGATCTGATGATTGTTCGGATTGTACAGCAGGACGTCCGGATGCCCGTCGCCGTCAAAGTCCCCGACACCTGCGGGCTGGAAGCCCACGGGCAGCGTCTTCACGTACCGGTAGCCCGTGAAGTTAAGTCCGGATACAAAGGCGATCTACAGCTGGCGAGTAATCGCGTTGTACATCACCACGTCCGGCTGCCCATCGTTATTGAAATCGCCGACTCCGGCCGCCTGGAAACCGAGCGGCAGGGTCACGAGCCGCCGATAGTTGCCGATCGCCGACCCGCCGACGAATCCGACCGATACCTGGCGTGTCGCCACATTGCGCACCGCAATATCCGGCATATTGTCCCCGTTGAAGTCCCCTACGCCCGCGAACTGCCAGCCGGACGGTGGTGTATTGAGCGGGGAGTAACTCGTGATGGACGTGCCCACGACGCGCCCGATCCAGACCTGTCGGGTAGTGGAGTCCTGGAGAACGAGGTCGGAGAGCCCGTCGGCATTGAAGTCGCTGCCGCCGCGTGTCCAGGCAAGGCCGACGAGTCCCACGGCAGGGCCGTGCCCGTCCACGGCAATGGAATAGGTCGTTCCGGCCACAGCCTGAAAGGAGACCCAACTCGTCCCGCTGGTGTCGATATCATCGTTGCCGGCAACCGGCGTCAAGCTGGCGACGGCCGAGCCGGTGTAGACCGCCAGAACGGTATCGAAGTCACTACGGGCGGTG
>JBBQVV010000398.1:0-6560 GCA_038211235.1 Chthonomonadales bacterium | reverse complement strand
CGAACCGACGAGCCCGGCGTGCACTATGCGAGCGGCGGCGCGAAGACGGTGTGGGTCAACTACCGCGAGGAGCGGGCGGTGCCACTGCCGGAGGCGTTGCGAGTGCTCATCGCCTGAGGATTGCGCTCAGGCGGCGGCGGCTGCGGCGATGCGAGCGGGCAGCCATCTCGAGAGCTTGGCACGCAGATCGCGCACCGAATACGGTTTGCCGAGATAGTCGTCCATGCCGGCTGCGAGGCACTTCTCCCGATCGCCGGCCAGGGTGTTGGCGGTGATCGCGACGATCGGCGTTCGCCGCCCACCGGCGCGTGTCTCGAACTCGCGGATGTGGCGCGTCGCGTTGTAGCCGGCTAATACCGGCATCTGGCAGTCCATGAGGACGATGTCGAAGCGATTGCGTGAGAAGGCGTCGATCGCCACGGCTCCGTTTTCGGCGATAGTTAATTCGAGTCCCAGCGCCGTCAGCACGCGCGATGCGAGCAGGGCGTTGAGCTCGTTGTCGTCGACAAGGAGGAGACGGTTGCCGGCGAATTCGGCTGCGTCGGCTTCGAGCAACGGCGCACCCAGCGGTCCCGACGACGCGTCTGAGGCGACGACGACCGTACTCGAGACTGCCTCTGCGCTCGCGTCTACGAGCTGTACAGGAATGATCACGCGAAAGGTGCTGCCGACGCCCGGCGTGGTCTCGACTTGAATCTGGCCGGACAACGCCGCGACAAGATCCTTGACGATCGATAGACCCAAGCCGATGCCCCCGGCGCGTCGGTCCGGGCCGCCATCGACCTGGAAGAAGGGAACGAACACCTTGGCAAGATCGCCTTGCGCGATACCGGGGCCAGAGTCCTTAACGTCGATGTTGAGCATGGCGTTCGGCAGCTCCGACGAGCTCGAAGGACCCAGATGTACGCCGAGCTCGACAACGCCGTCACGAGTGAACTTGATCGCGTTGGAGACGAGGTTGTTGACGATCTCGAACAGCTTCACCTCGTCGACGAGAACCTGTGACTCGCCGCTCGCGGGCAGGTCCAGGCGCGAACGCAACTCGATCCCTTTGGTCGTTGCGGCGGCGATGTGCAGGTCCATAGCGACGCGGCAGACGTCGGAAACATCGATGGCGGTCGGAGCGACGCCGTCCGCGCCATGCGAAAGCTTCGAGTAGTCGAGGATGCTGTTGAGTATGCGAAGCAGCGCCTGGCCGGCCTTGCGTCCCTTGTCGATCAGGACACGGTCGTCAGGGCTTGCATGCTCGCCGACCATCTCCAGGATTTGCAAAACGCCGTTCATCGTTGTTCGGACTTCGTGGCTCATGTTGGCGAGAAAGCGGGACTTGGCGGAGTCGGCTTCCTCGGCCGCTTGCTTCGCGCGTTCGAGTTCGGCGGCGTAGATGTTGCGGCGGAGGTTTTCCTTGGCGAGGATGAAGAGCGTCCACTCCCGTTGCTCGATGCCGCGTCTGAGCAGAAAACAGCACGTGAGAACGATCAGTATCGGAATTGCCATTCGGGCAATCACCACGCCGTCCGAATGCGGAAGCTGGGCTAACCAACTAACGACCACCAGGACGCCAACGCCTACTATCAAGGCTGTGGAACGAGTTCTCAATCTGCTAAAGCCGAAGATGACCACGACGCAGATCGTCATGGTCGTCTGTAGTCCTCGCGTCATTTCGACGAGGTTTACCTCGCCATGGCGGGCGATCGACACATAGCAACCAGTCGCCATACAGATCGAGCAGCACCCGCTGAACAACCAAGGGTACAGACGTGTAGCAAGGGGGCAGCGCGAATCCGCGTGAAGGTCGCGATGCTGAAGCAGAAGGCGGCGAGGGCCAGCCGCAGTGTCTGCGCGCCGCCGTGCCATGACAACGCGCCGCCAATCGCATCAATCGCGTAGAAACCTATTGCGCTGATGCCCCCCATCAGTCCGGCGATTCCGAGATAGCGGGCCCCGGGCCGGCGGTAGAGCTCACGGAACTCCAGCGAGGTTGCCGTCTCTTCGTCCCGATCCAAGCCCATTTCGCGGCGTTTCATTGCTAAGGACTCGTACGCTAGGCGGGAACAGGGCCCGCGTCCGGGTATCGCAAACGACCCTCCTTGGCTATTTTCCGATCCCATGGACTCGCTTGGGCAACTAGGGAGGCGTGATTCACCCGACAAGACAAAGACTGCATCCGAGTCACACTAGGTCCCGAGCATAAGCATTGGCGACTCGACACGATATGTCAACTTTGGGACTGGTACAGCTTCTGTACGCCGCACTGGCCGTTGTCATGGCTGGCCTCGGCCTTTCGCTTCGAGTCACAGATTTCGCGAGGCTTCGCAGCCACGCGGCAGCAACCGGGCTGGCACTCGTACTTCAGATGGTCGTGCTGCCTCTGGTGGCGCTCGGGTTGACGGTGATTTTCAGGCTCGACGGATATCTCGCGGTGGGCATGATTCTGCTGGCCGCAACGCCTGGAAGTATCACGGCGAATCTCTATAGCCATCTGTTCGGGGGAGACGTCGCTTTCAACATCGCCTTGACAGGCGCGAACACCTTCCTCTGCGCACTTGCGATACCGTTTCTCGGCAGTTTGGCACTCGCGCACTATGTCGGTGGCGGGCAAATGCTGCCCATCCTGTTTGACAAGGCAATCCAGACCATCAGCGTCGTTGTCGTACCCGTCCTGCTCGGCATGGCGATAGCAGCCAAGGCGCCACGGTTCGCCGCGCGCGTCGACAAGCCCGTCAAGATTCTTAGCGGGACTCTTGTGATTGTCTTCAGCATCGCGGGAATCGTGAAAGAGTGGGACACGCTGGTCACCGGATTTGCAAGGGTCGGCTCCGCGATCCTCATATTCAATGCAGCGTGCCTTTTTCTTGGCTTCTTCGTGGCGCGATGGGCGGGGCTCAATCGGCGCGTATGCATGACGATTGCTTTTCAATCAAGCATCCACAACGCCATCCAGGCAATCTACATAGGCATCGCTGTCCTAAACGAGCCGCTGGCAGCGCTGCCCGCTGCGGTGTATTCGATCACGATGAACATCGGTGCCCTCGGATTCGGGATGGTCACGGCGCCCCGCACTCGACGCGAAGGCGCCAGCTAGGTGCAGGCTTAGCAGGAGCCAGGGTTCCCTCTGACGCAAATTCGACTCAAATTCCGTCCTGACCTGCCGATAAGCGATTCACCAGCGCGTTGCGCTTGGCATCGCGGAGGCTAGGTTGCCATCTTTTCATAGTCGAGATCGGCCTAGCGGGTTCCGGTCGATGGAGGTGGGTCATGCCTTGGCGCAGGCCTACCTGACTTGCCTTTTGTGCGAAAAGTCGCGCCCTAGTGAGAGCCGCGCCGCCCCGCCGAACGACATCCCATGAACACGCTTGTGGCTTCGGCGTTGCCGCCATTTCTGCAGCGGATCGCAGTTGCAAAGGCAAGTTCGCCCTTGCTGAGCGAGGCGGCGAGAGGTCGTTTTCGAAAACAGCAGCTTGAGGGCGTCCACAAACACGTCATCAGAGCTGCCGTCATCAATTCGGCGCTGGCCGGACTCCTTGCTAGCTTTCTCGCACCGACCTTTGGCTGGATGGCGACGCACGTATGGCTGGCAGTCAAACTGACGAATTCGGTAGTCCGCGTGTTGGCGGCCCTCGCCTGTTCCCGCTCGAATTGGCTCCTGGCCCGCGATGGATTCTCGCGTCCGCTGACACTCACGTTGCTTGCGCTCGACGGAGCCATATGGGGAGCTGCAGGCGCTTGGTGCGCCTTCGGTCCGAGCGAAATTGCCTGTCTGACATGCGCTGTCCTCTGCAGCGTGGCATTGATGGCGACCCATGGTTTCAACACCATGGCATCCGCGTCGGTGGCCTACGTGACACCCATGTTGGTGCCGCTGGCTATAGCGGTCTTGCTTCGAGGCGATGCTCTCGGCGTGTTTGTCTCGCTGGGCACGGTGCTGGTTCTCCTGCAATCGATCGTGACCAGCTTTGCGTCGGAGCGTCGACTCCGACGCGAGTTTCTGGCTCACGAGGCCACGGAGGAAGCGCGAATCCGTGAGACACGCAACGCGGAGGCGCTTGCCGCCGCTTTGCTTGAAGTGAAGCGGCAAGGTGCAGTGAAGTCCTTGTTCCTTGGAACGATGAGTCACGAGTTGCGCACGCCGCTGCACGGCATCCTCGGATTGACGCAGCTGGTACGTACGCAAACAGCGGACGATCCTATCGTCCAACATAGGCTCGCGCTCGTGGAGGCGTCGGGGACCCATCTGCTGGAGCTCATTGGATCGTTGCTCGATATTTCTCGAATCGAATCCGGCAGGCTCGAACTGCATCGGGCGAGCTTTGACTTGAACCTCGAATTGCGCAATGTCGCCGATCTCTACAAGGTGCGATGCGACAGCAAGGGCCTCGACTTCAGTAGTTCCATCCGAATCGATAACCCCTGCAGAGTCCTGGGCGACGCGGCCCGGCTGCGGCAAGTGCTCCACAACCTCCTAGGAAACGCAGTCAAGTTCACGAAGTCGGGTCTAGTCGTACTGAGGGTTCAGCGGCAGGGCGATTTGTTCTCCTTTGAGGTTAGAGACACCGGTCCGGGCATCGCCCCGAAGGACGCTGCCCACATCTTTGATGCCTTTCGGCAGGCTGACGATTCGGCGACCCGTCCCGCCGACGGTACCGGTCTGGGTTTGACGATCGCACGTGAGATTGCACAGGCCATGGGAGGAGACGTCAGCGTCAGCAGCGCCGTTGGCGTTGGCTCGCAATTTGCGTTTACGGCTGTTCTTCCCGAGGCGCCCGCCATCCTAGATCAGCCAGTCGCGGTGCAGCCAGAACTCCCGCACCTAAGAAATGGCTACCAAGTTCTCCTCGTTGAGGACAACGAGGTCAATGCATTGATTGCCACGGCGAATCTGACCAATATTGGCGCGCATGTTGTTCGCGCCAACAATGGCAAGGAGGCAATCTCAGCCGCATTTAGTAAGCCGCGCCCAGACTTCGTTCTAATGGACTGTCGGATGCCGGTGATGGATGGACCAACAGCATCGCGCGAAATCCGGGCGATCGAAAAGCAGATCGGCTTGCCCAGCATCCCGATCGTCGCACTAACGGCCAGTCCCAGCGAGGAAGACAGACAGGAGTGCTATCAGGCTGGCATGGACGGACTCTTGATGAAGCCGTTCACTTTGGAGCAGCTTCTGCAGACGATTGCCTTGTACGCTGTGCAGGGGGTATGCAATCACAGTCATCCCCTCTACGAGTACGCGAAGTCACTCGACGATAGTGAGTGCGAATCCTTTGGAGGGCCGGCGGTCCACTGAAGGCGGGAACACCAAGATGTCTTCATGTTTCGTTGCGGTCATAAACTCCAGCAAAGGATGTTTACTATCGCTCCAGAAACCGTAGAAGTTGTCAATGTCAAGACCGTAGATTCGATGCGGCAGATCACCAACGTACGGCAGAAAAAAGCCGTCCGGCCGATTCGGGAAGATGTCCTTTGACCCCATCCGTTCGTATGCGCGGATAAGCGAAGGCTTGCGCACAGTCATAACTATCCAACTGATCCCCTGGCCCGCGGCGAACAGATAGGCGGCCTTCCACAAAGCCAAACGCACAAAGGGATCGGAGCCGACGGGCGCGGCGAGCCGGGTCACCTCGGCACAAGCAGCCCTTAGCAGAAGGTCGGGGAGCGTGACGTAGCGCTCCATGGCGAGCTCGCCGCGATCGCGCTTGCGTGTTTGAACTCGCATCGTTCCGACCGCTTCACCGGAAATCTTGTCCTCGCAAAGGAACACGGTTGTCCAAGGGCTGGCATCAATCGCATCCGGCTCAGCCATCGATTCCCGATAAGCGGGAACCTTGTAGCCGTACGCAGCGGCTCGAACTTGGCATGCCCGAAGCAGGTCACCGTGAGTCTCGGCGCGTCTCAGCGTAAAGCTTAGTGTCTCCCTCCGCATTCGTCCTCCTTGGGGCACGTTCCCGGCGTGCGCAAAGACGCGTGAGGCAAGCTACGTGCTCTTGACGTCGGTGTCAATATGAGGCTCATCGCATCATCGACTCGAAGGACGGTCGCGTTTCCGGCTCTTGGCCCGTCAAAGTAGCGCGTATGTTGTGGTTGCGTGCGCAGCAAGCTTCCCGTCGGCTGTGCGGAATTCCACTTCGCCATAGCTGAGGCTCCTGCCAACGCGCAAGACCCGTGCCACGACTCTTATCGCCTCGGTCTCCCCCGGCACTGGCCGCAAAAAACTAGTCTGCATTTGCACCGTCGTCATCGGCTTAAAGCTTCCGAGCTTGGCGATCATCGCGATCAGCATCGCCGAATCCGCCGCCGACATGATCGCCTGTCCGCACAGCACCCCGCCCGCGTGAACGAGGCCCGGCGCGACCGGCAGGGTCAGCGTCACCCCGTCCTCGTCAACCGACTCGACCCGCAGCCGCAGCCGTCCGACGTACTCGGCGGCGATGCCGTCGAAGATGGATTGCAGGGCGGTGGCGTCGATCATCGTGCCGATTCTAGGAGCCCGCTCCGGAGATAATCCGGGCCTTCGCTCGAAGGAAGCTGCCGATGAACAAGATATTTCCGAGCGCCGCCGC
>JBBQVV010000397.1:0-6568 GCA_038211235.1 Chthonomonadales bacterium | reverse complement strand
GCTCACATAACATCTGCCGTCGTGCACGCCTTCGCACCAGTCGTCGAATGTCAGCTTGCCGTTGAGCTTCACGTAGGAGCGGCCCTTGCCCACGCGCTCGCCGGTGATGCAGGGAAAGTCCGTTTCACCGCTGATCCGTGGACGATAGCCGCAGTTCAGGATGTGATACCAGTTGTTGAGCTCGGCGATCCGGTCGGTGTCCATAGTCGAGATGAAGTCTACGGCCGGCACGAGCCTTCCGTCAGGGCCAGGCAGCTCATGGGTCACGTCGACTATCGTCTCCATGGCGCCGATCCCGTCGAATCGCGGGACAGCGTAGGTCGGCAGACCATCGGGACCGTCCGTGTCCGAAACCCTGGCGACGGCTCCGAGAAGCCCATTGGCTGAGTGGGCGGGTCCACACACCGCGCCCTGCTTTTTCGCCCAGCGCAGCGTGTTCAGGCATAGTGTGGGCCAATGGAGGTCGGAAGTCCCGCCTGGAGGAATCTGCTCTTGAAGGCGTAGCAGGCACAGATGTCCCGACTGGTGCGAGCCAAATCCCGATACTTCGATATCATAGCGGAGCAGGTAGGGATAGCGCGAGTTCGTGTCTGTCTTGCCAGTGAAGAACTGCTTCTGGTAGTCGAAACAGGGTCCCCAGGTAAGATTGCATCCCACCTTCAAGTCCTCGCCTTCGATGTGGCGCTGCATATCTCGAGGCAAAACCCCCTCGGTCGGATTGGTGTAGTGGGCGCATCCCGCGGCGTGGATATGATGATCGCCGGACCACCAGCCCAGGCGGGAGGGGTCGATCCAGCGGGTCACGCGATAACGGAACGTGACCGGCGAGCCGCTTACCACGAGTGAGCGCGTCTCTGGAACCGACTCCGGTCCCCGCGAACAGTTCACGGTGTAGGTCCCGTTCGGAAGTCGAACGATTTCGCCGTCGGAGCGATAGACCTGTGGCTGGAAGTGGAGATCCGGCGCGAGGCGCTTCACCTGTGGAGGATAGATCCGGCCCAGACGGTCGCGAATGACGAACGCGGCCGTCACGGGCTTGCCGTCGGAATCCTGCACTCGAAGCCTCACCGGGTGCGAACGCTCGCAGCGGAACTGCACGTGCGCCGACGACCACCCAGGCGGACTGCCGGACTGACGCCCCGGTCGCTGTTCCGCGCCGATGGAGAACTGAAGCTCCGCGCTATTGATCCCCGGATTCTTGCTGTAGATCTGTTCGATCCGGTATTCCAGCCCGAGGCCGCTCAGCTCCTGTTGGAGAGGGGGACTCTCGTATGGAGCCAGCCCCATCCAACGCCGGTTCACGTCTGCAGCCGGCGCTTCGGCGATCGGGCCGGCATTCGGGCTTCTGATGCTCAGCGGAGTCGTCGTGCCGGCGTCGTTAATCACCTTAACAAGCATGACTCGCCAGCCCTGTTCGAACAGTGGCGGAGGGCTGGAGCTAATGGTTATTGCGGGCGCCGCGTCTCTATGTGTACGAACGGCCGCAAGACACAATGGATCGAGCGCGTCTTGAACGAGACGGCATGTTTCCGCATCACTCTTTGCCGCATCCGCCTTCGCCAGTAACAATTCGCTTCGCGAGGGCAGGGGCTCGCCCAGGAAGATCAGCGCCTGCCGAAGGCGACCGACCTGTGACATCAATGGCTGCGCCTCGACTGTCAGGATTCGCGGCAACGTCGAGTTGGAGCGGGACGGCTGTCGATGCGCAGCGAGTACCGGCTGGATCGCGAGCAGCTGGAGGCCGGCGACAATCGCCAGGAATCGAGCAGTTGTGAAGATTCGCATAGTAGCTCCTTCCAATCCGCCGCGAGCTCAGGAAAGTCATGACGTACAGTGCGAAATCCTATTGCACATCAAGAAGGCAAATCCTTCTCGGCCCTGACCCGCCGAGCAGGTAATTGGCCTGCGGTGACCGAATCTGAAGGCCGACCGGCGAACCGTCCGACACAGCCGGTTCCAAACGGTTGTGGCGCCGCAGCCGCGGGAGGGATCTTCACTATCGATCTTCGAATCATGTTCTCACTACTGCTTCTGTCGGCACTGCCCGCGAGTGGGGATTCCATAGCCGATCCGCCGGCCGCAGACAGGTCGCCCACGGAATTCTTCTTAAGGTCAGCCGAATACCGGCCTGTCGATCCGAACCTGACTCGCCAGGCGGGCAAGACCATGGTTCGAGCTGCCAGGTTTCTATTGAGCGATGCGGGCATCGAGAACAATGCGATACGCGACGAGAGCGGCGGCAAGGTTCCTCCCTATATCTACCACGCGGTGATCGACGATAACGACCATTTCGGCTATCGCGCGTCATTCCCCGCCTTCCACCATGCGTACCTCATCGAAGCCTTCCTGAACTACTACAACTACTCCGGTGATTCCAGAGCCGTGCGCCGGGCGCGCCAGCTGGCGGATTGGACGATCGCGCACAGCACGCCCGCAGACTGGAAGTGGCCGTATCTCCCCTGGAGTACCTTCACCGAAGGCAAACCGGGCGGCGGCGAGGATAAGGATAACCTGCAGCCCGACAAGGTCGGATACATGGGACTGAGCTACACTCGCCTGTACGGGGTGACCGGAGAGCGCAGGTATCTCGAAGCAGCGACGCATTCGGCCGACACGCTCATCCATATGCAGGGATGGCAGGGCGAGTGGCCGTTCCGTGTGAACCCGCGAACGGGCGAGGTGTTCCAGCAGTACACGGCGGCGCTCTTTATGAACGTCGCCTTTCTGGAGAAGATAGCCGCGCTGACAGGAAATCCGGACTACAAGAACGCGCAGATCACCGCGTGGATGTGGATGATGCGTAATCCGATCCGCACCGACAACTGGTCCGGTCTCTACGAGGACATTCCGAAGGGGAGCGATTCGCAGGTCCACTATTCGCCGGCCCAGACCATCCGGCTGCTGCTGCGATATTGCACGCCGGTCAACAACGCGTCCTATCTCGCTCACGCGCGCAGGCTCTACGACTACACAATGGATGGCCTCGCGTTCGACGATCCGGATATGGGACTGATGCTGCGGGAACAGACCGGCTACCTGGCTGCTACGCCGAGCGCAACTCTCAACTGGTCGATGATGTCGTCCGAGTTTTTCCTGGCCACCGGCGAGGAGCGATTCCGCGCCGCGACGCTGGAGGCTCTCAGAATGGTGACGCGGTATGGCCTGAAGCCCGATGGCAGGTCACAGAATACCGTTCTCGGCGGCAGGATCTACGGCAACTATGGAAGCTGGTATAGCCTAACGTCGCCGATAGTGCGCTATATTTACCAGGACATGGGCTGCCTGCCGGAACTTGCGCCGAACGGCGAGACGCACATCCTCCGCACCTCCACACAGGTCCGGCAGATCGTCTATGCTCGGGGATGCGTGTCCTATCGAACGCTGCCCGGCAGCATTGACCTGCTGAAGCTGGCCGCTCCGCCGCGCCGGGTGCTGGCCGGCGGCAGGCTGCTTCCGGTCTCGGCCACGATCGCGAAGGCGGACAGTTACGTTTATAACCAGCAGAACCACGTCCTGCTCGTACGGCACCGGAATCCCGATGTGCAAATCGTGCTGTAGTGGCAGCGCGCATCGAGACGCCTTTCTTAGCAGTTGACTTTTGCCAGATGGAATACGACGCAGGGATTGGCATCGAAACCGTCGACGCACAGTTCTCGGGAGTCAGTAATACTCCGCTGTTACCGTTGTGGCACAGGCTGTCGCAACGGGCATAACGAGCCGGCGAGCTATCCGGGAGATCGTAGAGTGCGGCGAGTGCGTTATGACGGTGCAGCCTCGCCAGAGGGAAGAAACTCGATTCGCGCATACACGTCGGCAAGCGCCAGATCACAGCCGACCGAGGGGAGAGCGATTGTTGATTCCAGCTCCTGGAACAGCCGATAGCTCCATGAACCATCCGACTGCCGCTCGTAGACCTGGATCTGCGGCCGAACTTGGGCGACGATGAGATAGGTCTGGAGGGACGGGATGGTCTGATAGCAGATGAGCTTTTCGCCGCGATCCATCGCCTCCGTGGATTTAGAGAGCACTTCTACGACCAGGACGGGATTCACAAGTGACCGCACTCCGGCGATTGACTCAAACTGAGATCCGCCGCATGCTACAGAGACGTCCGGGTAGTAGAAGCGGTTGCAGGCAGGAACATAGATGCGCATGTCACTGGTAAACGGTTCGCAGAGCCTTCCGCGCAGCTGGGAATTGATAATCGCATAGGTGTCTCCTGCGATCCGGTCGTGCTCCGGACTTGCTCCGGCCATTGCGATGATGACCCCGCCGTAGTACTCACTCTTTGTCTGGGCCAACTCTTCGCGTTCCAAATACGCTTCGCGTGTGGCAAGCGGCTGTTCTGCATGCGCGACCATGGAATAGCTCCTCGTTCTCCGCGCGTATCCTGCCCTATTCTACCATGCAGACGTGGCCCCGGATATTCGAACGAAAGCGTGGGACCTATTCCGCCGGCTCAGCCAGCTCCGCAGCCATCGCCTCGATCTCCGCGAACCGGTCTTCGGAAAGGTATACGCCGTAGTTCGTGAGGCGCTTTGCA
Organism: Chthonomonadales bacterium; assembly: GCA_038211235.1. GTDB lineage: Bacteria > Armatimonadota > Chthonomonadetes > Chthonomonadales > Chthonomonadaceae > DATGJU01. The sequence goes on along the minus strand of JBBQVV010000397.1, from coordinate 2,025 downwards.
ATCAGGTCCCGCCAGGCTGCCCATGCGCTATCGTTGCGCCATGCCTTTACCTGCGACCGGACGAGCGCATGCTCCGCGCGAGCAAATGCCGCGATCGTGGCGCCGTCCCATGCGACCATTCTTCGAGCAAGACCGGCCAGGCGATCCGTGATGCACTCGGCGTACTTCCGGCCCAACTCCTGCGACGAGCCGCGCTCGATTTCGCCACCCTTGCCGTAGTCCGGATCGTCGTCTATTCGATCCATGGCGACGAGTTCGGGATGGAGATGCCACAAGAGCGATGTCTCGCCGATTCCCGCGTGATCTCCCAGATATCCGATGTCATGCGCCAGCCAGTATTCCGGCGTGCCGAGTACCGGTATCTGCAGACGGTCGGTCATTCTCGCGGCCGCCTCTCGGACTACGATCTGCTGGTTGTGGCCGTAGTGCCCGGTAAGCATGATGATCGCCTTGAATCCCAGCCGCTGGAACTCATAGCATAGCTGTTCCAGCCATGGACGCAGCAGCGTGTTTTCCCACGCCAGTTCCGGCTCCATAACGACCGTGGCAGGCTTGTCCAGCCCGCCCATGCCGCCGTAAAGCGGAGGATGCACGATTCCGCCGCCCGCCTTGCGCGCCGACTCGACGCACAGTTCGTGGGCCTTCAGTGCGTCCAGGCCGAGCGCATCATGCTCGCCATGCCACTCCACGGTTCCCAGCGGCATGAAGACGACCGGAAGGCGCGCCATCGCCTCACGAAATTCGCGTGGGAACATCCGCTCCCACCGTACCGTTTCCGGATTGACCACGGATTCACTTGACATGATCGCTTCCTTTGCACAGACCCAGCGGCGTGGGAAAGGTCTCGTTGGCGTTACCACGCATCAATCGCTCGATCAGTGCCGGAGTCTCTTCCATCGCGACCCAGCCTGTCTCCACCAGCTCTGTCACTGCCTGTGCAAGGCCCAGCCTGGCAATGCGACTGTGTCCATATATAGGCTCAACCGGGATGTAGTCGCCGCCGAAAGTGAAGAGTTTGTTTGCCGGCGCCGCAAGCAGAAACTCCTTTACAAGGCGGACTGCCGCTGCCGGGTTTATGATCCATGCCCAACATAGATCCACGGACACGTTCGGATAGTGCTTCGCGAGCGCGATGTACTCGTCCTGATAGGGATATCCGATATGCATCAGCACAAACCGAGTGTCTGGGAAGTCATGCAGCAGGGGGCAGAGATCGGCGGCGTTTCTGCGCACGCGGTGGAGTGGCATGGTGCCGTAGCCCGCGTAGTATCCGGTGTGGAGCTTTACCGGCAGACGGTGCTCCGTTGCCTTCTGAATGCAGTAGCGCATCAGATAGTCCTGAAGCGACTTCAAATCGGCCGGGGTTACGTCGCCGTGCCTTGCATGGCGCGAGAAGAGCGGCGCGGCGTCCTGCTCCGAGACGCGATCGTAGTCGAGCCGCCGGGAATAGGCGCTCTGGCTCTTTACGGCGACGGCCTGAGGGCCGTATTCATCGAAATACCAGTCGATGATCGCGAGCCATCCGTCGAGCGTATCGGCGGTCTTGCCGCTATCGGTCTCGACATACGGCAGATTTAGCCCGCTGCTCAGAGCCACGATACTCAGGTCGTGACGAAGCAGATCCGGCTGTTCGCTCTTCATGAAGATTCGCTGCAGCGAGTTGACCTGGCAATGCTCCACGTTGGCCTTGTCGCGCAGAACGTGCGAATAGAAACCCTGCCCAATCAGTGCCCGGTACTTCTCGGCGATACGGTGGACCGTTACCTCAGTAAGGTCGCGTTCGTCGTAAAGTCCACGCAGCGTGTGGCGGATCGCCTGCGCGTAGCCGGTGTGCTTCACGCGCTCCCACCACGGAGCGAGCAGGCGATACTTCGCTTCGGTAGAGGTATCAGGCGCGAAGAGCCTACGATGGTCTTCCGGCGGCATTCCCGCCGAGATGAAATCGCTGTCAAGATAGTGGCTCAACAGAAGCGACCAATCGTCGCAGGGGAACAGCGATCCGCCGACCTCGCCGCGGACTCTCAT
>JBBQVV010000396.1:0-6596 GCA_038211235.1 Chthonomonadales bacterium | reverse complement strand
GGGATCTCGTCGGATCGCGCGGTGGGCCTGGGACCGAACAAGGTCCTGTCCGTGCCCGATGCCATCGGTATCGCGCTCGAGCAGTGGTGGAAGGACAAGCAGGGCGTTCAGCAGAACCTGGTCGGGCTGGACACGCCAACGCTCGGAGCGCCGTTGCCGGCGCCGGAGCAGATGGTGGTGCGGACGTCAGGGACTGGTGAGCAGATGAGCTTTCAGGCGTACAACGGTGGCGAGACGTTCATGGGGACGTGCCCTGATTGTGGGTCGCAGCTGGAGTATGCGGAGGGGTGCGTGAAGTGTCATGTGTGCGGGTTTAGTGAGTGCGGGTGAGCTAGGGGAGCGTTATGGCACCAGCCGTCTACTCACAAGAGTCACGGATGAAGCACGTAACCTGCCGCAGCGCTGAGCGCATCGGCAGGTTTTTCGTTTGGGTATTTGATCGAAGCGCTGTCGATATCGAGATGAAATTATCAAACGCACATGGAACCCTCGGTGATATCGACGTTCACAGCTCAGCCAGACGCGCGGAGGCTTGGCTGCCCGTAAACGAGGAACACAGCGTAATCAACCGAACGTACGGGAGTTCCTAAGCGCACACATGCTGCGTAGGGTACGTCGGCACCACGGCATGTGAGAGGCGCACAGGTAAGGTTACGGCTGGTGCAAGGCGCGTCGGGATGCATTTATCGCCGCCGCTGCAATGGCGGCCTTGGTCGGTTGAGAGCACAGAAAGCGGTGCCGTAGTCCACCGGAGCCAGTGATCTCCAACGTTCCGTATTGCATGACCGGCAACTGCCGATTGTTATTGAAGCGCCGGTCAGGCCCGCCGTTCTTGTTCACAAACCGCCAAGTCTGCCCGACAACTGCTGCATCGGGGGGCGGCGATTCCTCCTCGATGAACTGAGTTGTGCCTGCCACCGCTCCCACATCGCCATAATCTATAGCTCCGACCCTTCCACTTTCATAAACCAGCAGGCGATCGGGGAAGAAGTATAGAGTATGGATCCCTGCCGGAATCACAGGGACGCGAAGGTTGCACTCCACCCGGCCCGGACGCCCCTCTCCTGGAACTATATTGTTCGAGCGAAGGGTTTGCGTGGCGCCAGCGTTCCGCTTGGCATCGTACACGTTGGCGATAGCGTCGGTATGGCGGACCAAGTTACACTCTGCCATATGAGAGAGACCTCGCCTCAGTGCATCGTATTGGAACGCCAGGCTCGGCTCAATGTCGTAAACTAGCCGCGCAACCCCGTGCCGCCTGTCATCCAAGACGGCGCTCATAATAACTATGACGCTTGTAACGAAGAGTACGATCTGCAGCCCAGTCCCCAACTGAAAGGCTGCGATAAGTGCGACTGCGGTCAATCCGAATGCAATCCAGATCCGAGGTACTCTCGATTGTACTCGAGTGAGTTCAGCTAGCAAGTCGGCCGACGCGATTGGAGCCATTTGCGCAACGTCACCCGCCGCGATCTGCTGGAAGGCACCGATGCCTATCCCTACTGAAAACGGAGAAACCGTCGCGCGAGGAGGCGACAACGAGCGCCTCGTTGCCTTCGTTGACAAGGACTGGCGATAGTAAACGCCCGCACGTCCCATGCTGATATAGTTGCCGCGCGGGCCAGCGCCCACTCTAAGACCTTGTACGCCGACAGAAGCGCCGATGCCAGACTTCGAGGCGTTTATGCGGAGTGGGCCGACGTTCACTGATTTGCGAAAGTACCACCCCATGGCCGTTTCCTCTCCTTTAAGTACCTGCTGACGGCGGCAAAATGCACGGCATAGGGTCAAGACGCAATATCGACAATGCGGCGTTTGACAGGTGATGCACAGGAAGGCAACTTTGCCGCCCAACTTCTTCGACACGTCAGGAGCAGTAATGAGCGAACAGATGCCATTCGGAACGATAGGTACTGACGACTTCGCGCTGAATGCGGAGCCGCGGTGCGCATGCGTGCTGCTACTCGACGTATCAATGTCAATGCGTGGGCAACCGATTACGGCCCTAAATCAAGGCCTCGTAACGTTCAAGGACGAACTCGTGGCCGATTCTCTTTCCGCCAAGAGAGTAGAGGTAGCTACAATTACCTTCGGTCCTGTCCAGGTCATTCATGACTTTGTGACGGCGGATGCCTACCAGCCTAGTTCTTTGCATGTTCAGGGCGATACGCCTATGGGCGCTGCGATTGTCCAAGCGCTCGATCTGGTGCGTGCGCGAAAGGAGACATATAGAGCCAATGCAGTGCCATTCTACCGACCATGGGTTTTCCTGATTACCGACGGCGCGCCAACGGACGCGTGGCATCAGGCGGCAGCGATGGTTCGTGAAGGTGAAGGAAGTAGAGCGTTCGCTTTCTTTGCCGTGGGTGTGCAGGGGGCAAACATGGACATCCTCTCACAACTATCTGCTCGTGCTCCCCTAGCGCTCGACGGCCTCCGGTTCCGAGATCTCTTTGTTTGGCTCTCGAACTCCATGAAGTCCGTTTCGCGATCGACTCCCGGCACCGAAGTGCCGTTGGACAATCCCGCCGTTCCAGGTGGGTGGGCTTCGGTGTGAAGACGGTCGACCGCCTATGGACGTATGCGTCTGCCAGTGTCCGCGGAACGTCGCACGAGCGAGTCGGCGTGCCATGCCAAGATGCTGCCTTAATCGAAGTAGTAGACACCCCGAGCGGACCTGTCCTCATCGCCTTCGCCTCTGACGGCGCTGGATCGGCACTCCGGGCCGAGCTGGGAAGTGAGACGACCTGTGCTGCGCTCGGAGGCGAAGTACGCGACTATCTGCGGTGCGCCGGGCTAGTGGAGAATATCACACGGGACGTGGTTGACGAGTGGTGTCTAGGCGTCCAGCGCTCACTAACAGGAGTTGCTGCCGAGTGCGACGCTCCGCTTCGTGACTTCGCGTGTACGCTGCTTGCCGTGGTCGCGGACCAAGAACGCGCGGTATTTCTGCAGCTCGGCGATGGGGCCATTGTGATCGGAACACCGGGCGAGTACGAGCCAGTGTTTTGGCCGCAGAACGGCGAATATGCCAATACGACATACTTCATCACTGAGCCTGAGGCTCTCGGCCGGTTGCAATACGTCGTCCGTGACGCTCCCCTTGAGATTGCACTGTTCTCAGATGGAATCCAAACGATTGCGCTTCGAAATGCGGATCGCGCGGCGCAGGCACCATTTTTCGAAAAAATGTTTGCACCGTTTCGGACTGGACCTAGCGGTTTACGTCCCTCTCTTTCGGCCTCTCTTGCCGCATTCTTGGATTCGCCACTGATAAACGACAAGACGGACGACGACAAGACATTGGTTCTGGTGTCGCGCGCCCGAAGTGAGAAGGACGTACAACCAGTGCAACTCTCGGTAGGAGGGACGAGGTCGTCTCGCGAGCCTGCGACGGATGCCTAGCCAACATCGGATGACGGATAGCGCCGGAAACGTGATTGTCCTTGGTGCGGAATTGGGTCGTGGTGGCGAGGGTACGGTGCACGAGGTTGCGAGCGATCGCCGCTTGGTTGCAAAGGTCTATATCCGCGCGGTGGATTCAGAGAAAGCGGCCAAGCTCCGCGTGATGACGCAGCTAGGTACACCGCGGATCAGCTCCTTCGCGGCGTGGCCCTCGGCGACGCTTCATGAAGGAGTGAGCGGGGCGACCATCGGTTTGCTGATGCCGAAGGTGGAAAATCATGCTGAAATTCATCGATTGTACAACCCCCGGCAACGATTAGCGGAGTACCCATCAGTTGATTGGACTGGATTGGTACGCGTTGCACATAACGTGTCCGCCGCCTTCGAAGCCGTGCATGCGGATGGGCATGTAATAGGCGACGTCAATCAAGGAAACGTCGTGGTTTCTCGGGAGGGACTTGTTCGGCTCATTGACTGTGACTCATTCCAGGTGAAGGGAAGCGACAAGCTCTACCTGTGTGAAGTTGGTGTCGGTCATTTCACACCGCCGGAGCTACAGGGACGGTCGTTCGATGTGATTGTGCGAACGCAGCAGCATGATTCCTTCGGGCTTGCCCTCCTGATATTTCATCTGCTCTTCCTAGGTCGCCACCCCTACATGGGGCTGTATCCAGGTAAAGACATGGAGCTCGAAGAGGCGATAAGGGAGCACCGCTTTGCGTTCGGAGATGAAGCAGGGAAATGGAGGCTCTCGCCCCCTCCGCATTCGTTGCGACTCGCCGATGCATCTCGCGGAATTGCGAGGCTGTTTGAATCAGCATTCTCGCCTGAATCAGCGCGCACGGGCCACGGTCGACCGACCGCCAGCGAGTGGGTGACCGCACTGAAGTCACTTGAAGCTGAGACCAGAGCCTGCAACGCAGTAAAGGGTCACAAATTTCATCAGTCGCTGACCCTTTGCCCATGGTGCGCCATAGAAGCGCAAGGCGGACCTATGTTCTTTCTTGGCGCCGTGCTCGCGGCAACGGGTGGCAGGTTTGACGTCGATGCCATCTGGCGCGAGATTCTAGCGTTACGTGAGCCAGATATCACGATACCTTTGGAAGGAACGACAGGACTACCGGCGGCAGGTCGCCCGATTGCTCGTTGGGTCCGGATCAAGGCGGCCGGTGCCAGGGTCACGGGGCCGCTCGGCTTCTTGTGCGGTGTCGCTTCGGTGTTCGCGCAGTCGCAACCTCTATTTTTTGCCGCCTTGGTCCTGCTGGTATTGTGTATTGCGCTACGTTCAATCAATGAGCTTCCGGCGGAACGTCGTCGGCGGGATAGTATTCTCCAGGCTGCGGAATCTGCTCTCGCTTCCGCTGAGTCACAGCTGGAATCGCGACTTAAGTCCGCTCAAGAGAGGTTCCGCAAGCAGCGCGAGCTCGCTGAGCAGGAGCGAGCAAGGTACAGCGCATTGGCTAGCGAGCGAATGCGCCTTCTAGCTGCCTTGCGCAGCGAACGCGAGCTCAATCAGAAACGCCGACACCTGGAACGCTACTACATTAGCAGAGCGAGACTGCAGGGGATCGGCGCCAACTTGGTGGCGGCGCTTCAATCGTTCGGAATTGAGACGGCTGCGGATGTGACGCGGACAAAAGTCATGGCCGTGCCGGGTATCGGAGGCGTGAAGGCAAATACTCTGGTACATTGGCACTTGGGGTGTCTCGCGTCATTCGTTTTCGATCCAAATCAACAGATTGATGCGACCGACGCGCAACGGATTGAAGCACAAATCGCGCGACGCCGCGATGAGTTGGAGACAGTCCTGCGTGCGACGCCGCATGAGCTGCGGCGCCTGAGCGCCCAGTGTGAGCATGCGCGCCGGGGCGCGCTGCCGGAGTTAGCCAGGCTTCGCGCAGCTGCCCAGGCCGCGAGGAGCGATCTCCAGTGCGCGTGAGTGCCTGGCGGTATACGTTGCTGAAAGGGACTGCGTGCGTGGCGCCAATGACGGATACGTCGCGGGGCGCGCCAGCTCGCTGTGCGGAACGTGGTCGTCGCCGCTGTGCGGCCTACTTGATTGGCGCCGCTGCAATATCGTGCATCAATGGCCACCAGTCGACCGGGCGCCAACGACCTGACTGTCGTCCTTGGCCAAGTGCTGTCGAGGTCGGCCAACCTTACAAGGGAATACGGGCGAGCTAGTCTCGTTGACCGTTTGCGCGTCTCGAGAGCTACGACGAAGTGCCATGCGAGCATATTTTGGCGACTCAGTGATTCCTTACAGAACCGGCTCGCGCTTTGGCGCTCGGGATGGTCTGTTTTACACTGCCCACGCTGCGACGCGATGAACGGGGATCCGAAGGCTGCCACGAACACTCTCTGCGGCACCGCTCGATTACGATGCTCTGCGGGGCCCGCTGCCTAAAAAAAGCCGCGCCATTCGATAAGCAGCGCAAACGCACGGTCTCCGCCACGAAATGCGCCGTACGGCTGCAGCAAGTGTAGCGCGTGCAAGTGAGTCATTGGATGGATCAGCACATCGGCGATGCCGACCAGCTTCAGAAACCTTCCGCCGCAATTGGCGTTGCTATTGCGGAGGACGAGGAGGCGAGCCGGCGTCGAAAGACGAATACAACATCGAGTTCTTCAAAACCCAGTTTCGCGCACTGCTCTATATCAGCCTTCAGCGGAGTGTTTCTACTCTGAGACAACACCTTCTCTAACTGCGCCCTCGCCGCTTCGGCCTCCCTTTCATCCATCCGTTGCGTTGAACGGACGGGGGGCCGCTGACGTTCGGCGGCTTCCAGTTGGTCGGCCAGCGTGTAGACCGAATGCATGTCGGTCTTACTCCCGAACGTGGACAACTGCCGTCGCGCGTCACGTACGAAAGGGCTCTCCTTGTGTTGCAGCGCCTCCTCCGCCGTGAGTGCTGGAGCCGGCCGCCTGGACCACGGTTTCCAGGCATAGGGACTCGATACTTGGCCAAGACGATGACGCGGTCCGGAGCCTCGCATGACGTATTGCATCCTCGCAAAAGAAGTCAGTGTTCAGTGCAAGGCGAAAAATGTTCGCTTCTCTCCGGCGAGTGCAGTAAACAGGAACACTTGCTTCATGCGGAACGGCATGGTCGCCTAGAGAACAGGGTGGAGAATGAAGAGCGAGCGGGAACATACGACTTGCGCTTGCACTCTCGCTAGATACTCAACGTC
>JBBQVV010000395.1:0-6597 GCA_038211235.1 Chthonomonadales bacterium | reverse complement strand
ACGGCATCCACGACGACGTGAACAAGATCGTCTGGAGCGCGCTGGAGTGGGACCCGTCGGCGGACCTCAATACAATTCTGGCAGAGTACAGCCGGCTATTCTTCGGGCCGGATGTCGCCGACTCCGCGGCCGCCGGGATATTCGCGCTCGAACGAAACTGGGAAGGTGGCCTCGCAACAAATGGCGGCGTCGACGGCACGTTCGCGCTCTGGCGCGGTCTGGAGACGCAGGCGCCGGAATTGAAATCGAACTGGCGCTGGCAGTCCCTGCTGTTGCGGGCGTATTACGACGCCTACGTTCGCGATCGGCTGCTTTACGAATCCGCACTCGAAGTGGAGGCGAACTCGCAGATGCTGACGGCGCGGACGATCGGGTCCGGTAAGGCTATCGACCAGGCCGCTTCCGTGCTAAGCCGGGCCGAGAGTCATCCTGCCCGGCCCGAACTCGCGGCGCGGATTACGCAGCTGAGCGAGGACCTCTATCGCTCCATCGGCCTGCAGTCCAGCGTTCCGAAGTACCACGCCAGCGGCGCGGAACGGGGCGCCGTTCTCGATTTTCTGAACTATCCGCTGAACAACCGATGGTGGCTGGAGGATGAGTTCACGAAGGTGCGCAGGTTGGCGACCGAGGAGGAGCGGGCTGCGCGTCTGGAGACGATCGCGACGTGGGAGCGACCGGGCGAAGGCAGTTTCTACGACGACATCGGCAATGTTGCGAAATCGCCGCACGAGGTGAGGAACGAGAGGCTTGCCGGGCCGCTGCTCGACATGGACAACATGGCGCTGCCAGGCTTCATGTTCTGGATCGAGAACAACCCTCTCGCTCGGGCCAGACAATCGTGGGTCAGCGACGAATCGTGGCCGACCGCGCTGAAGTACAACGCCTTAGACCCGGATACCGACTATCTCATCAGGACCACGGGCTGCGGCGAGTGCCTCCTCCGGGTCAATGGCGTCCGCCTCGCACCGACGCTCAACGGCAAGCAGGTGGGGGAGGTGAAGGAGTTCCCGGTGCCTCGCGGCCTCACACGCGACGGCGCGATCACCGTTACGTTCGATCTCACCTTCGAGCCCGAGCTCAACTGGCGCGTGCAGTCACGGCTTACCGAGATCTGGCTGATAAGGAAACGCTGAATCCACAGCCCTACGGCCCGTATGGGATTACACCGATTTTCACAGAGACGAACAACTTATCCGCAGATGGCGCAGATGAACGCAGATAAGGCGAAAACTGCAGGGGCCGGGTGCGCTCTCCCTGCCTCTCCGGTCCGGGAGCGCCGTCTCCCCAACACGAGCGTTAGTGAGAGAGGACGAGAGTTGCCCTAAGTGGATCGTGGGCTGGTGTTTCGGACGGATCGGAAGTCGTTGACGAAGAAGTCGCCCTCATCATTGCCCTTCTCCCCGTGGCGTGCAAGCGGACAGGGAGTAGGATGAAAAGTTGGTTCGTTGGGTGCATTCTTGTTGTTTTTACGGTCTAGAGCCAGGGTTTGGCGTGATTTGTCAGTAAATAATGGACGACTGGTGCCGGTGAGCGGGTCGCAATTGGCTTTGACAAGTCGATTGCCAATTGGACCCGGATCTCTCAGAGCGAGCTGCTTTGTGGCGTCGGAGGAGGTCATTGATCGCGCTTATCGAGGGGCCGTCGAACGCGCAGAATCCCGAGCGTGTCAAAACCATGCGGGCGGCAATAAGAAAGGACTAACGAGCATATGGTTGGTCTAGCGTCACCCCAGGAACAACACTGAAGTGTTTCGTATTGAATGTACAAATCGTGGCGCCGCGGCCTATCGCGCACGCTTCGATTAGCGCGTCCAACAGACCCAGACTGTGAGACAAACGGAAGGCCTGCAGATGACTGAGGGCGATCGCCTGGTCGGCCTCAGGCGGCCAGTAGATACAGAGGGGCGCTATCAACTTGAGCGCGTCGACCAAATGGTTCGTATTCTGCGCGTCCTGAATGAGCTCCATCACCACCAGCCCGCATACAGATGGTAGTTCGGTAAGTCCGGCGAACCACGCTACAGCCGGCGGATGTCCGCGCTGGATGTCGATCAGGACGTCCGAATCGACCATGTGCATGGCTAGTCTGGCTCACGCGTTTCAGATTTGCTCCGTAGCATTCTGGCGTTAGCACCGCTGTCAATAATGTCCGGCCTGGAGCCGATAAGGCCCTCGTGCTGCCAGTATGCGACTAAGTCGGAACCGGTTTTCGGCCCCTCAGGAAGCGCGGTCTGGATTAGCTGCAGAACATATTCCGATGCGTTCAGACCACGCAGCCCCGCTTCGTTCTCCAACTGGCTCTCAACTTCAAGTGAAAGATTAATTGTCAGCGCCATGGTTGTAACTCTTCTCATAATACGGGCTTCGGCACCGGGCGCACGTAATCACTTCTGATTGTATCTAATGGTTTTCCCGCTGTCAAGAAGCGGAAGTGGGCATTTCGACAGTTACTCCACGACTTCGAGCCTTCCGTTACTTGCCGGGCTTTTCCGTCGGGCCTCTGCCAACCTCTAGCCCGCCCTGGCCGCGACGACCGCCGCTGCCATCGCAACTTTGTGATCCTTGCCCCAGGGCGGCCCGACGGACCTCCTCAGCTGGAGGAAGTGGGCATCGAGATCCTCGATGCGCAGCGCCTCGCTCGCTGCATCCAGCACCTTCTTCGCGTCGTACCAGTGGACGGCCCAACCGTGCGCTTCGGCCGCGGCGGCTAGCGCCTTGCGGTACATCACCCAGTCGGCGACGTTCCGCGCCCGGTAGTCCTTGATCCGCTCCGCAATGGTTGGTGGCAGCGCTGGGCACTGGCGAAGCGCGACGCCTCGGATCCGCCCGGGCACCGCCATCGCTACGGCGTCCAGGCCAAGCTTCGCGTGCCGTTCCGCCGACGCCCGCACGCGCTCCACCAGCGCCACTGCCTCATCGAGCGGAAGCGCCTGCCCTTCGCTGTGATGCGGAATCTTCGGCAGGTCCCCGTCCACCAGTTCGACGCGGCGACGGTCGAGGAGCGTCCCGTCGCACGCGACCGTCACCAGCACCGCCCAACCGCCGTGATCCGAAACCCCGATGATACCGTCGTCCCCCGACATGATGTTTCCTCCAGCGCGAGTGCTTTGCGGGCCCTTTCGGGCCGGCGTTATCAGGCGAACCAGCCTGAGCAAAAGACCACGCTCTCCATCGTGGAAGGCAGTTCTCTAATTGTCATCACGATCGTCGGAGAATCGCCATAGGACCAGCCGAGTTGCAGCGCGTGCTCATAGGTCCGGGAACCTGGCACGCAGCAGTCTATCGACATATTCGGCGGGCGTCAACTAGCCGGTGAGGTCCGGAGGAAGAGCGAGAACGGCGGAGAAGCCTTCACCGTTCCGCCGGGAGATATCCGAAGTAGACGCCGGCCCAGTAGCCGAGCAGCCACGCACCGCCGTCGTCGTAGCTGCGGCCGTCCGCGCCGCCGTCCGGCGACCAGGGGTTGCCGTTCCAGCGGTGAAGCGCTCGCTCTGAGATCGGCAGCACTTGCGTCAGCTCCGAGACGGCCTTGAGTCCGCGCCCCTCTTTGAACGAGACATCGGCGCGATGGCTGTTCTTCATCGTCCAGTTGACACGGTCCCACGGCCAATCCCGCAGCGTCTGCTCCGCCTCGTCCGGCGCGCATGGGCGGCCGGATAGGCCGCCAAACAGGTAGTTATAGACCGGGCTGCGCTCAGGTTTGAGCGGCTGCGCGATCCCGTCGCCTTCCCAGCCCCGGCAGAAGGACTGGAGCAGTACGCGCCGCCTGTCTGGATCTTTTTCGAGCGTCAGTAGATCGTAGAAGCCCATGAAGTACATCTCGTCGTCGGAATGGTTGATGTTCTGCCACTCGCCGAAGAACCCCCTGCGATACTCCAGCGTGTTCAATAGATAGTGATGTTCGTGGATAAGCTGCTCGTACAGACGCTCATATTTCGGATCCCCGGTAACGTGCGCTGTCACTTTCATGTAGGCGAGCAGCTCCAGGGAGTTCATCTGCCTCTGGTCCCACCAGGCCGGATCGTCGTTTAGCGTCTCTGGAGAAAATATCGCCCATCTCGTCTTGCGCCCCGTATGGCCTATCAGGTTGTAGCCCCCGGCGATGATATTGTCCGTAATGCGGCGACAGGTCGCCGCGATCTTCGCCTTCTCCTCGTCCGTTGCCGCCAGGTCGTAGTAGGTGAGCCAGGCAAAGTAGTGGCCATCCAGCTCGTCGCTGCTCGTGTCGCCCTTGCACCAGACGTTCTTTTCGACCGGGGATCGGAACCAGATCAGGTCTGTCTCGCCTGGAACGCGGACGGTGTCTTTTGGATCAAATCCCTGTACGCCGGCCGCTAGCTCTTCATCCATAACTACTGCGCGAGCCGGGTACCCCGGAATACCCGACAGCCGCTCGAGATCGAGCATCGCGTTGAGCGCCTGCCAGCCTTGCCGCTTTGCGTCGGGGTCCTTCGTCGCGGCGTATCGGAACGACATGGCGGCTACGTAGATCGCGTTCCAGAGGCCGTCGTTATCGCTGACATCGAATACGCTTCCTGTCAGGTCGCCGGGTATCTTCAGGGATCGTTCGTTAAGATAGCCCCGACGGTTGTTCCAGGTCTGCGTCAGGGTATTGAAGGTGCGCGCCTTCTGGCCGAGCGTCATCTGCTTCTCTTCGATACACGAGGTTCCGGCATCGGTCTCCAGCCAGACCCGCCCGTGATCATCGTCCCATATGGCGCTCACGCGATTGCCCGGGATCCAGCGCTGGCCGTAAAAGTATCGGAACCGCCCGTCGCGCAGCCTCCAGGCGCCCTGTTCCGTGCCTCCCCACACATCCCCGTTCCGCGCGATAAGCAGTGTACGGACATCCTCGATCGGCATGCCGTCGGCCCTTTCCAGGCCGTGCCAGACGATGCCGCCATCTGTCACGTAGACCCCGGTCGTCGTCCCGGCCCAGATGTGGCCGTCACTATCCGCTGCGACACAATTGACCACGGTGTCCGTGCGCACGTAGGGACCGTGAGGCTTCACGACACGTGGCGGGCCGAGCGGCTGATAACGTCCATTCACCTGCTCGAAGCCGCCGCGATCCGTAACGACCCAGGTGACTCCACGTCGCGTCCGTGCCGCTGAGAGGATTACCGCTCCGGCCGGCAGGCCTTCGCGAACTACGAATTCGAAGTTCAGCGCCGGCTTCTTGACGCCGGCAGGAAGCGCCGTGCCGGTCGGATAGCGTGTACAGAGTAGCTGAGGATAGGTGTGCAAGGGAGCGACCTTTGGAGGTTGTGCGTTCACGGGAAATACGATTAGTAACAGAAACATCAGTGTAAGGGCGACGGGCATAGGTGTAACCTCAATGGGAGCCTCAGGTATTGGGTATTGGGCTGAATCGGAAGCGGCCACTCATATGGCTATCTCTCGGCCCGCCACACGATCAGATAGGTGCGTCGGACACGTCTGGCCCGTCCGACAGGCCAGATCAATCGCGCTCAACAGGCGATATTTGCACAAGCGCGCGTATGGGAGTACACTCCGCAACGCCCCGCGTACACTCCGAGCAGAGTGGAAGTCAAACTTAGGGTAATCTTACCCCGGACGAGCCAATGAACGTCTGCTCCAATTTGCGAACATTACTCTGTAACTCAACGGTGGAAGTTCTGGCAGATCTACGAAAAGAATGCCGCGGACGGGCTGTTACTATCGCGCTTGTTCTCGTCTGGATTATCCCAATGGAGCACGCCGCAATGCTGTCCTCGAGAGCGGATCCTGTGGACGACTACTGCCGTGAGCAGATAAAAACGCGAGGCATTCCAGGCATGTCGGTAGGCGTTGTCCGCAACGGCAGGCTCGTGAAGGCGGCTGGGTACGGGCTGGCGAACGTCGAGGCCAAAGCGCGAGCCACGGCCGACACCCTCTACTTGATCGCGTCAATGACGAAGGCATTCACTGCTACGGCCGTCACAATGCTGGCGGACGACGGCAAGCTTTCGATCGAGCACCCGATCGCGAAGTATATCGAGGGTACGCCCGCCTCGTGGCAGACCATCACGATTCGCCATCTGCTGCGTCATACCTCCGGCATCAAGAACATGCCCGAACTGCCGGATTGGGATGAGACCGTCCGGTCCGACTATACACCGCAACAGATCATCAGGCAGGCTGCGGCCATGCCACTCGATTTTACGCCGGGCTCTCAATTCCACTACAGCAACACCGGCTATACGCTGTTGGCATTTATCATTGAAAAGGTGGTGGGAAAGTCTTACGAGGAGTGCCTGCGCGAACGCATCCTCGGCCCTCTCAAGATGGATGCAACTCGCGTCGACAGCCGGTCAGACGTGATTCCCGGCCGCGCCACGGCCTACTACCGATCTCGATCCCGCGGCACGCTGTACAACGCGGAGTACTTCAGTCCGCAGCAGTATCTGGGCTCTGGCTGCCTCCTCTCGAGTGTTCGCGATCTGGCGAAGTGGGACATCGCGATGAGCACGGGAAAGGTATTTTCAGACACGAAAGTGGATCCGTACCATGCTCGCATGTTCGATCTGGGTTGGGGCAAAACCGGTGATCCCGACCATCGCAGCGTCTGGACCGGTGGCGGACTGTACGGCTACAC
>JBBQVV010000394.1:0-6665 GCA_038211235.1 Chthonomonadales bacterium | reverse complement strand
CATCGATAGGAAGGCTCCCGCAATTGGATTCTCAGAACTCTGACGTCGAAGGCTCGATCGCTGCGGCGCACCTTTCGATCGAGGAGATCGTCGATCGGCTAGACGCGCACTACGGAACTCCGCAGCGGCCGGATCCCGACGATGCGCTCGGCATGATTCTGTGGGAGAACGTCGCCTATCTGGCGAGTGATTCGGAACGTCGTAAGGCCTTTGACCTACTGCGAGAATCGGTTGGCCTTCGGGCGGAGGAGATCCTGAGCGCGCCGCACGAAGCGCTGCTCGCGGTAGCGCGGCATGGAATCGT
The DNA here is from genome assembly GCA_038211235.1 of Chthonomonadales bacterium. Classification (GTDB taxonomy): domain Bacteria; phylum Armatimonadota; class Chthonomonadetes; order Chthonomonadales; family Chthonomonadaceae; genus DATGJU01. The sequence continues at coordinate 6,361 of JBBQVV010000394.1, read as the reverse complement.
GCCGGAACATCGCGTCGAGAGGCTTCGACGGATCGCCGAGATTGTGGTGGATGATTTCGATGGGAACCTCGATGCCACGCTTAAGCTGCCGATCGCGAAGGCCCGGCGCGCGATAAAGAGATTTCCGAGTATTGGCGATCCAGGTGCGGACAAAATTCTCTTGTTCACACGGACTGCCGCGATTCCGGCATGGGAGTCAAACGGCCTGCGCGTGTTGCTGCGCAATGGCTATGGGACGGAGTCAGCCGACTATTCGGCCTCCTATCGCTCAGCCCAGAGCGCCGTTGCAGCCGCGGCGCCTGCTGCACTGCTCTCGGATTTCGACTGGCTCGTTCGCGCGCACCAGCTCCTACGGCAGCACGGGCAGGAGCTATGCCGTCGCAATAGTCCTCACTGTTCGGAATGTCCGCTGAGTGACGGCTGCCCCACTGGACGAGCGAGAGTCGGGCGCGGGCAGATGCGAACGGCTTCAACTGAGCACGCTGACGACTGATGAACGGATTCGCGGAACTGCGCGGACTACGCAAGCAAGTCCTTATGTATCGTTCCCTCATCCGTGGGACCGATCAGCCGGTTGTTGAGACCCTGAAACTTGAAGCTCAATTTGTAGGGATCGACACCCATGGTGTACAGGATCGTCGCCTGCAGGTCACGAATCGTGACTTTGTCACGGACGATCCGGTAGCCGAACTCATCCGTCTCGCCGTAGACGACGCCCGGCTTGATACCTCCACCCGCCATCCACAGGCAGAAGCAGTGCGGATGGTGATCCCGACCAAGGTATGTCGATCCGCCTCGCGCCTCGTTCATGGGCGTCCTGCCGAACTCTCCGCCCCATACCACCAGGGTTTCGTCCAACAGTCCCCGCTGCTTAAGGTCCTTCACCAGCGCCGCCGCTGCCTTGTCCATCTCCAGGCACTTTTTCGGGAACGCCGTCATCAGGTCGTCTCCCGTTCCAGTACCGTGAATGTCCCAGCCCCAATCGTAGAGCTGAACGTGCCGCACGCCCTGCTCAACTAAACGCCGCGCCAGTAGGCAGTTGTTCGCGAATGACGCCTGCCCGGGCTTTGCGCCGTACATCTCCTGAATGGCGGCGGGCTCCTTCGAGATGTCCATCACGGTCGGAACCGATATCTGCATTCGGTAGGCCAGCTCATACTGCGAAAGACGCGTCAGCGTCTCGGGGTCGCCGTAGTCCGCGGCCTCGAGCGCGTTTAGCCTGTCCAGTGCGTCGAGGCTATCCCTGCGCGTCTGCCGGCTCATTCCGGGAGGGTCGTTCAGGTACAGAATCGGCTCCCCAGTGGAGCGGCACTGGACGCCCTGATAGACGGAGGGGAGGAAGCCGCTGCTCCAGAGGCTTTTTCCTCCCGTGGGATCGGTGCCACCGGAGATGAGTACGACGAACCCCGGCAGGTTTTGGTTCTCCGAACCGAGGCCATAGGTAAGCCACGATCCCATCGAGGCGTTGCCCGCGATTGCATTCCCCGTATAGAGAAAAAGCTCGGCTGGCGCGTGATTGAACTGATCGGTGTTCATCGATCGAATGATCGTGATGTCGTCGACGATTCCGGCAGTATGCGGCAGGACTTCGCTCACCATAGCGCCACTCTGGCCGTACTCTTTGAACTTGTAGGGCGTTCCGAGCATCTTCGGAATGCCCTTGATGAAGGCGAATCGCTCGCCCTTCATCAGCGAATCCGGACAGGGCTGCATATTCAGTTTGACGAGCTCGGGTTTGTAGTCGAACATATCGAGGGTGGGAGGCGCTCCAGACATGTGCAGGTAGATGATGTTCTTCGCCCTACATGGCAGCATCGGCCGGCGTGGCGCCAGCGGATTGCGAGCCGGCCGCCGTGTCTGGCCGGCTGCGCCGTCGCCCACCAGGGAGCCAAGTGCCATGGCGCCTAATCCGATGCCCGCCTGACCGAAGAATGTGCGCCTCGTAACGGCCCGCGCGGTCTCAAGCTTTAGGTCCATCGATCTCTCCGGATCTTTACGCATGTGAATCAGCGACATGTCGCACTTGGGAAACGACCTTTTACACGCCGTGAATTTGACCCACAGCCGTCACCTGACAGTGAGCAATCCGTCCAGATTCAGGAGGACATTGGATACGACGGTCCATGCCGCCATTTCAGCGGAGTCCAGACCGGCCGGCAGGGCGCCGAGCGGATCGGTCGACAGCTTCTTTGCGCCTGCATCGTCCGACTTATAGCGTGCAGCCTCCCGGGCGTACAGGTCCATCAGCGGAGTGATCTGCTCAGGTAACGGTGGACGCGCTAACGCCAATTCCAGGGCGTAACGGATGCGGGACCCCGTGGTGCCGCCTCCTTCGTTGACGATCCTGCGACCAAGAGACTGGGCCATCTCGAGATAAGCCGGATCGTTAAGAGTTACGAGCGCCTGTAGTGGCGTATTCGTTGGGAAGCGGCGCAGCGTGCATATCTCGCGGCTTGGCGCATCGAATGTTGCCATGCTCGGGTTGGGCGTGGTCCGCCGCCAGAACGTATAGATGCCGCGTCGATGCCGGTCCTCGCCGGCACTCGTCGGATAGGTGCGCTCTCCGTTAAATGCAGCCTGCCACAGCCCATCCGGCTGCGGCGGAAAGACAGAAGGACCGCCTAACTTCTCGCTCAATAGTCCGCTCAGGTCGAGCGCCTGGTCTCGTACTCCCTCGGCGTCCAAGCGCCGGCGAGGATAGCGCCACAGTAGCCGGTCCCGCGGATCCATCGCAAGTCGTGCTGTATCGACCCGGGCAGATTGCCGGTATGTCGCCGACGTGACGATCTGGCGAATAGTGGCTTTGACGTCCCAGCCTCTATCCATGAATTCTACGGAGAGCCAGTCCAGGAGCTCCGGATGCGACGGCAGCGCTCCCTGCTGCCCGAAGTCCTCTTCCGTCAGAACGATGCCACTGCCAAAGATCTGCGCCCATAACCGGTTTACCTCGACGCGAGCCGTAAGTGGGTTGTCCCGGCTGACAATCCATCGTGCGACGCCCAGCCGGTTGCGCGGAGCTTCACTGGGCGCCCTGGAGAAGGAAGCCGGGAAATCGGCATCGACCTTATCGGCCTTCAGCAGGAAATTACCGAGCGTCAGGACGTAAGATTGGCGCCGCTTGTCCGGCGGCAGCTCCCTCATCACAGGAAGGTTGACCGGCTTTATTGCGTCGAGGGCCTTCTTCTTTACTTCGATCGCGGCCTTGATCTCCGGCGTCCGCGGTGAACTCGCCGCAAGTGAAGCAATCTCCCTGCTCAGGTCCTCGATCCTCGCGCGCTCCAGTTCCGGTAGCAGTGGAATGGTAGGGCGCTCATCAGGCTGATCGTTGTCTTCCGTCTGATTGAAGAACGCCATGAACCCGTAGAACTCTCGATTGGCGATCGGGTCGAACTTGTGTGAGTGGCATTGCGCGCAACCCATCGTTAGTCCCATGAACGCCTGCGCGGTCGTGATGGCTCGGTCCTTGACAGCTGCCGTCCGAAACTCCTCCCTGTCGGTCCCGCCCTCGGTATTTGTCATTGTGTTGCGATGAAAGGCCGTGGCGATCAGCTGTTCCGACGTTGGATTCGGAAGTAGGTCGCCCGCCAGCTGCTCGGTGACGAAGCGGTCGTAGGGAAGATTCCGGTTGAGAGCGTTAATCAGCCAGTCCCTGTACGGCCAGAGGTTCGGCCGGAGCGGATCGGAGCCGTAACCGGCCGAATCGGCGTATCGCGCAATGTCAAGCCACTTACGCGCCCATTTCTCGCCAAAGTGGGGCGACGCCATCAGTCGATCGACTACTTTGTCATAGGCATCGGGCGAGCGGTCCGAGACAAATCCCTGAACCTCGGACGGAGTAGGCGGCAGCCCGATCAGATCGAGAGAGACCCTCCTGACGAGCGTATAGCGATCCGCCTCCGGCGAAGGCGTCATGCCCTCGGCCTCGAGACGTTTGAGAATGAACGTGTCGATTGCGCTGCGCGGCCATCCCGTATGCCGGACTGTCGGCAAAGCAGGCCGCGTGGGCGCATTGAACGCCCAGTGAGGAGCGTATCGGCCGCCCTGCTCGATCCAGGCCCTCAGGAGCGCGATTTCGGCCTTTGACAGCTTCTTGCCACTCGCAGGAGGCGGCATTACGGCGCTGCTTCGATCCGCAATGCGAAGATAGAGCGCGCTGGACAGCGGCCGACGCGGTGCGACCGGCGTCTGGCCGTCCGCAAGTTTCTGATAAGCCGCGTCAGCGGTGTCCAGTCTCAGACCGGCCTGTCGTTTCTTATCGTCCTGACCGTGGCAGGTAAAGCAGTTCGCGGCGAGGATGGGCCGGACGTCGCGCAGGTAGTCGACCCGAACCTGCACCGCGACGGGTGAGCGAGTCGGTAGAGTGGCAAAAGCAGCCCTCGACCAATTCGCGGCCACAAGGCCGGTGAACAGAATCGTGAGCGTCAGAGCGCCGCGCGCGGAGAACCATTTTGCTGCTGAGGCGAGTTCAGCCATTGGAACAAGAACCCCGTTTCTTCGGTCGCTCCCCGACCCCATCGCTGAAACCAGAGAGCATTTGGCGATTGGGGTACGGATATATGATTATACTATGCATAGCCCTCTCGTGCGCCGGTTCGCTGAGGACCTTGACACATTGAACCAACAGCTGACGCGCGTGGGCGTTAACCTGGAGTTTGTAGGATCAGTCCAGCGCAGGCCCGTCCGGACGCAGTTGAGTCAGGCGTTTGGATACCGGCTGCTTACGAACGGACGGTTATCGCGCGGCAGGGTGGACCGGTATAATGTCACCGGTAACGGCCGCTTCTGGCCTCACCGCTATGTAGGATTGATTGTTTCAACTGGCCGCAAGGAAAGTTGGGGAGACTGCGAGATGGGCACTGCGGGGGTCGCGGACAGGAGCGAGGCGGCCACACCGACGGATGGCGCGGCGCGCGAATATCTTGAGAGGCGCGGCTCGCGCGAGCGCTCCCTGGCCGAACACGTCCGTCGAGACCTGTCGATCAGCCATCTGCGCACGGTGGTTGCACTTCTCGCCGTGCTCATCGCGTGGATGGCATTTGGGCCGCATCTAATGTCCGGATGGTGGCTCGTCGCGCCTGCGGTCGCTTTCGTAGTGCTCATGGCGGCGCACGAGCGCATCCTCAAGCGCAAACAGCGGGCCGAGCGCGCGGTCGAGTTTTATGATGCCGGATTGCGTAGACTGGAGAACCGCTGGGTTGGCCGCGGCGTAACGCGCGACGATTTGGCACCTCGTGACCATCCGTATGCCGCCGATCTCGACCTGTTTGGCCGCGGCTCGTTGTTCGACCTGCTCTGCATCGCACGGACAGGCGCCGGCCAGAAGTGTCTCGCCTCATGGCTCCTCCGTAGCGCGGACGTCGAAACCATTGAGGCGAGGCAGAGGGCCGTAAAGGATCTGCGGACCCGTCTCGAGTTTCGAGAAGAGCTGGCGCTCCTGGGCGAGGAGACCGTCACGAACGAGAGCGCTCTGGCGAACTGGGGAGAGGCGCCTGCACTGTTGCAGGCGCGGTGGCTTCGGCCAGCCGCGGTCGCCCTGTCCATCGCAGGCGTCGCTTCCGTTCTTGCGTGGTGGCCGCTAGGTGCTGGACCAGTTCCGCTCGTGGCGGTGCTGGCGGTGGGCCAGCTGTTCCTCTATTCTCTGCGAAAGCCACTCTCAATCGCGCTCCAAGCCGTCGATCGATCGATGCCCTCGTTGGAGGCTCTTACAGGAATACTTGAGCGGCTCGAGCGGGAGTCATGGGATGCAGAACTTCTTCGAGCGCTGCGAGATGAGCTAGACTCCGGTGCGGCTGCTCCCTCGATGCAGATTCGACGGCTGCGTCGCCTGTTGGAATGGCTGCAGATTCAGGCCAGCATCTATTTCGCGCCGTTCGCCCGCCTGCTGCTCTGGTCGGTCCACTTTGCGTTTGCGATAGAGGCGTGGAGGCGCTCCAACGGATCAAGACTGCGATCCTGGATACGCGCCGTGGGAGAGTTCGAGGCGCTTTCGTCACTTGCGGGCTACGCGTACGAGCATCAAGCCGATCCTTTTCCGGAGCTCGTCGCGACCGGTCCGTCGTTCGCTGCCGCCGAAATCGGCCATCCGTTGATTTCGGAATCGGGAATGGTCCGCAACAGCATTGAGATCGGTGACATCAGGCTATTTGTCGTGAGCGGCTCCAACATGTCCGGCAAGAGCACGCTTCTGCGGACGATTGGTGTAAACACCGTACTGGCGCTCGCGGGCGCACCCGTGCGCGCGGCGAGCCTGCGGCTCTCGCCGCTCCAGATCGGCGCATCGCTTCGAACGCACGACTCGCTTCAAGGAGGGGTCTCAAGGTTCTATACGGAGATTCTGCGGCTGCGCCAGATCGTCGAGCTG
>JBBQVV010000393.1:0-6673 GCA_038211235.1 Chthonomonadales bacterium | reverse complement strand
CGCCCTGCTGGAGGAGCAGGAGCCGCCTCTGCGCGCCCTTTTCGTCTTCAACTCCAACCCTGCCGGCGTCGCGCCCGACTCGAATCGCGTGCTGGCCGGCCTGAGCCGCGAGGATCTCTTCACCGTCGTCCACGAGCAGATGATGACCGATACCGCGAGGTATGCGGACATACTTCTGCCGGCGACAACGCAGATGGAGCATCTCGACCTGATGCGAGCATATGGGCATATGTACCTCAATCTGTGTCAGCCTGCGATCCCGCCGATGGGCGAGGCAAGGCCCAACATCGATGTGATGAATGGTCTTGCGAAGGCGATGGGGTACACGGACAGCCTGTTCGATGAGACGGCGGAAGACATTATCCGTGGCGCGCTTGACACGGATCACCCTGCAATGGAGGGCATAACGCTCGCGTACCTTCAGGAGCATGGGTTCGCCAAGCTAGGTTCGGCGAGCACCGATCGCTGGACGGAGTTCCAACCCGCTTCGAAAAATGGCGGCAACGAGATACCTCACTTCCGAACGCCGTCCGGCAAGATCGAGCTCTATTCCGAGCAGGCGAAGCGTGGAGGATACGATCCGCTGCCCGGTTACGAGGCGGCGGAAGAGAGCGCAGAGACCGATCCACGGCTCGCAAGCAAGTTTCCTGTCAACCTGTTGTCCCCTGCCGCGCATCACTTTCTTAACTCCACCTTCGGCAACGTTGCGTCTCTCCAGAAGGCCGAGAAGACGCCGCGGATCTGGATCAATCCCGTGGACGCTGAACTGCGAAGTATTGGTGACGGCGACTTGGTCCGCGTATGGAATCTGCGTGGAGAGGTGCGACTCAGCGCGGTCGTCAGCGAAAACGTGAAACCGGGAGTCGCCTGGTCTCCGTCATTATGGTGGCACCGAGACAGCGGGGGCGGCAACGTCAACATGCTTACTTCCGATCGATTGACCGATATGGGTGAAGGTTCAACCTTTCACACCAACCTGGTGCAGTTCTCACGGTGCGAGGTAGCTCCAAATGATTCGACAACTTGATGTAACTGATCAATCAGAATCGCGAGATGCGGACCTCGCGGCGTTACGGACCAGGCTGAGACGAGGAACGAGGTCCGGGCGTGCGGCAGCACAACAGGAGCTTGAAGAGTTACGAGTCGGCGATCTGATCCGTCTGATGACAATCGAGCAGGGTCAGCGGCGTCACCGCCGCGTCGGTCTCATTGTCGGGATACTGGTCTACGTCTCTGTAATGTTGGGCGTGGCCCTGGTGACGCACCGGTTCATGATGCTTACCTACATTGGATCGTTCTCCGGAGTTGTGGCGGCAGCGGTGGCATTCTCGCCGGCACACAAGAACGCGGCCCGATTGCTTGCAAAGTACGACGATATCGCCGGGGCCGGGCCTCTTGTCGAAGCCCTGGAGATCCCCGACAAGGGCGTTCGAACCGCCGTTCGCGCGGGGCTGACCGGCATTCTGCCCCGACTTCGCGCCTCGGATGCGCCTCGTATCACGCCCGATCAGCGCAAGATCCTTCGCGCTCAACTTACTATAAGACCGCTATCGAAGCACGACCCCGAGACCCGTCCGTTTGTCGTAGCGACACTAACGGCGCTCGAGCAGGTGGGCGATGAGACCTTCCTGGAGCCGGTCGAGAGATTGGCGGCCGGCACGGGACTTGGCCTCTACGACGACGTGCGCATCGCGGCCGAATCGTGCGTCCCAGCACTCCGTCAGCGGATCGAGAACATCCGCCATAGCAGCGACCTGCTTCGGGCAGCCTCATCCGACCACGGCGCCCCGGCGGACGAGCTCCTTCGCGCCGCCGCATCATCGGGCTACGCCGATCCGTCGATGCTTCTCAGATCCACGGATAGCGGTCAGATCGACGCTTGAACCTGCCTTGCCGCCCCTTCGGCCTTCGTACCACTGGAGCCTATCAGGAACGCCAGCCCAAGCAGCGACCCTCCTCCGAACGGCTTCTGCTTGCGGTTTCTCTACCATATTGCCTGGGACTCCCAGTTTCTGATCCAGGCCGAACCCCTCTGACCTTCGCCGCCGCTCTCACCGATAATTGGCTTGGGGCCGCCCTTCCGGATGGCCGGAAGCTCGTGGCAAGCGTCAGGGGTGCTGAGCGTGGGCAATGTCGGATGGCTTGATCGCATTCTCTTGATCGATTTCCGCTTCGCGCTCGTGATACTGGTGGCCTGCGTCGTCTACTTCCGTCCGATCATCTCACGAGCCTCAGTGCACGGCGCCCGATCCAACTCACTCCTGCTCCACGCTTATTCCATTTCCATCCGCTGTGAACGTGACCCGAGCCTCGCCGGGCTTGCGGCCGCCCTCGTCATGGGACTGCTTTTCTGGATGGCCGCGGGGCTTGCGCCGCTGCTAACGATGTCAATTCGCTGGCCGCTCATCCACGATGCCCCGATCATGCACTACATCGCCTGGCGTGTAGCCCATGGCGCCGTACCGTATCGTGACATTCTAGACATGAATCTACCCGGCGTCTACGTGATCCACATGCTGGTGCTTACGCTCTTCGGCGACTCCGACCTCGGCTGGCGACTATTCGATCTATTTTGGCTCGCGATCACGAACGGCTTCCTATGGAGCCTATGCTATCCAAAAGGCCGTTCGTGGGCCGTCGTTGCCTTGCTGTCCTACTCGACGTTCCACCTCTCGAGCGGGGCGCCCGGCATGGGTCAACGAGATTACCTCGAGTTTCTCTTCCTGGCGGCAGGAGCATACCTGGCTGTCCGTGCTCTTGACATGCGACTTGAGCGGCGACTGCTCTTCGCGTCCGGGATCGCGTTCGGGTGCGCCATGAGCATCAAGCCGTTCGCGGGAATGATGTGGCTTGCGGTCGCCGCTTTGGCCGCGCTCCAGCCGGCGGCAGGCGAAACGAATCGCTTGCGCGTCGCCGGTCCCGTACTGGCTGGCGGCCTCGTCCTGCCGTGCATTCTCGCGGCATGGCTGGCCGCGATCGGCGGACTGCCGTCCTTCATCAGTATGGCGGCCGGCGTATTGCCGATCTATTCGAGGCTGCACGATAGACCGTTCGTTAGCTACGTTGCCGAATACTGGCCGATCTGGCTGCCATGCGTGCTTACGATACCGGTCTCACTCCTCAACGGACGGGCGGAACATCGACGGTGGATTCTGATGCTCGGCGTCGTCTATGGCGCGCTTCACTATCTAGTCCAGGCCAAGGGATGGCTATATCAACTCTATCCGCTTGTCGGCTTCTCCGGGGCTCTAGTCGCTACAACCATCGGCGAAGGGTTGAAGGCATCTCAAAGGGTCGTGCGAATTGCCGTATTTGCCCTGACGTCTACGTTCATCGTCGGCATTGGAACATGGGGCGAGCGATTCGGACAGGCACGCGCTCTAACGGCAGATACGTCCGCTACGGTTGCTTCGCTAGAGAGCGACCTGTCGCGGCGACTGCATTCCGGCGAGACCGTGCAGTCCTTCGACACGACGGGAGGCTGCATCCATGCGCTCTTTCGCATGAAGCTCGCACTTCCGACACGCTATCTGGGCGACTACCTAATCTTTACCGCGGCCGACCGTCCCTATTTGAGGCGGCTGCGGGTCACGGTGATGTCGGACCTGCGGTCTCGGCCACCGGACCTCCTTGTAGTCTACCGATGGGGCTGGCCTACCGGTCAGTACGATCGTCTAGACCGTTTTCCTGAACTCCGGTGCTGGATGAGCGATAACTATCGCGTCGATGTCACGCGGACAAGCTACGTGATCTACCGCCGCCGAATATGAGATCGCTCAAGATGAATGCGAATTCCGCCGATAAACTCTCCGCGGCCGGAAATATTGCCAGGGTCGGACGATACTAATGGGCGGTCACCTGCCAAAAGTAACGCAACCTCGACGTGCGCGGTGTGATGCGCGTCGGGCCAGTCGCGCAACCTGCGCAACCCGGATAGACTATGAAGACAACCGACGATCTCACCACGCGGATTCGAGATGCCAAGTTACGATTGCTGCGGATGCACTTCGAGAGCAGATGCGGACACATCGGGGGAAACCTCTCGTGTCTCGATATCCTGATGACGCTGTTCCACGGCACGATGAAGGAAGCCGATCGCTTCGTTCTGTCGAAAGGCCATGCTGCGGGTGCGCTCTATACGACGCTCTGGTCGCTCGGCGTGCTGACGGACGACGATTTGCGAACATTTCATAAGGACGATACGCGCCTTGGCGGCCACCCTTCGCCCCACCATCTCCCGCAGATTCCATTCGCGACCGGCAGCCTCGGGCACGGTCTCCCGCTGGCGTGCGGAATCGCGCTTGCGGAACAGTTGACGGGCGGGCGCGGCAGGACGTACTGCCTGCTTTCCGATGGCGAATGGCAGGAGGGCTCCAACTGGGAGGCGCTCATTTTTGCACAGCAGCGGCGCCTGCCACTAACGTTGATCGTTGATAGCAACGGCCTGCAGGGCTTCGGCCGCGTGAGTGATATCGCCGGCCATGCCGAGATTTCCGACAAGTTCCGATCGTTCGGAGTACCCGCAAGCGAGGTCGCGGGACACGATATCTGGGCGCTTCGAGATGTGTTCGCGGATCTTCAGCTGGGAACGCGGGCCATCGTTGCGCAAACCCACAAGGGCAGCGGCATCTCCTTTATGGAGGACCGAATGGAGTGGCACTACCTGCCGATGAGCGAGGAGTTGTACAACCGCGCGGTGGCTGAAGTCCTGGGCGATGTGCGGAAGGAGCTGAAGGCGGCTTGAGAGATGCACTCTGTTCGGGTCTCATGAAGTGCGCGGCCGATCCGAAGTTCGTCTTCCTGACCGGCGATCTTGGATTCGGCGCCCTCGAGGCGCTGGAGAAAGAGGCCGGCGGGCGCTTCATCAATGCCGGCGTGGCTGAGCAGAACATGATCGGCGTTGCCGCCGGACTGGCCCATGCCGGACTGCGTCCGTGGGCCTACAGCATCGCGCCGTTTATCTACGCGCGACCTTACGAACAGGTTCGAAACGACGTATGCCTGCACAATCTCGGAGTAAGGCTGATAGGGAACGGCGGCGGGTATGGTTACGGCGTAATGGGAGCGACACACCATGCGCTCGAAGATTGTGGAGCGCTCCTGTGCCTGCAAAATATGCACGTGGTGGTACCGGCATTCGATTCCGATGTAGACGTCCTGATTCCCAGACTGGCGACATTTCCGCGTCCGGTCTACCTGCGCCTTGGGAGAGACGAGAAGCCCGCGGACTTTGAGCTTCCTCCGTACGCGCCGTGGAGGCGACTCATCGAAGGACACGGCCCAACGCTTGTTGTGCTGGGTCCCCTTGTCGGCTCCTACCTTGAGATGGCGCAAATCCTGCCGTCCGACCTGCGGCCGAGTGTCTGGGTCGTGACGGAGCTGCCGTTGGATCCGGCGGTGATGCCAGCCGCATTCTGGACCGACCTGGAACGAACCGGACACCTGATCGTTGCCGAAGAGCACGTCGCGCATGGAAGTGTCGGGCACGCGCTCGGTCACCTCCTGCTCACTCTAGGACGACCGGTCCGAACGCTCTCGCATCTGCACGCTCAGGGCTACGTGTCGGGACGCTACGGATCACAGACGTTCCATCGCAAGGAGTCCGGGCTCGACGCGGACAGTCTGAGGACTCTCCTTCTGAATGCACCGAGCAGCCACTCGTCCTGATTCAGATCGAATTGTTCACGAAGCGACCAACTGTCCGAATGTAGGGCGGGGGTCCAGGACGACTCCGTAGGGACCTGCCATCGCCGAGGCGATTCATGAATTCGGCAGTTTAGGTGTGACCTGGATGGGGGATGGCCTTTGGATCGCAAAATCCACCTTTTCACAAACGCTCTCTATGCGGCGATCATCGGTGTCCAGGCGATGTACGCAGGGTTCCTGTTGTTCGGGACGGTCCCGGTCTCGGCCCATGCGCTGGAACGGCTGACGAACGCGGGAACAACGCTGTTCAAACCGGAACGCGAGCTTTCCATCTACGTTCTTGGTGTAGTTGGCACGATTGTCCTTATTCTCGCTTGTACACTTCGCGTGACGACCAGTCGGCGAAAAGTGCAGACCTCATCACGGGCCGTCTGGACCTGTGCGACCGGTCTCGGCGGTGCACTCTGCTTCGCTCTCATTTGCGCGATCCTGTCTCAGGCTCCTACCGGGAGCGCCGCTCTCTCCACCGTCCGGCTCCTGATATTCGCAGCAGCCGTCACCTTGATTTGGATCGTCGTCCCTCGGCTGAACTGTATCGATGTGCCGCCGTCGTGGACCGACAGAGTGGTTCGCGCGCTGGCCTACACGTACCGGTCGGATGGCTCTGGCGACTGCGATCCGCGCTGGAACGGATGGGATATCGCAGTACCAGCGCTGCTGATCGCGCTGGTTTGCATTCCGGATCCGGCGGGACTTGCAGGTCGGTTCTATGAGATCGAACGGCTGCACCACTGGGACTTCTTTGTCATGGGGCCAGCCCTAGGCTACATCCGCGGCGGAGCACTTGGCAGCCAGGTCTACTCCCAGTATGGCGTAGGTTATCCGCTGTTGGTCGCGCTGATCTCGCGGTGGGTGCCGCTTGCGTACGATAACCTGGTTCGAATGGCTTCCGCGGCGGGATGCCTCTACTATGCGGGCCTCTACGTCGTCCTGAGGTGCCTTCTGCGTGACTGGAAGTGGGCATGCT
>JBBQVV010000392.1:0-6679 GCA_038211235.1 Chthonomonadales bacterium | reverse complement strand
GTGGAAATCCAGCCAGGGTTCGTCGTTAATGAAGCTCGAGGAGGTCGGGCTGGGATCGGGATGAACGGTTACGAGGCGCCTTCCGCCGTCGCCTTCTCGGAGACCGGCCGCCAGTTCTCGGAGTACGGGGACAAACTCCTGTTCGGCCCTGGGATACATGCTCCACACGATATGCGGCGCGCCGCGGTATCGCTGGGCAAGCCACCGGGCATAGGTGCGCGCGTTTGCCGTTGTGATTCGATCCCGATGCAGTTGGTGGTAAACGCCGATCACCAGGATCATGCCGACTTCTCGTGCAATCTCGACGATCGCGTCCACGGGGCGAAAGTAGGTTTCGTTCGGCGTCGCGGGGTCGTCTCCGATCCACGGAGGTTCCCCGTTCAGATCCAGCGGCGTCCCGTCCCCGACTCCCGTCATCATGATCTGGAACACCGAGTAGCCCTGCCGGTGCCGCGTTTCGATGATCTTCCTTGCCTGATCGGGAGTGGTTAGCCGGAAGAGCTCCCATTGCGTATCGCCAAGCCAAAAGAACGGCGAATGATCTTGATCGACGAAGTACCGCTTGTTGGAGCTGATGCGGATCGGTCCCATCTTGTTCTCCTGTTATTTCCCGCCCCTGGGCTTGACGGCCGGCGGGTACTCTGCCACAACCACGGCGTGCTGGCCGAGCTCGGGCAGCGCCACTTCCCATCCTTTGGCTGACTGTTGGATAGCAAGCGGCGTCTTGCCGGGGACCAGGTAGACCTGATTCGGCCTGGTGCCCAGGAACGCAACCCGCACGCCCATCACCGGGGTTACCCCCTGTCGAATAGCAACCTGCTGCTCGTGGTCGGAGCCGGCTCGCGCAGTCGAGTTGATTGCGTTCAGCAGATGTACAATGGTCTGCCTGGCGCTTGCATCCTCTTTCGTGAAGAATCCGGCCTGTACGTTCGCCGGCGCCGTAATCCGGACCGGCGGCTCTTGCTTTGCAGCCCAGCGGACGGCATTCGCAAGGAGCAGGCGCTCGTAAGGACGGCCCGCCTCCAGATAGGCGGCATCCATCGCCGCCGCAAAGTACGCGACTCGGCCACCACTGTGCTCCGACAGGATAAGTGGACTCCAGTCCTTGAGCGCAAGATCCTTTTCGTGTTCCGCATCCAGTCCGGTCAGCGGTACAAGGGCCTGCGGAAGCGCTCTCACACGGGTGAATCCGCCCTCGTAGGCCGCGTCTCCAGTCGTCCCTATCAGATCTGTGAAGGCAGGATCGCTCGTGACGAGATGTGTTCGAGGAGATAGTCCGATGCGGCTGGGGCCCGCCGGTGCGGTGCTCAGATAACTTGCCTGGAATAGATCGCCGAGTCCAAAATCCTGCCTTCGCTCACCCCAGCGATTGTACAGCGAGGTCTCGAAGCTCGCAACCAAGCCGCCGCCCTGCGCCACATAGGCACGCAGCAGCTGAATCAGTCGATCCGACATACAGGCGTTGTTCGGCAGGACCACCACACGGTAACGTGCAAGAAGCTTTGCAGTTAGGTTGTGTTCGGAGATCACGTCGAAGGGAACGTGCTCCTCCATAAGTGCCCTGGCGATGCCGATCCGGGGAGCGCCGACTCGCCTGGCTGTCTCGGCGGGAGCCATGTGCGACATCTGCAGGGTCGTGTACGAGTCGATACAGGCGGCATACGGAAGCGAGCGAGTCTCGTGCACATAGGGAAGGAACTCTGTAAGCGCTCTGACTGCCTGCGCGGAGTCGCGTTTCGTCCACTCGTTACGCTCGCCCGGCCAGTAGATCGGAATCGATCCCATCGCCATCACCACATGCGCCCGGAACAGGGCAGCAGCGATCGAAACATGGAATCCCTCGTCGGCGACCGGGCCACCATCGACGTTATGGAGAATTGGCTTATAGGGCTGGATACCTGCCGGCCTATCGTCGGATGAGCCTCTCAGCCGCTTTAGCAGCCACACAGCGGAATCGTCTGACGGATCCCACCACTCCTTATTTGTCCAGTCGTTCAGGCAGTTGAGCGCCTCGGGCATCGAGCTGGGGTACGCTCCTGCCGAGTCGTTGTCGTTACAGTTGATCAGCACGGCGTCCGCTTTGGCAGCCTTGACCGCCTTTCGCAGCTGAATAAAGCGATCAATCAGTTTCTTGTCCCTCCAGACCAGATAGCGTAGATAGGCTGTATTGCTCGGGTCTGCGGCCGGCGGGACGTCCAGGCCGGTGTCGGCCTTATATCGCTCCTTGCAGCTATCGCAACGGCAATACCCGGATTGGTACCAGCCGTTGAGCTGGAAGCCGTCGACATCGTACTCCTTTAGGCGAGAAACCATTCGCTCGATTAGCGCATCACAATACGGGGAGATGAGGCAGGCCAGTCCCGGGGCGCCAGGCGTCCGATCATTGCTGCGCAATCGCCATTCGGGATGCTCGAACACGAGATCGCGCGCTCCACGCGACACGTCGACCGGATAGATGGATACGATTACCTTCATGCCCGCGGTATGCATCTCGCCGACTTCCGCCTGGAAATCCGCGGGCCACGTGTCCGACGCGCCGGAGGGATAGAGGCGAAACTCGTCCGAATACAGCCTCATAACGGTGAACCCTGCATCTCGCAGAGCCCGGATGTAAGGCTTGAGCGACGTGCGAGCGGGCGGCGTCCAAGCGTCCTCGCCGATCATCACGGCCTTATCCAGCCACGCTGGACGAGTCGTGGCGTCGATTGGCGTGTCGTAGGACCACGGCGCCTGCGCCCTTGCGCCCGAGACAGTGGCTGCGAGTAGAAGGCACGCAGCCGGAACGCTGAGCGCGACTCGCTTCCACGTCGAGCCGAGAGATCTCCTTGTCTGTCTCATCATGGGTCTGTCCATCCACCTAACCATCGGATATCAGCGTAATGATGACATACAGGGGCAGATGACTCAATAGGTGCGCCGATGAAGCGCACCGACCTCATTGGGTGAAGTGCTTTCAAGGCCGTGGCGTCGTGCGTCACGGCTGAAGCAATCCGCTACCAGGATTACCGAACTGATCAGTCACCGCCGGGTGCAAACGCGCCGTTTACACAGCTGCGCAGGGGCTCGCCGCGAACGCCGCGTATCGCCTCCTCAACCGCCATGAGGTACAGCTTCAGCCTGCTTTCGCGACTATGCCATGCGAAGTGCGGCGCGACAAGCACGTTCGGCAACGAGAGCAAAGGATGGTCGACCCGCAGAGGCTCTTCATCAAATACGTCGAGCCCTGCCGCGCCGAGTCGTCCCTCGCGCAGAGCTTCGACCAGCGCGGCGGTCTCAATCACAAGACCGCGGGCCGTGTTGACCAGAATGGCGGTTGGCCTCATCCGGGCAAGCCGCTCTCGATTCAGCACATGCCTTGTCTCCGCGGTGAGGGGTACATGTACGGATAGGATGTCGGCCTGCGAGAGGAGCTCGTCCAGGGCTACCTCCTTGACGTCAGACGGGAACTCGGCCGCCGACACATACGGGTCGCACGCTATGAGCCTGAAGCCGAATCCTCGCGCACGCGCGATTGCGGCGCGTCCGATTCGGCCGTAGCCGAGCACGCCGAAGGTCATTACATCGAATGACGGCATCGGTAGCGGAAGCGCAGGCTTCCAGACCCCCTCTCGTACACAGCGGTCGAGAAACGGCAATGCGCGCGCCTGTGACAGGGCCATTGCTATCGCATGATCGGCGACCTCGCCGGTGCAGTAATCGGGTACGTTGCAAACTGCGATGCCGCGGAGGCGCGCTGCGTCGACATCGATATTGTCGTAGCCGACGCCGATGCGAACAATGAGTCTGCAGCGCTGGAGCGACTCAAGCACCTCTTTCGTGACCTGAAACCAGGTGACGATCAGGACGTCGGCCTCGCGAATCCAATCCAGAGGCTCGCCGCTCGCGGCGCCTGCGTCGATAAACGGTATTCCGGAGTCTCTGAGCGCCTTCAGCGCCGCGACCGGGTAGTCCTCGACACGATCGGTCAGTACGATCTGCCGGCGCTCATGTACTTCCATCTCTTCATTTCTCCTTCCCAACTCTGGGCGGTGCCAGGGTCGTTCAGTCCTCGGCGTACAGGGCAACGACGGGCGTACGCCCGTCGCCGTATGGCCCGCGGCCCGTGTCCCCTACGGGACACAGATCCGACTCTTGCGAGCACATTGTGAGAACGGAATGACCCCTGGGGCGGCGGTACGCGGCGCGCGGTCTCCTGCAAACTCTATCACATCAGGATTCCGCAATTACACACTGGGCAACCATTTCCGATTTCGGGCCGCTCTACTGACGGACGAACCGAGAAATTCGTAGAACATCGCTAGCCTGGTGAACGTCTTATTAGATTACACCAAACTGCAATCGAACATCCCCAGGGGAATTCCAGCAATGAGAATGAACAGAACAACAAACCCTATACGTTCCGGACTCTTGCTCCTGCTTGGAGCATGTGTCGTCGGAGGATGCGCGCAGCCGACTCCGTCGGTACGGGCGCCAGCCACTCCCGCGACCAACGTTCCGCCGCAAGTTGCGGCGCCTGCTCAGCCGACTTCTCCGCAGGAATCCGGCGCGCAGCCGCAGACGTCGACTCCCCAGACGGCCGTCGCGGCTCAGCCGAACTTCCAGCCTTACACCGTGCTCCCAGCGCTGCCGCCAAAGCCCAAACACGTCACGCATCAACGTGCGCGCCTTCATCTGACTCAGAAAGCGAATCGCTACTACCTGGTGGACGACGATCGCCACCGGTATGAAGCGGCGAGGGACAATGAAGGAAACCTCTACCCCGTCTACCACGATCCTGACACTCAGCAGACGATTCCCCTGTACTACGATCAGGATCGCGACCGCTACTATCGTGTCGGGCGTGATTCGGAGACGCACCACTATTATCGCGGCTACCTGGACGACCCTGGCGATCGCTACTACGAGGACGACAAGGCGAGACCCGATGACGAGTACTATAGGCCCGCCGCCTACCACCGGCCGGAGGTCATCACCCCTCCCCACCACAGTCGTAATCGGGACGCGGCCTGGCTACTGGCGATTCCGGTAGTGGTGGGTGCCTACTTCTTACTGAAGCCTCACCAGCACAACGCGCAGCGCCCTGTCTATGGCGGCGCCCCGCAAGCGATCGTTCGACCGTATCCCGTTGGTTCCGACCGGCCCTCGTTTGGAACGCGTCCCGGTTCTGGTCGGCCGCCAGGCGTCGCGCCAGCCTTCGGGAGGCCGCCGTCAAACAACCCGATTGTCGCCGTCCCCGAGCCGCCCGACAGCGCGTCACGACCATTCGGGAGTTTCGGGACTCACGGACCGTCGGCGGCGGTTGGCTCGAATAATGGCGGTGCCGGTCACAGGCAGCACGGCTCATTCCAGCCCGCCTCGACACGACCGGCGATCACGCCCGCAGCCATTCGACCCCATCCGGGCGCGTCGTCCGCGAGCGCCTTTAATAGGCCGCCGTCGAATCTGAGTCCTTCGCACTCTGCTACAATCGTCCCGAGACCTGCCGTTTCGGCCGTGCACCATGGCTCGTTCGCTCCGGGGCTTCGTACGCGTCCTGGTCCTGCCGCTCCGCGCCCGATCGCACATGCCGCAGCGCCTGTCACCACGCGTCCGGCACGCCCGGGAGTCATCGTTCACAGAACCCCCGCGCAGACGCCGGTCGCTCACGTCATGCCGCGCCCGGTACCTCCGCAGCCCATTGAGCCGCGAACGCCGGCTCCAAGGCCTATTGCGCACATCATGCCCCGCCCGGTCGGCCAGACGCCTGCGCCCCGCCCCGTTGCTCACGTCGCGCCTCGTCCGGTCGGCCAGACGCCGCCGGCTCCGCGCCCCATTGCGCACATCATGCCGCGTCCGGTTACTCCACGGCCGATTGAGCAGGGGTCGCCGGCGCCGAAGCCCGTTGCGCACGTGGCGCCTCCGGCGCGTCCCGCGCCTGCCCCGGCGCCGGGAAAGGCCGCGCACTGGTCCTCGGGGCCGGCTCGCGTGGATCGCGGAAACGGGCCGCGCGACCGGCATAATCGTGTTCCGCCCGGCAAGGATAAGAAGAAAGACGCCGCCGGAGGACAGGAGCAAAAGTAAGGTGCTCTCTGCTCAGACGATCGGGACAGGTTCCACCGAGGAGGAACCTGTGCGCCCCCCAATTGCGCGCCGCAATCATCGGTTAGGGAATTTGGCGGAAGCTGCAAAATTAGCTTGAAACCGGCCGGTTGGCCGTACGTCATACAGAGTGTGGGTCAACGAATTCACACGGCCGCCCGCGGATGATCCCATACCGGGATCGACTGCCGCTGCCGTGTGCCCATGACAAACATGAGCACAAACCCTCCCATTGGGGCCGGATACCGGCCCCAATTTTTTCGTCGCAATGAGGTTGAAGGGAAAGTCCGGCGCTCCGATGAATAGGTTCGCGCAGCCGCGCGTCAAGCGGCGCCGGAGGTAGTCACGATGTTGAGAGCCGTCGGATCCTTGAGTGGAGTGCGGGCGCTTGCAGTAGTCATTGGCGTCATCGCGATAGCTGCCCTCATCGTGCCGCCCGTTCGCGCGGGGCAGATCTCCCCGGACTCTATGCGCCTGGCCGGAGCGTGGGACATCACGGTCACCACGCCTCGAGGCGACGCGTACTCCTGGCTGGAGATCGAACCGTCGGGCGCGACGCTCGTCGGGCGTTTTGTCGGCCGCGTCGGGAGCGCGCGCCCCA
>JBBQVV010000391.1:0-6683 GCA_038211235.1 Chthonomonadales bacterium | reverse complement strand
GACCAACTCGACCTACTGCTGCCATGGTCTGAGCCTATCCAGGAACAGTTTCGCATCCCCGCTCGCTCCACTCGATAATCCAACTCGGAATCGGTCCGTCGTGCGCACGCAGCATAGGGTGGTCGATATTTGACGCTTACGGAATGCAGGAATAGTTAACAGGCCGCGGGAATGAAGATATCGGAATCCAGTGGACCTATGGTAACGTTCCGCGTACGAACGGAGCAACGTCGATGATACGTATGGTTTGTCCGGCCTCAATAAGCACGTCCCTACTGCGAGATCGCATGAATCGCTTGCCCAGAGACAGGCGCGACACGATGGTACGGTATCTGCTCGCCGGCCTGCTGGGCATCGCGGTCCTTTTCCCGGTCCGGGTTGGCGCTGCCTCGGGGGCGCCTGTGGCGTGGGGCTACAACCATTATGGTCAACTGGGAGACGGGACCACCACGAACCAGGTCGCACCGGTGCAAGTCACCGGCATTAGCGGTGTGCTGGCCCTATCTGGTGGGTACGAACACAGCCTTGCATTGAAGTCCGATGGCACGGTCTGGAGCTGGGGACGGAACCAGTACGGGCAGCTTGGCGACGGCACCTTGGTGAACCGTCCAAGTCCAGTTCAGGTGACCGGCCTCACCGGCGTCGTGGCGATCGCAGCCTGCGCTTATCATAATCTGGCGCTGAAGTCCGACGGCGCCGTATGGAGCTGGGGCAACAACGAGAACAGTCAGCTTGGGGACGGCACCATCGTGAACCGCTCAAGCCCAGTTCAAGTGATCGGCCTGACTGGCGTTACGGCGATCGCAGGAGGCGCCTATCACAGCCTTGCCCTCAAGTCCAACGGGTCCGTGCAGAGCTGGGGCTACAACTTCTACGGGCAGCTCGGGGACGGGACCACGATGGACCGCCCTAATCCAACGACGGTCGCCGGCCTTTCCGGCGTGATTGCACTTGCCTCCGGCGACTACTTCTGCCTCGCGCTTACGTCCAATGGGACCGTACGGAGCTGGGGCACGAACGACCTGGGCCAGCTTGGCGACGGCACGAATACGGAACGGCACTCGCCCGTGCCGGTCATCGGGTTGTCCAACATTGCCGCGATAGCGGGGGGCGGCGATCACGGTCTTGCGCTCAAATCCAGTGGAACGGTCTGGAGCTGGGGATACAATCTCTTTGGCCAGCTTGGCGACGGCACCAATACGGACAACCCGACCCCTGCGCAGATCAGCGCGCTCTCCGGCATCGCGGCTGTGGCCGCGGGCGCCTACCACAGCCTGGCGCTGACATCCAATGGAACCGCGTGGAGTTGGGGCCTGAATGACTCTGGTCAGATCGGCGACGGGACAAAGGTCGAGCGCGATTCGCCAGTACAGGTGACCGGACTGACGGTTATTCTGTCAGTGGCGTCCGGTGGCTACCACAGCATGGCGGTAACCGCGCCAGGAAATGACAATTTTGCGGATGCGCAGATCATCGCCAACGCTTCCGGGACGGCCTCCGGCACCAATGTATCGGCTACCGCGGAGACAGGAGAGCCCAATCACGTAGGGACGTCAGGGGGCCACTCCGTTTGGTACCGATGGACGGCCCAAAACAATAGTGTGATGGCCTTCAACACCGCCTACAGCAACTTCGATACCGTACTGGCGGTCTATACCGGAACCGCGGTCAACGGTCTCACCGCGGTCGCCGGAAACGATGATATCAATGCCGGCGGAACGAGTTGGCTCTCATTTAATGCGGCAGCGGGAACGACCTACTATATCGCTGTGGATGGCCATGGTCCTGCAGTGGGAAAAATCGATCTGACGTGGATCGAGAGTCGTAGCGACTTCAACATAGACGGTATGCCGGATCTGGTGCTGCAGAACCTGACGACTCGCGACGTGTCCATCGGTTACATCACCGGATCGGCGATCGCAAGCTACCAGTTTCTGAAGACGCTGCCGTCCGGCTGGCAGGTCGCGGGAGTTGGCGATTTCAACGGCGACAGACGGCCGGACCTGGTGCTGCAGAACACATCGAGCAACCAGGTATCGATTGGCACATTCAACGGATCGACCATCTCCGGCTACCAGGTCATCGGCACGCCGCCTGCGGGCTCGCTGGTGGTGGGCATCGGAGACTTCAATGGAGACGGCAAGCCGGATCTGGTACTGTACAACTCGTCAACACGACTGGTATCCATCGCCTTCATCACCGGCTCGGTGATCAGCAGGTACCAGACCATAAAGACACTGCCGTCCGGCTGGCAGGTGGCGGGCGTCGCAGATTTCAATCTTGACGGCAAGCCCGATTTCGTCTTACAGAATCCGACGACTCGCCAGGTGTCGATCGGCATCTTCGATGGATCCACGATCACCACCTATCAGGTTCTGACGACACTGCCCAGCGGCTGGCAGGTGGCTGGCGCCGGCGACGTAACGAGTGACGGACAGCCCGACCTCGTGCTTCAGAACGCTTCGACGCGCCAGGTGTCGATAGGCGCCGTCCGCGGACTGAAGTTCAACAGCTACGTTGTGCTCGGCGCCCTACCATCGGGCTGGAGTGTGGCAGGACCCCGGTAACCAGGCACTTGCCATGGTTACGGGAACGAATTTGTGCCTCGGAATGACATCGACAGCTGGAGCACCTGGGCAGTGCTCGGTGTTGAATCGCAAATGGCACTACCGCTGCTCGACGCTGCGTTGGCTGTCGAGATTACAGGCGAGGGCCACGTTATAGCGCATCCAGGCCTGGCAGGGCTGCGCCGCGGTCGTTGCGGGCCATGGGGATGAAAGTCTCGGCGGCAGTGACGCCGATCTCGCGTCCCCGAAACCGTTCGATGATCTCACTGTGCGCTCTGTAGGTCTCCTCGCCGTGCTGGCTGACATGGCAGAAGAAGGCGGATCGCTTCTTTGCCAGCGTCGCGCTAATGTCCACGTAGATCTGCGGGACGAAGCCCAGCGACTGATACCCGCTCTCGACCTCGAAAAAGTAGAGTCGGAACCGATCCTCCTTAACCTGCAAGTGGGCCTGCTGCGTGAGAATACTCGCCGCCTGATGGTCCGCGTGTGTATCGATCGGCCAGTGCGTGAAGACCACGTCAGGCTTCTGGGCCGCCAGGAGCTTGGTGAAGTCGGCAATCCGGCGAGTGTTGACCTCGGTATCTCCGTCGATCTGTCCAGCGAATACCGGCGTCGCGCCGATGATCTTGCAAGCGGCCTCCGCTTCCGCGGTTCGTATGGCGGCGGCCTCATCCAGCGATTTGCCGCGAATCCCGCGCTCGCCACGGGTGAGATAGAGAACCGTGACACGATGTCCGGCCTCTGCGTACCGTGCCAGCGTTCCGAAGCTCGTCTCCTCCGGATCGTCGGGGTGCGCTCCCACGCAAACGATCGAGAGCGGCCGCTTTGATTCTGGCATGCGCCGGGTATCCGGCTGAGTGGTTGCGCCGGCCTGTGCGGCGTTCGTCGCCGAGATGCCGGCCGTAGCGGCGGACGTAAGGAGCATATCGCGGCGTGTGACCCTACGCAGGCTCATGTGGATCCTTTCTGCCCGTTCCAACGATTACGACACGGCCTCCCCTTGAACGTCCAGGCTCGTCATCGCGTTCGCTGTGGGATTCCGAAGCAGTTATACGACAGATATAGGATTCCCTTCAGCGGCCCTGCTTCTCGCTGAAGCGGTACTGCGTGAGCGCCGGGAACCACCTTCCACGCCAGCCCGGATGATGCACTGGTAGGGGCAATCCCTAGTGGTTGCCCTCGCTTGAATCCTCGTGGTTGCCCTCTGTCGGATCCCTAGTGGTTGCCCTCGGTCGAAGGCCTAGTGGTTGCCCCCGGTTAATGAATGGAGCGAGCCATGCGCTCGCAGGAGATCGCACGGGCCGCGTGTAAGAGTCGACCCATCTTGATCTGTAGGCCGCGCGGGCTACACGAAAGGCCATTATCGATGCGAAGGATCGTCAGAGTCATACAGGCGCCGCTGCTTACCGCCATTTTGGGAATGCTCTTGGCTCAACTCGCCATGGCAAAGAGTGACGTCGCTCTCACCGACAAGGGCGGCAGGCCGCTTCAGGTCGGGGTTCAGCTGTACTCCGTTCGTGAGGACTGCGCAAAGGATCTGCCGGGCGTCCTCACCGCCATATCCAGAATGGGCTATACGGGCGTAGAGTTTGCAGGCTATCATGGCCGCACCGCGGAGGAGCTGCGAAAGCTGCTCGACGAGAACAAGCTGAAGTGCTATGGAACCCACGTCGACGTGAACGCGCTACAGGGAGCCAATCTGGACAAGACGATCGCGTTCTGTAAAGTTCTCGGCTGCAAGTTTATCGTCGTGCCGTGGCTTCCGGAGGAGCGGCGAAATTCAAGGGCTGCCACCCTGGAGACCGCGAAGTTCTTCGATGAAACCGCTCGAAAAGTTGCGCGCGAGGGAATGATCCTTGGATGGCATAATGAGGACTACGAGTTCAAGCCGGTGGACACAGAGAACATCTGGCAGATCTTCTGGGCAAACTCCGGCAAGACGGTGATGATGCAGTTCGACACCGGCAACGCGCTCTCCGCAGGCGAACAGGCGGCGCCCTATCTGATGAAATATCCGAAGCGCGTCATCTCAGTGCATCTCAAGGATCACTCAACGTCCAATCCGCATGCGCTGCTCGGCGAGGGCGACGAGCACTGGAACGAGGTCATTCCGATTCTCAAGGACAAGACCGCCACGCGCTGGTTCATCGTCGAGCAGGAGAGTTACGGCGATCCGCCGCTCGTGTGCATCGAGAAGTGCTTGCGAAACTTCGAGAAGCTCTGGAATGGGCAGGCCGTACAGTAGGTGACCAGGGCGGCCCGAGCCCTGATCAGAACCGCCGATCGTATTCGCGACTGATCCTTACAAGTGCCGAACCATAGTTCTGCTGGGTCAATCCTGGATTGACCCAGTGGAATGGAAATGGCGCTTCGTTTGTCGCGGCGTAATGCAGGATAACGAACTCATCGAAGTACGTAGCGACCTGATCCATTAGTCTCGCTTCGGCTTTGGCTGCTTCCTGGATCGGATGTCGGTTTGCTTTCCCATCCGTTCGATAGGACCGATCGCCCTCATATCCTACAGTACTTGCCGCATGGTTGATGCCAACGACCGCAACACAGATTGGATTTCCCGATCCACGTTGAAACTGCGAAACCTGTTTGATCAGGTCCCCGCAGACGCGATCAATCTGCTTTATCATCGCCTTCGCGAGGATTTTGACCTCGACGCCGATTTCGACCGTTGCAACGATGCCCCGCGCCACTCCAAATCCCGGAATCGATTGCGCGTTTTCTCCAGCAACGAGTTCGCCAAACGTGCCATCTCCTCGGCGAGCGCGAATTCCTTGCCGTTTGTTTGCAACGTTCACGACCCAGTCACCTGCTTGCACTCTGGACCCCAGTTTCTCAGAATTACCGAGATCCAACAGGTCTTCATAGAGGTGCATCGCGACGTAGTCACCGAGGGAGGAATTGCGGTGGAGGTAGGCCTGGCCGCTGAACAGCTTCTCATATTCCGTCAGAAGCCGATACGGCACACTGAGCTCCTGACGGCGCCCGCAAATCGTGTCTGGCTGCTCGACAGCGCGAGCCGTTCGTAGGCATCTGCGAGGTAAGTTGGTTCGACGTCGCAACTCATGGAGTGCCGGCCCGCCTGAAGTGAAGCTATCGAGGTCGATCCGGTACCGGCAAATGGGTCAAGTATCGTATCGCCGGCAAAGGAAAACATACGAATCAGCCGCTCCGCAAGCTCGATGGGATAGGGGGCCGGATGCCCGTTCTTGGTGGACGCGCCGCGGATGTCGGTCCAGATAGAACGCCACCACGCCTGCATCTCATCACGAGTCAGCATCGACAGCGCCTTCTGTTGTTGGGTCACGGACCGATACCCACTACCCTTCCGCAAAAACAGAAGATATTCTATGTCGTTCTTAATGATCCCGCCTGGTTGGTACGGCTTACCGTAGTAGCCGGCGCCATTCCCCTCAACCTCGGTTGCGCCGTTGGCAATCTTGTGCCAGAGAATTGGAGTCAGACAATCCAGTCCAAGAGTGCGCGCGCGGACCTGAATGTCCGCATGAAGCGGCATGACAAAATGGCGGCCCGCCCTCTTCCGCGGCACGCATATGTCGCCAACCACACAACAGATACGACCGCCCGGTGCCAGGACTCTGGCACACTCGGCCCACACTCTATCCAACTGCTCAAGAAACTGATCGTAATCAGCAATGTCGCCCATCTGGTTGATGTTGGACTTCGTGTACTGTTTCAGGGTCCAGTACGGCGGAGATGTGACTACCAGGTGGACGCTTTCGTCATCGATCCACGAGAGGTCTCGGGCATCGCTTAGTCGCAGGACGTGGACTGTCGAGTCGTACGGAGGGCGCCAGGCAGTCTGTCGGTAGCGTGCGTTCGCGGCCAGTAGGAGCTGGAGGCTTTCCGGCGTATTATCCTCGTGGGGCAGCTCAATCAGTTCCGGCCTCGCGCCCGCGTCGGGCATGTACTGACCGAAAAGTGAGAACTGATGTCCGGCGGCTAGAAGCCTGATGAAGAATCGGGTTTTCGGCGGCGTTTCATCGCCGTCGCGGTTCTCCGCTGGAACCAGGTCCGAACAGCTTGCTTCGGCTTCCATCGACGAAATAGCTGCGGTATCGATGTCGATCTGCTGTCCACGAC
>JBBQVV010000390.1:0-6776 GCA_038211235.1 Chthonomonadales bacterium | reverse complement strand
TCGTACAAATTTTCGATGATTTCTTGTTGTTTCGGTTTAGAAAGTTTGTAAAAAGTTTCAGCACTTGCATCCGTTAAAGCACCGCCGATACCCAAAAAAGTTTGAAAAGTTTTGGTTATCCCATCGGCTGCTTCTCTCACCGCCGCCTCAGGCAGGAGATTCCGTCGCTTCGAGGCGAATAGTAGCGGCACTACTCTTCAGGGAGAACCCATGCTGCTCGGAGCGAATTCGGTCCTGTTCGGCGGTTTCGATATGGAGACGGCGTTTACGACCATCGCCATGGCCGGATACGACGGCGTCGAGGTCTCTGCCATCGACGGTATGAGCAGCCATCTGGTGCTGGACCGGTGGAAAGAGTGCGCGCCGGAGATCAAGCGGCTGGCCCGGGAGACGGGACTGAAACTCCTCGCGATGGAGCAGCCGTCGCAGGACCCAGATAAAATGGAGCAGGCGTTCCAGGCCGCCGTGGAGATCGGAATCCCGATTATCAACTGCGGCCCCGGCGGCAAGTCGGACGACGAGGCGAGCCTGCAGGAGTCGATCGATTCTCTCGGGGAGTTGGCGGCCCGCGCCGAGACGTACGGCGTCACGCTGTGCGTTAAGGCCCACGTGGGCGCAAGTATCTACAACACGCCGACGACGCTGCGCGCGATGGCGGTGATTCAGTCGCCGGCGTTCGGCATAGACATGGACCCGTCGCATATCTGGCGCGCCATCGAGAATCCAGTCGAGGCGATCAAGGCGGTCGTCTCGCGCGTAAAGCACGTCCACATCCGGGACTGCAAGGGCCGTCAGCAGAGCCCGGGCAAGCCGGAGCTGCAGGCGAACGGTCGCGGCGATATCGATCTTGTGGGCTACATCCGGGTGCTGCACGAAAACGGCTACACAGGGCCGGTAAACCTGGAGATAATCGGCGCAAAGGAGTACAGCCTGACGCAGTGCGCGATTATTGCCGCAGAGTCGCGTGGGCATATGCAGGCGTGCATGCAGGCGTGCGGCGCGAGGTAGCGTGAAAGGAACTGACAATGTCGAACTACAGAGTAAGGATCGACGGCAGTCCGGTACCATTCGCGGACGGCGAAGCGGAAAGGTTCCAGCACGACCTGGAGCAGTACTGTTCTGACGGTCAGCCACACGGGGGAATCTACCGGATGCAGCATGTCGCCCACGAGATGGAGTTCATCCATTTCGGCACTATGGGACGGGCCTGCTTCGTGCCGATCGACCATCAAGAGGACACAATTCACCAACCACGCCCGTGAACTGCCCCCGTCCGCCGAAACGTAGGACGGATGCACCGTCGTCCGCCGAAGCGTCAAGATCCGTCCGCCGTATTTTCGAGGGAGCAAACCCATGATCACGCGAATCTGTTTCGTTGCGCTGCTGGCGGTCTGCGTTGCGGCTTCCGCCCACGCGGACGATGTTCATCCTCAGTCCGCGGCCGCGGCAAAGAAGGCTATTCGAGCGATGGACAAACGTGGCTGGACGCTGACCTTCCACGATGAGTTCGACGGTCCGGCGCTAGACTCGTCCCACTGGATTGACTCCTATCCGGACAACGAGCGGACGCACAGCAACAACGAGCAGGAGTACTACGCCGCGGACGGCTGCGTAGTGGACAAGGGACTGCTTCGCCTGAGGGCCGAAAAGCGTACAATGGGCGGAATGCCGTACACCTCCGGCATGGTGACCAGCTACGGCAAGTTCTCGCAGCAGTTCGGCTGGTTCGAGATTCGGTGCCGGATGCCGAAGGGCAAGGGCATGTGGCCGGCTTTCTGGTTGCTGCCCGACGACAAGAGCTGGCCGCCCGAGATCGACGTGCTGGAGGTCCTGGGGCATGAGACGGAAACGGTCTATCTCACCAATCACTACAAGAACGCCGCAGGCGCTCATGAGGGCAAGGGCGAGCACTACAAAGGGCCGGATTTTGCGGGCGGGCTACACACGTTCGCCGTAGACTGGGAGCCGGGATCGATCACCTGGTACGTCGACGGAACGGAACGATTCCGTACAACCGAGAACGTTCCTTCCGTACCCATGTACGTGCTCGCAAATCTGGCGGTCGGCGGCGATTGGCCCGGCAATCCCGATGCCGCCACTCTCTTTCCAAACACGATGGATATCGACTACATTCGCGTCTATAAGAAGCGGTGAGGACTCGCATGCCGGCCGAAGCAAAGTTCCTCGCCTTTGATCTCGGAGCCGAGAGCGGACGCGCTGTCGTCGGCAGCTTCGACGGGAAGCGCTTGCGCCTCGACGATGCGCACCGGTTTGCCAGCCGGTCGGTCCGCCTCGCCGATACGCTCTACTGGGACGTTCTCGCACTCTATCAGGAGCTGAAACTGGGTCTGGGCATGGCGGTCGCGGCGCACGGATCGGATTTTGACGGGCTCGGGATCGACACGTGGGGAGTCGATTTCGGATTGCTCGGGCGAGGAGATGTGCTGCTGGGGAACCCTCGCCACTACCGGGACCACGGAAACGATGGAATGCTAGACCTCGCGTTCGAGATCGTCTCGCGCGAGCAGATATTCGACCGGACCGGCATTCAGTTCATGCAGTTCAACACGCTGTTCCAACTCCTCGCTCTCAAGCGCGCCGCGTCGCCTCTACTGGAGAGCGCGGAGACGCTCCTGATGATGCCGGACCTGCTCAATTTTTGGCTGACCGGCGTGAAGGTCTCCGAGTTCAGTATTGCCAGTACAAGTCAGATGGTCGATCCCAGGACAAGGAGTTGGGCGACGGATCTCCTTGATCGTTTCGGTCTTCCATCCCATATTTTGACCGAAATCGTCCCCACGTCCACCATCATCGGCTCGCTCCGGGCCGATATCGGTGCGGAGACCGGCTGCGGCCCTGTTCCGGTCCTCGCGCCGGGGGAGCACGACACGGCGTCGGCGGTCGTCACGGTGCCGGCTTCGACGCCGGACTACGCCTACATCAGCAGCGGGACCTGGTCGCTCATGGGAATCGAGACGTTGGCGCCGCTCATTTCGGACGAAACCCGCGCCGTGAACTTCACAAACGAAGGAGGCGCCTGCGGTACCATCCGGCTCCTGAAGAACATCATGGGTCTATGGCTCGTTCAGGAGTGCCGTCGGGCGGAGGCGCGGCGCGGCCATGACTTCTCCTATGCTCAGTTGGCGCGGATGGCGGCCGAAGTCCAACCGTTCATCAGCCTGATCGAGCCGGATGCGCCCGAGTTCCTCGCTCCGGCGGACATGCTCGTGGCCATCGCCGGATTCTGTACGAGGACAGGACAACCGGTTCCGGATGGGATGGGAGCCGCCGTACGCTGCTGCCTGGAGAGCCTCGCGCTAAAATATCGATGGACGCTTGAGCGGCTGGAGGCGTTCCGCGGCCATCCAATCGAGGTGATCCACATCGTCGGAGGAGGGACGCAGAACCAGCTCCTTTGCCAACTTGCCGCGGACGCCACCGGCCGGCCCGTTATCGCGGGTCCGATTGAGGCCACGGCGATAGGCAACGTCCTGATGCAGGCGTTGGGCCGAGGGCGTATCGGCTCGTTGGAAGAGGCGCGCGAGGTCGTCAGGCGCTCCTTTGAGCTCGACACCTATACGCCGGCCACCTCACGCGAGAGATGGGAAGTGGCGTATTCGCGCTTCCTGGGCCTGCGTGACCAGATCGGCAAAACGGATTGATCCGGCCCCCTACCGGTAGGGCGGATGCTCCGTCGTACGCCGATGCATTGTCGGTCGTACGCCGAGGCATTGCCGGTCGTACGCGAATGCTCCGTCGTCCGCCGATGCATTGTCCTTCGTCCGCAGGTGCATGCTCCGCCGTGTCACAGATCACAATAGCGTTGGCCTATACCTGCCTCACGCGTTAGATAACACGTCTAAAAACATGATGTTCTGGATGCAGCCCGACGCACAAACAAAGGGGCCAGCCCTGCCTCGCAACATAACGCTGCGGCCCGGCAGACCGGACGATGAGTATGCTACATTTGAAGTGATGCGCCGCACGATGGGTCACGAGATGGCGTGGTCGCACCATGCCGCGGCTCGCAAACACCTCCATACAACGGCCTGCTCCAGCTTCTGGGTCGCCGAAGAGAAGCAGAGGTTCACGAGCGCACGCGTAATCGGCTACGCACGAAGCGTCGTTCGCGAGCGCGTCTGGTGCCTGACCGAGTTCTTCGTTCTGCCGGGTCATCACCGCCAGGGCATCGGCGGTGCGCTGCTCGCGCGCTGCGCGGACGAGGGCGATGGCTTCGGCGCCGACACGCGCTTGATCCTGGCATCCCAGCACGCGGGCGCCAACTCACTCTATGTGCGCAAGCTTGCCTGCTACCCGCGGCTGCCGATGCTGATGCTGGTCGGCCCGCTTTCTAAGTTGCAAGCTCCGGGAGGGCCCGCGCCTGCGATCGAGGAGCCGACCCTCGCGTTCGCGTTGAGCGGAATGCCGTCCAAAGTGAAGAATTTGAACGGCGAGGCGTTGCTGGCGGATCCGCTGATCCTTACTCCGGAAGTGACGGAAGCGATCGATGCCATGGACCGGCGATTCGTCGGCTACGCTCGTCCTCAGGAGCACGCCTTCTGGGCGCGCGAGATGGGTGGCATGGCAGGAGCATCTCGTCTCTTTCGCCGAGCCGGCCGATACGGCGAACCTGCCGGCAACCGCGGTGATATCGTTGGATACGCCTATTTGGGGCCACACTCGAGCGGGCCGGCGTTGGCCG
The DNA here is from genome assembly GCA_038211235.1 of Chthonomonadales bacterium. GTDB lineage: Bacteria > Armatimonadota > Chthonomonadetes > Chthonomonadales > Chthonomonadaceae > DATGJU01. The sequence goes on along the minus strand of JBBQVV010000390.1, from coordinate 2,074 downwards.
AGGTCCCCGGCGAGCTTCCGCACATGCTCGCGCACGTTGCGGCGCTTGCGATAGCCTTATCGAGCGCGGACAGTGAGTTCGAGTCCATTCAGCCGCTGGAGCAGTACTGGGCGCTGTCCGGCACGAACGAAGCGACACTTCAGTGGCTGCTGGAGTGCGGCTGGCAGATTGTGTTCCACTACCTGTTCATGAGCACTCGTCCGATCGGCACGCTTGACCGGTATGTCGGGTACAATCCGCTCTACTTCTTGTGAGATTGTGGAACGAATGTCCGATCCGATACAGCAGAATTCAACCGGGCGGCTTGGCGGCTGCTTCGTCGCGACCCTCACGCCATTCGACGCGGCAGACGGCCTGGACGCAGGCGCTCTCCGCGCACATGTCCAGTGGCTGATAGAGAATGGGGTCGAGGGCCTCTGCCCGGCGGGCACCACGGGCGAGTTCCTCTACCTGACTCTGGACGAGAAGCGGACCATCGTTCGAGAGACGGTGCGCGCTGCCGCCGGCAGGGTGCCGGTGATTGCGGGAATCTGGGGCCTGCGCGAGCCGGAGATATTGACATTGGCGCGTGCCGCGGAGGACGCGGGCGCGACGGGCGTCTTCCTTCCGCCACCGATCTACTATCCCGCCAACGATGCGGCGATTCTGGCGCACTATGCCGCCGTGCATGCGACAACGGATCTGCCCGTGTTCGCCTATAACATTCCTCAGTACGCGGCGAACGAGATCTCGCTCGACTGTCTGGAACGGATGTTCGCCGAGGGAGTCATCGCGGGCGCGAAGGACTCGAGCGGGAATTCCGAACGACTGCGGGCACAGGTGGAGCGGTTCGGGTCGCGCGGCACGATCTTCGCCGCAAGCGACGGCTTCGCAACCGAAGGGAGAAGGCTCGGCGCGCACGGCTTTATCTCCGCCATCGCGAATGTCGCGCCCCAGCTCTTCGTTCGTCTCTGGTCCGGCGACGAGTCTCTGCAGCCGCGCGTCGACGCGCTCCGGTCCGCGCTCAAGCAGCTAGGCTCTATTCCCGCCCTCAAGCATCTTCTCGCGCGCGAGGGCTTTCCCTTCGGCAATTCGCGAATTCCCTACTCCGCGCTCACGGCGGAGCATCTGTTGTTCCTCGCCCACCTGACCTGGTAACGCGGACTTTCATTCGGCCGGCGCGGCTCGAACCGAGCTAACTGCCGTTCGGTCATAGCCCGGCTCATTCACGATGCGATCAATTGGTCAACCGTAGGGCGGGGGTCCAGGACGGATCCGCCCATGTGGCACGTACGTGGCTTACGCCCCGTATGGGACTTAGTTTGCCCGTAGGAGTTTACCCGTACGGGTCTCCCGCCGAGCCGCTTCATGGATAAATCAGAATAGCTTCCTCCTAAGTACAAAACTTATCGCCAGCCGCTCCTGTCACCTGAACTTCCGAACTTTCGAGATGAGCACTTCCCCGAATCCGTATAGTGCAGTGTAGGAGGCTGCATGAGCCGGCCATGTTGCGGAAGGGTAGCACGATGACCACGAAATCGGGTTCGGCCGGCACGCTTGCCGGGCTGACGACCTCCAGAGCGCCGTTTGTCGAGGAGGCGCGCAGCAATGGCGAGCTCACGATCCGCCAGCCGTTCGAACTATACACGGTCGAGAACCATCGCGCGTGGCGCAGGCTATACGCGCGCATGGAGGAGCCATGGCGTCGATTCGCCAACCCGCATTTTCTGCGCGGCGTGCAGAGCCTCTGCCTGGATCCGAAACACGTTCCGCGACTTGAAGACGTGAATCAGTTCCTCTGCCCGCTGACCGGTTTCCGTGCCAGAGCGGTCAGCGGATACGTGTCGGCGTTTCTGTTCTTCGACTGCCTTCGGAACCGGGAATTCCCGACCACGATCACGATTCGTGACGCCGATCACCTCGACTACCTCCCGGAACCTGACATTTTTCACGATATTGCCGGCCATGTGCCCATGCATACCGATCCCGCCTTTGCCGACGCGCTCGTCCGGTTTGGCGATTGCGCGCATACGGCTGCGGAGGTCGTCGCGGGAATGTCCTGCGAGGCAGAGAAGGCGCACCGTCTGGCGAGCAT
>JBBQVV010000389.1:0-6807 GCA_038211235.1 Chthonomonadales bacterium | reverse complement strand
AATGACGAGTTGGAGGAGGTCCTCGCTGCGCTCGAACGGGCACAGCGTATCGATGCGTCCGACCGCCGCGCTGAGAAGATTCAGCGGGCGCAGATCGCTCTTGAGTTTGCCGAAGGAATGAGGGCTTACAAAGAAAAAAGCTACCGGGAAGCGATTTTCCAGTTCAAGAAGGTTCTCGTACGAGATCCGAACCACGCCGATGCGCGACGCCATCTTAACTTTGCCGAGCGCTTCGAACAGGATTCCAATGAGGCGCTTAACGATCGATTCGGCCGCCTGGAGTAAGCAGATTGGGCAACAGGATTTCGGCGACAATGCTGCGATGGTTTGGATTTGCGTTGGTCTTTATGACTCTGGTCGCGGGCGCGGCGCTTGCGGATTCGGCGGATCTGCCGAACCTTCATACAGTCGCGCCGGGAATCTATCGGGGAGCGGCTCCGACCGTTGGCGGGCTGCGGCGACTCCACGCGATGGGAGTCCGAACTGTTATCGACCTCCGGATCGCGCCCAGGACGGTGCGTAAGGAGAAGGCGGAGGCCGAGCGCCTCGGCTTGAAGTGGATCAACCTGCCGATGAGTGGCGATCCGCCGACCGACGCGCAGGTCGATGCTCTTCTCGGCGCACTGAGAACGGCACGCAACAGCCCGGTCTACGTTCACTGCCAGCACGGCGCCGACCGCACCGGCTGCATGCTCGGCATCTATCGGGAGACGCAGCAGGGCTGGCGTTTCGACAGAACGTACCAGGAGATGCTGCGTTACGGGTTCAAGCCGTACTATCTCAAGCTAAAGGCAGCAGTCCGCAAACGCGCTCCCAGGAGTTAGCGAGCGCACCTCTGTACGGATCCGCTGGCTATCACCATTGCATCGCAATTCCAGTACTGATTTACAGTCTATCGAGGACGTAACGCGTGAGCTCAACAACGGAATCACTCGGCATCATCATGAACGGCGTAACGGGGCGGATGGGAACCAACCAGCACCTCATCCGCTCGATCAACGCGATTCGCAGCGGCGGCGGCCTTAAGCTTTCCAGTGGCCGGACGGTCGCTCTCGACCCGGTTCTCGTGGGCAGAAACGAGCGCAGGCTCGCCGAATTGGCCGGCCGGACCGGATTGACGCGCTGGACCACCGACCTCGACGCCGCGCTCGCCGATTCGGCCAATCAGATCTACTTCGATGCACAGCTCACTCAGCTGCGGGCGCCGGCGGTCAAGCGGGCCATCGAGCACGGAAAGCACGTCTACTGCGAAAAGCCGACCGGCGTCAGCACGGAGGAGGCCTATGGCCTGTATCAGCTTGCCAAGAAGGCGGGGGTAAAGCACGGCGTCGTGCAGGATAAGCTGTTCCTGCCGGGTCTCATCAAGCTCAAGTGGCTGATCGACACAGGGTTCTTCGGCCGTATTCTCTCGGTTCGCGGCGAGTTCGGTTATTGGGTGTATACCGGTGGTGACCGGGTGCCTGCCCAGAGGCCTTCGTGGAACTATCGGAAGGAGGATGGCGGCGGCATCATCGCCGACATGCTCTGCCACTGGCGCTACGTACTTGATAATCTGTTCGGACAGGTGAAGAGCGTCTCGTGTCTCGGCGCAACGCATATCGCCGAGAGATGGGATGAATCCGGCCGTCCGTACACGTGTACCGCTGACGACGCTGCCTACGCAACGTTCCAACTCGAATCCGGCGTCATCGCGCACTTCAACTCTTCCTGGTGCGTGCGAGTCCGGCGCGACGATCTCCTGACGCTGCAGGTGGATGGGACTCACGGTAGCGCCGTTGCCGGGTTGCGTTCCTGCCTCATGCAGCCTTACAACGGCACGCCGCGGCCGGTCTGGAACCCCGACGTCGACAGCCCGATTGACTACTTTGCGAACTGGATGACGGTGCCGACGAACGAGGTCCTGGAAAATGGATTCAAGACCCAGTGGGAGATGTTCCTGCGCCACGTGGTGGAGGACGCCCCGTTTCCACACGACTTGCGTGAAGGCGCGAAGGGCGTGCAGCTCGCGGAAAAGGGCATCGAATCCTGGCAGAAACGCTGCTGGGTCGATCTGAATGAGTTGCCGCGGTAGACGATGCAGCCTATCGGACGAGCCGGACCGGTCAGACGAGTCGTATAATTGGAACAACCGGTACCCGAACACCTCGCATGCTTACCCAGGGATCTGATGCCATGGCCGGATACTCCGGCACACCGCTCATCAAGAAGCTAGGCCTGAAGCCGCCAATGGAGTGCCTCGTCCTCCACGCTCCCGATGGCTATCGGGAGTGGCTGGGCGAGCTTCCCGGTGGTGTTAAGCTGATAGGGGTGGCCGAACCCCCGATTCAGGCCGCGCATCTGTTCTCGATCGAGCGATCCGAACTCGCAATGATGTTGACCGGGCTGCGAAGCCAGCTGGACCAGGCCGGATTCATATGGGTTTCGTGGCCGAAGAAGAGCTCAGGCGTGCCCACGGACATTACGGAGGACGTCATTCGCGACGTCGCGCTTCCGATGGGCTACGTAGACATCAAGGTGTGCGCGGTGAGCGAGGTCTGGTCTGGACTTAAACTTGTGATCCGAAAGTCCGAGCGCACACCGCACGATTGAATGTCGGATCGGTCGGAGCTTTCGACCAGTCAGGCCATTCAGACGTGTCGGTCAAGTCAGACATGTCCGACTTCGTAGCACAACGGCAGCCCAGGACGAGGAGGTAACATGGAGCCAAAGAACGAGCTGGAACTCTACGAGACGATTCTATGCGGCCATCTACGCACCTTCGTACACAGGCTGCGGATGCTGCCGCCGGAGCGATGGGATTGGTCGCCCGATCAGGCTGCTCCCTCGCCGCGGACGCTGGCCGTCCACACGTGGCAGTGGCTTCAATGTGACCGCCGGCATATCACCGAGCCTGATGCCTCCAAGCACGCGAGAATCCTTGAGCCGCCACTGGAAACGGAGGCGATGTGCGATGCGCTGCTGGCGGAGACCGAAGAGTGGTCGACGCTGCTGCGCTCCTTTACTTCAATGGATCTGGATCGTCAGAGCAAGCAGTTCAATATTGAAGAGGCCGCCATGAACGTGCGGGGCTTCATCGGGCATATGATTCAGAACACGATCTACAAGCACGGGCAGTTCAGCGAAGTGCCCTGTACAGTTTGAATGTTGAACTGCTGATCTCCGGTTGATGGCTCGACTGGGAGGACGGACGCAACGATCCCTGACAGGATGCGGTTGCGCTCGGAGGTCGTCAGCACATCCTCGGCGGTTAGGACCATTTCGACATCAGCCATGACTGCGCAGTACTTCTCGCGCATGGTCTTCGCGCTCGGCCGGCTCGGAGCGGCGGGAACGCTCGCGATAGCATCAAGGCGCTGGAGAAGCGCCTTATGCTTCGATGTCAGCCAGCAGCTTTTCGTACACGGCGGCGCTGCGGCTGGCTGCGATGGCCTGTACCTGTGCGCCGGCAGTCGCCTCCTCTTTCCGGTCGATCTTCCGTAGTTCCGCATTGATCGCGCCGGGATCCTCCCTCACCGTTTCGCTCTCCTCGGATTGGTCATAGGCCGCGACGGCTGCGTCAAACCATTGCGGTTCGCGGGCGAGTTGCAGAAGCGCGCGAATTACGGTCTTCTCAGTGCGCTCCGCGCCGTAGCACTTCAGCAGACAGACTGGTGCGCCCGGTTCGTTCGCAGGGTTCGCTCTACGGCAGATGTACTGTCTCATGTCCGGCTTCAGCCCACCGCGACCCATCATTCGGCGACTACAGACGGGGCAGTGAAGAAGCCCGGTTAACAAATAGCGGCGATCGGGGTTGCCTCCGAGGCCCGCGCTATTGCTCTTCATCCTGCCCTGGGCGCGGCGCCATGTCTCTTCATCGATCAACGGAGGTGCGCTTAGGCGAACGACTTCGTCGGCTTCGCGGCGAATCTTCCTCACTGTGTGCTTGGCGGAGCCGTCCGGCAAACGTACCTCCTCCGCGCGTCGCGAGACGCGGCCGTAGGATGCTGCGCCGTAGTAGACCGGGTTTGTGAGGATGCAGTGAACCGCAGTTCGCCACCACACCCGCCTTCCGGAGCCAGTCGGAACGTCGTTGTCGATCAGGTAGCGCACAACGTCGCGCAGCGAAGCGCCGCCGGCATACAGATCGAACATCCTGCGCACGTGCACGGCCTGCGGTTCTACTACCACATAAGAGCCGGCGGAATCGGCCGGATAGAGACCTCGCAGGATGTCGGCATTGTTAACGATGTGATAGCCGTAGGGTGAGCGGCGTTGCGGCTGCACACCTTTCTCGGCGAGCCGCCTGGAGCCTGACATCGTGCGCTCGCGGATCACTTCCTTCTCGTATTCTGCGAAGCCTGCAAGATGCGTGAACATTAATCTACCTGTGGCGTTGTTCTCGAAATTCATGCCGTCCGCGAAGATCAGCCTTCCGCCTGCGCGCTCGACAATCCGCTTGATATCCCGCAGGGCGTCCACGTCGCGGCCAGCTCGATCGAGTTTGTAGATGATAAGGACCTGTGCGCGCCCCTCCGTTATGCAGCGTAGCGCGTCCTGAATACCTGGTCGAGTCAGAAACAAGCCGCCGGATACGCCAGGATCGCTGAATACGGCGACCACGCGCGCCTTGAGATCAGTGGCCTTGCGGAGGCAGGCCAACTCCTGCGCTTCCATGGACGTGCCACTGTTCGCCTGCTCGCCAGTGCTTACCCGCGTGTAGATCGCCGCTCCGAGTTCCGCGCTCATGTTTGTCGACTCCGTCTGCATAGTATGGTATATTGTATCCGAACGTTCGGATTAAGTCAAGCGGTATTTTAGGCGAGGATAGCGAAATGGTGTCACCACAAGAGGCAGCGGCGGCGCTGGGCAGGATCAAGTCGGAGAGGAAGACGCAGGCGGCGCGGGAGAATGGCAAGAAGGGCGGTCGGCCGCTAAAGCCGCTGGAGGACATACCGTGTAACTGCGGCGGCGCGGGTCTGGATCACAAGAGCACGTGTCCGCGCGGACGGAGAATCAGGGCGCGACAACGGAAGGGAAACAGCACAGACGCATTAGTCCGGCTGATCGGATGAAAGGACTGCGGCAGGGATGAGCGTCACTGGCCAGGGCTGGACAGCCGTTGCGGGCGAAGCTAAGGGCATGGGTGAGATACGCTGCGATTGTGGAGATGTGCTCTATCGAGTAGATTTGCATAACGAGGATCCGAGCGGTCACATCCAACTACTGCTGAAGCCCTTGGGCAAGGACCATGACGTAGGGCGATTACTTCGACTGGGAATCCGGATGAAGGCCGATCGGATATTCAGAGGGGAATGTCGAGGATGCCGAAGGGTGCGCGGGGTACGCTTACGCGACCTCGTATCCGTTGGCGGTTACAATACCGATGAACTTGACCCAGGGGACGGCACGGCTGATCCTGATTGGCCATTCATCTGGAGGTATCTTCACGGAGAGAGTTCGTTTCCGCGTGCCGTGCTGCAGGGCGTGTCTACAGCCGATGTCTCTCACGAGCGCTCGTCTGCTGAACCCTCGTGGAAGGTTTTAGGGCGCTACTTGTGTTGCAATATAGGTGGTTGCGGTTTCCGTATCGGGCACATCTATCAGGAAGCGCGCAATCCCCGATGGCGTCTAATCAACGGTGTATATCTATGGCTCAACCTGACTGAGCGCCGCAACCTCTCATTTCAATTAGAGGAGCTACGTGGCAGGTGTCCAAAGTGCAAATACCTTCATAAATTGAGGGATGATGAGTGTGAGCAGATCGTCGAAGCCTTAAAGAAGATCTGAATCTCATCGAGTGTTGACGTAGTCTAGTAGATAGGGTACCATTGTAGTACCAGTGGGCGATTATCTCGCCCACTCCAAAAACGAATAATGTGCGGCTGCAGCCCGTGCCAAACGCTACCAATCCGGTCGGCGTTCGGTGCGGGCTGTTTGGCGTTTGGCGCATGGAGGTCATTGATGGTTACTAATTCGGAGAAGGAGAAAATACCGGCCCGGATCATTCTGACCCGTGGACTGATCGCACGGTTAGATTCGCTGGCAGCAGAGCGGACCACTTCACGCTCGCTGCTGGTACGCCTCGCGTGTGAGCAGCTAATCGGTCAGATCGGGGCGGGCGCCAAGGTGTCGGAGCAGGCGGCGATATGAATCATATCGCCGCCGCCAATCTTCCAGAGGCGAGAGCGTGGCGTTCGTTTTTCACGATGTGCCGTGAATACGCGGCGATCGTAGAGGATCGGCGGCGCGAACGTGACGCACGAGTGTCTGATGCGGAGACGGAACCGGGCGAACCACTCAACGCAAGACAGCCGCCCTTCGCCGGGCGGCTGTAGAGCATTCATAAACCAACGAGGACGATCTGGGACGATTGACAAACCCATTGTACACCACAATGGCCCGGATCTCCTCCACACAGAGGAGAAAAATGGTACTACAATCTTCGTACGCCCGCACCGATTTCACCTCCAATTGTCGGTTTTTGGATCGTTTCCCACCACGTGACCGGGCAACAATCGCCGCCGTATTCGCGGATGGGCTGTCGGTAAAATCTACGGTGCGCGGTCTCGTGGATCACGCACGACTCGTCGCCGCCGGCATGCTGGCGCACCCACATCGGTTCGAAAATCTCTGCGCTTACAAGCGGCATTTGATTGCCTGCCAGAGGTCGCCGGCCGCGGTCGCTGAGTATGCGGCCGGCGTCCTCAGCGGGGGGATGTGGCCATGAGCCGCCTGGACATGATCCGCAATCTGGAGGCAGAGCAAGCGGTACTAGGGTCAATCCTAATAGATGGCGCCGACGGCCTGGAACGGGTACGGAGCATCATC
>JBBQVV010000388.1:0-6811 GCA_038211235.1 Chthonomonadales bacterium | reverse complement strand
TATACAGCATCGCGCCTCCGCTCCTTTCGTCCTACAACGAACCCTTCCGATGTGTTTCGGTGTATCGTCGAACTTCCATAGGAGCACGACTCCGCGTATGTTGACTCATGAGTTCTGAACCCGTTCCCACTCGCCTATATTTCATTCTGGCCCGTGAAGCCGACACCGCAGTCTTGTTCCGCCGCGGCCCGAGCAAGTGGGTGCAGATTATTCGCTGGGATACGGCGCACGACACGTTCGACTTCGGCCAATGGTTCCACGGCAGGATATACGAGCGGCGAAGTGACCTGTCTCCGGATGGCACCAAGATGATCTACTTCGCACAGAAGATTAATCGACGCACAATGGCGGATTGGGAGTACACATACGCATGGACAGCGATTAGCAAGCCACCTTATCTGACGGCGCTGGCGCTCTGGCCGAAGGGCGATTGCTGGCACGGAGGCGGGCTGTTCGTAACCGATCGCCTTCGTCACCGACGAGCCTCTTATTGCTGCAAAACCACGCCGCCGAACACCGGTGACACTGATATTGAGGACGTACTTTGTCGGGTTTGCCGCTCAAAACGAGTTTGCCCTCCGCTACAAAGACAATGAAATTGCCATTGCAGGTGCGGGGTGGGCCGATTGGGACAGGCGCGGCCGGCTGGTCTTCGTGCGCGCCGGCAAGGTATTTGCTGCCGAAGTCGATGACCCAGGCGCGGTTGAGGAGCGGGAGTTGGCGGACTTCAACTCCGCCAGACCCCATCATATCCAATCGCCGCACTGGGCCAGGCGATGGTAAAACGCATAAGGCTGAAATGGCGGTGTGAAATGCGCCGTCGCGCCGTCAGTCGGAACCATGACTTCCGATCCGCGCGTATTGAACCCTTCGCGGATGGCAGCATGAGCCCGTGAACCATTCAACTGTCGGCCGGAACCGTCACCGTCTTCTGTGGCGAATACTTCGAGTGGGATGCCTGACGACGTCGATCAATGCTCAACTCCTTGAGCGATTTCATTGCGGTCCTCGAAATAGGAGTGTAATCGGAATTGCCAAGATGAAATGAGAAGATGACTATGAACGTGACATCTGCGATGATCAGCAATGCGGTACAGACAACGGGTCTGTCTGGACATCCGGTGTGCCTTCATGCATCACTCCGCTCCTTCGGGTGGGTAGAGGGCGGCGCGCAAACCGTGATCGATGGCCTACTCTCCGAAGGATGTACTGTACTCGTCTACACCCTGTCGTTCGCCTTTACTTCCGCGCCTCCTCCTGAACGGCGGCCGGGCCAGAACGGAATAGACTATGCAGCCTATTTGAGTTCATACGTCAATTCCGGACGTGTCTACTCGCCGGATACGCAGGAACTCGATAGGGCGATGGTCGGTGCGATTCCTGCCGCGGTCGTCGCCATGCCTGAGAGGATCAGAGGCAATCACCCTCGCGCCTCATTTACTGCTGTAGGCCCGCTTGCAAGCCGGTTAATTGCGGGACAGTCAGCTCTCGATGGTTTCTCGCCGCTCCGCGCACTCGCGCGGGCGCGCGGCTTCGTTGTCTTAATGGGTGTTGGGTTGGATAAAATGACACTTCTCCACCTTGCCGAGAAACAAGCAGGACGAAATCTGTTTCGACGTTGGGCAAACGGTGCGGAAGGCGCGCCGGTCGAGGTTGAGGAGGGAGGTTGTTCCCGTGGATTTGTTAGACTTGAGTCCGTTCTCTCGCCATCGGCGACGACGTGCCGAGTCGGTCTGAGCAATTGGCGCGTGTTCGTTGCCGGCGCTACGTTGGAGGCCGCGGCCACTGCAATTCGGCGCGATCCCACGATTACGCATTGCGGCAATCCGGACTGTTCGGACTGCCGCGACGCGGCTCTTGGCGGACCAATATTGAATTGAATGGCTGCATCGTTCGGATAAGCCGTCTTTCGCCCGACACAATGGCGGCATAGATTCTGATCTCTGGGAGCAAGTGTAAAGTGGCAATCTTGGAGACGGAGCGTCTGCTTCTTCGCCCAATTACGATGGAAGATGTAGATGCCCTCGCCGCCATCTAGGCTGACCAGGACGTGATGCTCTTTTTCGACGGAACACGCACCTGGGAGCAGACGCGCGAAGAAGTCATAGATGTCATCGCACAATACGCCCGCACGAGCGTAGACTTCCTGGCGACGATATACAAGGAAAACGGGCAGTTCATTGGTCGGTGCGGACTTCTATGGCAAGTTTTTGATGATGTGCAGGAGGTCGAGGTCGCCTACACGATCGCCAGGCCGTACTGGGGAAGAGGGTTGGCAACCGAAGCCGCTCGTGCGCTCAAAGACCACGGCTTTCGGGATCATAACTTCCCACGGCTGATCTCTATAATCCATCCTGACAATATAGCCTCGATTCGGGTAGCGGAGAAGAATGGGATGCTTTATGAACGCGATGTCGAGTTTGAAGGATACGGATGCCGATTGTATTCCGTCAGTCGACCCGCGTGACATAAAGTGAGCCTTTGTATACTCACCTGATCTGCCGGAACGTGAAGCTGCGACCCGTTGTCACTCGGTTCGCATTTGTCATCCGTTCTCTTGGAAAGTCTATTTGAACCACGGATTCGCACGGATGAATGGATCCCACGGAAGCCTTCGCCGGCGTATTGATGTCACCATCCGAGCCATCCGCGTCATCCGGTTCATCCGTGACTTAGACAGCGCGGGCGGCGTAAGAACGACAACCCCTCACGTGCTGCGTCAACTTCGTTACTGCTTTCGCCGCGCCGACCTCTCCCTCGCCCGTTGACCAACAAAGGCGAGTCGCGCTATTTCGGCGCGGCGAATGAATTGGCTTCGTCGCCATAATACCGGCATTCGTGGCACACCAGACTGCCGTCAACACGGCTTCCGAATGCCCCGTCGTCCGCCGACCGCATTCCCGATGCACCGTCGCCCGCGGGCAGAGACACGCCGCCCCGCTCCGGCCCATCATTCGCTTGCGTAGACCGAGCGCGCGGCTGCATCCAGTTGCGAATCAAGCCGGAATCGGAAATCGCCGAAACTGTTCGGCAACGGAGTGCAGTCCACCACGGACCGTCGACGGGTCCAGATTGTCCCCGAACTCCAGCCAGCAGCCGGTCTCCCAGAAGTCGCGTGCCTTGACCGACGCCATGATAGCACTCTCCTCCTCCCGCAGCAGCGGCCGGACGCTCCGGTAGCCGTCCAGGAAGGCGGCGCACGCAGCCTTGATCGAAGGATCCCGAATCGTATCGTCTCGGAGCGGCCACAGGAACCCGCTCAGATCGTATACACGCCAGCCGGAGCCCGCATTGCTGAAGTCGAAGAACGTCAGTTGATCGCCATCGTTCGTGGAGTCAAAGTGGCAGTTGCCCTGGTGCAAATCACCATGAATCGGGCCGATCGCGCCACTTGAATCCGGGATGGCAGCCAACAGAGCCGCGGCACGGTTGGCGGTCTGACTGAGCGTTTTCCAGGTGATCCTGTCGTCCGGGTCCGCGTCGTCGAGGAAACGACGGATCAGGCGGAGCGGCGCGTGGAATAGCCGATCCGAGTCGAAGCTCCGATTGCCGATCGTGGAGTGGAAGTCATCCGCGACTTGGTGAAGCTGCGCGGAGCAGGCTCCAAGCAGACGAGCGCGTGGAGGCGCCGTGGGCCATTCCACACTACCGTCGGCAAAGGTAAAGAGCGCAACCGGCGCTGGGAGACCGTCGCCGATCGTCAGGAAATGCATCGGCTGCCCACTGCGGTCGGCAATGGGCGACGCCACGGAGATGCCGCCATCCGCCAGATGGCTAAGCAGCTCCAACTCGTACTGGGCCCACGAAGGCTGCTGACGCGCATGTTCGCCGTAGACTCGAGCAATGAACGATGATCCGGTCGACGTGACCTTGAACGTCTGATTGCCGTCGCCGCCGGTGCGAATGAGCGCGATCTCCGGCTCGGTCAATCCGTAAGCGTCCCTGAGCAGTCGACGCAAAGCGTGTTCAATTTTGCTGTTCATGGTCCCTTGACCATCCTCGCGCGATCCCCTGTTAGCAAGAGCCTCTCAGGGCAGAGACCACCCAAACCATTCTTTAGCGCACGATGCGCGCTGTTTGTCGAACGCGCATGTGAGCATCCTGGCGCACCGCGGCCACGTCGTGCGATCTGTCCAGGGCGCCGTTCAACTTGATGAGCAAGGCCAATTCTTTCTGATGTGACTGTTTCAAGGGGGCCAACTCCGCACTTTGAGACCGCAGTGCCGACTTAAGACCCGCGATCTCGTCCTCCTGGGCGGTAACTCGCCTGTGGCCCTTCTGAAATTCATTCAACAGCATTGGAGTGAGCAGGTGATAGTAGATGGTAAGGGGCTTCCCGGTCCTGTCGTACTGAACAAGGTTCGGATAGGCCTTTGCGACCTCTTCGGCGATAAGGCCGTACTGGAGCGAGTGGGGACCCTGTTCCGCGGTCGCCTTGTACTTAAAAGTGACGGGGCGAAGGCGCATAAGCTTATCGCTCACAGCGCCCATATCCTCGATGGAGTTCTTAAAGCGGCGCGACGATGTAATCGTGCCGAGCTGTCCATTGGCGTTGACAAACACTTCGACGCCGGCGCCCGCGGTGACGCCGTTGATCGCGGCGATGAAGGCTCCCTGTTGAACTCCAGGGATACCGATCCGGATGACCGCTGTATCCGCCGACGATCCCTGGTTCCCAACGTCGATATTCTGGCTGCCGGTCGTTCTTTGCAGACCAGCACCATACCCGATACCGATTTTGTCATGGCCAGAGGTGTTGTGAAGAAGCGCATAGGCGCCAGCTCCGGTGTTGTTGGAGCCAGTGGTATTGGCGTGCAGGGCATAGGATCCCAGGGCCGCCTCCGAGGAGCCTGTTATGTTGGAGAAGAGTGCCTGCACCCCGCTCGCTGTGTTGAGGTTGCCTGATGAGTTACTGAACAGCGCCTGGTAGCCCTGCGCCGTGTATGATCCGGCGGTATTAGCGTAGAGCGCCTGGAAGCCGTTAGCCGCATTGAACTGACCCGTCACGTTGCTAAATAGGGCCTGGAAACCGTCTGCAGTGTTATAGCTTCCGCTGGTGTTGGACATCAAGGACTGGAGCCCGGTCGCGGTGTTGTAATTGCCGGTAGTGTTCCTATATAGGGCGTCGAAACCGCTGGCCGTGTTATCCGAGCCGCTCGTGTTACTTACAAGCGCAAAGGTACCGTTCGCCGCGTTCATGGATCCACCAATGTTGCTACCGAGGGCCGAGTCGCCAAGCGCGGAATTCATAGAGCCAGTGGTATTGAAGAACATCGCTCCCTCACCTACTACCGTGTTGTCGAATCCAGAAGTGTTTTCGCTGAGTGAGGCTTCGCCGACAGCCGTATTGAAGATGCCGGTCGTATTGGCGGCAAGTGCGCCTACGCCGAAGGCAGCGTTTTGGTGACCAGTGGTATTGGACTTGGGGGCGCCCAAACCAGTCGCGGTGTTATCGTGGCCGGTGGTATTGCTATATAGAGCCTCCCAGCCGACCGCGGTGTTGCTAAATCCGCTTGTGTTGGAGAAGAGGGCGCTAAAGCCAAACGCGGAGTTGTAGTTTCCACTGGTATTGGAAAAGAGGGACTGATTACCGATCGCCAGGTTGTTGAAGCCATCGGTGTTCGCAAAGAGGGCCTCCCAACCGAATGCAAGATTTGGAACGTTAGGCGCACGATTTGTCGCGCTGCCGGAAGCGAAGTTAGTCTGAGCCTGACAGACCACCGGCCCTGCTACCAGCGCGGACAATACGAAGGTTGTGAAGCCGACACAGTACGCATTGCGCAAGCAAGTCATCACGGGAAACTCCTTCTTGGCTCGATCATCTATATTTAGCAAGTGTCAGGAACTTACCGCTGCTGTTTGCGTCAGTCTATTGTTTCGCCGGCGTCCACTGGCAGGCAATAGCGTGCATTGGAAATTCGATGCGAAACCGTTGGAGCAACCTACATGGCCAAAATCAGATGCCCGCACTGCCAGGCAACTAACGAAGCGGTAAGCCTTGATCAGCCCTGCGTGAAGTGCGGCACGATTCTGTCTGCACCCATCAGCGCGCTCGATACAGGACACGGGCCGCCAAGCAGCGAGACAAGCACGGCAAACATTGTCAGATCATCGAGCTCTCCGGCACCACCGCGAAGCGATAGTGGGTAGCAGAGAACCAGAAAATTCGCGCGGGTCGCCACCACGTGCCAGATGTTTCACCATCCGAATGGCCACGGAATCCGACCGCGACACTGTTTACAGGCTGCGGCACGACGTCTACGGATGCGAGTTGCACCAGCACGCCGTGAATCACGCGGAGCGGCTTAGCGACAGTCTGGACCGGTTCAACGTCTACATAGTCGTATGTATCCACGATGAGATTGCCGGCTTCATCAGTGTCACTCCGCCAGGCCACGAGAGCTACTCGATCGATAAGTATCTGGACCGAAACGGTCTTCCGTTTCCCATCGACGACGGTGTCTATGAAATGCGCCTGCTTACCGTGCTTCCATCCTATCGAACGTCGCGCGCCGCATTTCTGCTGATGTATGCCGCCACGGTATGGATCTGGGCACACGGTGGCGTGCGGATCATTGCGATCGGCCGCAATGAGGTGTTTGAGATGTATCGTCGGGTTGGCATGCGGGCGCTCGGCCGAGAGATTCGATCCGGCGCGGTCACCTACCAGCCCGCGTGAGTCAAAAAATGTGTAGACTCACATTTGTATACTAGTTTGCGCTGACATACTTCTACATGGGTGAAGGAACAAAAAGCCTCTTCAGGGAAGTGGGAAGTGATCATCCAACCCAACCCTTAGGAGGCTCTCAAT
>JBBQVV010000387.1:0-6824 GCA_038211235.1 Chthonomonadales bacterium | reverse complement strand
CTACTTCAGTGCTGACAATGAGTTTCTCCGGGAGTCTGCCGATCCGAGCGGCGGAAACGTGGGTAGGGTCGCGCCTACGGAGGCGACGGTATTCTTCAATCCGGATGTGATGAATCAGATCCGGGCGCAAGGCAAGGGCATCAAGATCGCCGGAACGTTGAGCATCGGGGGAGTGACTTGTAAGGTGCTTCAGGTGACGGGCGCGGCGCCGACCGCGGTATACAAGCTCTATATTGGACCGGATCTCCTTCTGCACGGAGTCTCGATGACCTACGATGCGTCGACTGGCCGCTCGCTTACGGAGAGCCGCCTGACGGACGTTAAACAGAACCCGCAGCTGGCGCCTGCAGCATTTGCGTTCAGCCTGCCGAAGGGCGCGAAGCCGTACCAGGAGCGTGTTGCGGACACCCGTCCTTCCAGTGGGACCGACCCGGGCGACTCGGGGCTACTGCCGATAGGATCGAACGCTCCCGATTTCCAGCTCTCCCAGCTCGATGGCGGGAAGCTGACGTTCAGCGGTGTTTTCAAAACACATAAAGCGACGCTGCTCTGCTTCTGGAATACCGCCTTCGCTCCGTGTCGAGATGAGCTGCCGGATCTGAATAAGATGCTGTCCGACTACGGGCCGAGCGACTTCGAAATCGTCACCGTGAACAGCGGTGACAGTGCGGTGTCGATTCGTAAGCTCTGGCAGGACGCGAAGCTAACGCTTCGTGCGGTTACCGGCGGAGACAAAGTGGCTGACAAGTACCGTGTAACCGCCGTGCCTACAAACTATCTGATCGGCGCGAACGGCAAGGTTCTTGCCCGATTCGAAGGGTTCGACGAAGCGGCGATCCGCTCCGCGATCGCCAAAGCAGGCATGAAGTGATCGCATGCGAACCGCTATCTTGTCCGGACGGACGGCCCGTTTGCAGCGCCCGTGTAGGTCACGACCCTTTCTTGTTGGTGTGCGCCGAGCACCCTGCCTATCGTAGTTTTCGATTTCGCGTTATTGGATTGCAGTGCGCAGATCGCACATCGCACATCGAAAATCTGACTCGGGGGTTACCGCAGCGTGGCTGAAGCTACAGATCTTGCTCAGATTCGCCAGCAGGTGGAGGCGGAGTCGCGGGAAGAGGGCGGCGAGAACCAGGAGACGCAGTTCGAGGACGGCTTCAGCTGGAAGACCGTCATCGGAACGATCTTCGTAGCCTTCATCATGCTGCCCGGAGCACTCTATCTGGGACTGATGGCGGGGCAGGGGCTGGGCCCGGCGGCAGAGTGGGTTACCATCGTTCTATTCGCCGAGATCATGCGGCGATCGTTCCTCCCGATGAAGCGGCAGGAGATCTACGTTCTCTACTATGTCGCCGCCTCACTGACCGGCCTGACCGCGGATCGCGGGATCTCAGGTGGCCCCTTCGGCGAACTGATCTGGAATCAATACTTCGTACAATCGACTCAGGCCAAGCTTATCGCCCACGAGATCCCCCACTGGATCGTGCCGCCGGTCGGCTCTCACGCGCTGCTGAACCGTACGTTCTTCGATCAAGCCTGGGCGATTCCCATTCTGCTTTTGATCATAGGACAGGTGCTGGGCCGCCTGAACTGGATGAGCGCCGGATACTTCCTGTTCCGGCTCACGTCCGACATCGAGCAGTTACCGTTTCCAATGGCCCCGGTGGCCGCCTCGGGCGCAACAGCCCTGGCGGAGGCTGCCAGCAAGGAGGAGTCGTGGCGCTGGCGCGTCTTCTCCATCGGGTCGATGATCGGATTGATCTTCGGCTTCTTCTATATCGCGATACCGATCTTCACCAATGTCGTTTTCGGCAAACCGTTCCAACTCATACCCATTCCGTTTATCGATCTCACCACGAGTACCGAGACCATCTTGCCTGGAGCTTTGACGGGCATTTCAGGTGATCTTGGCAAACTGTTGACCGGTTTCGTGATTCCGTACCCCATTGTCCAGGGCTCCCTGATCGGATCCCTGGTCTGCCGCGTGTTCTCCGCGCCGATCCTCTACCATTTCGGCCTTTTCGGTTCATCCGAGTCGAGTGGCTGGACCCGTGGAATGGACGCTTTCTACACCAAGCAGGCCACCGATATCAAGTTCTGGATGTCAGTCAGCGTCGGGCTCCAGATAGCTGTCGCGATCATCGGAGTTTACAGCATAGTCCAGTCGATTGCCGCGCTCCGCTCCCGGTCTAAGAACCGCGGGATGAACCTGTCTATCCCGAAGGGCCGCGGCGATCTTGCGCTTTGGATTCCGGCGACCATTTGGATTTTGGTCACGGTTTTCTACATCTGGCTCAGCAGCTACCTGCTTCATATCGACTCCAAACCCGGAGAGTCTCACAGTTTTCCGATTGCCCTGCTCGTGTTCTACGGCCTCATCTGGTCCCCGATCAACTCGTACGTCTCCGCGCGGATGACGGGTATAACAGGCTCCGGCGTCACGTTTCCGTGGCTAAAGGAGGTCTCGATCATGAAGTCGGGATACCCCTACGTCGACATCTGGTACGCCCCGATACCGCTCAACGATTTTGGAGCGTTCGCACAGAAGTTCCGCGAGGTGGAGCTCACGGGGACGAAGTTCACAAGCATCGTGAAGGTCGAGGCCTTCATGCTCCCCATTATCCTCGTCGCCAGCTTTATCTTTTGGGCGTTCTTCTGGCACACGAGTGAGATCCCGTCTTCCGCACATCCATTTGCTGCAAAGGTGTGGCCGATCTACGCGACTTTTTCAGCGATGTTCAACACGATCAATCGCCACCAGGGGGGAATCGGCTGGGTTAAGGAGGCGATCAACTTCCCGCGGATCGGCGGCGGAATCGTAGCGGGCCTTGCGCTGTACGGACTATTCGGACTGTTCAAGCTTCCCGGACTCTTCTACTACGGATTCATCGGAGGCTCGGGAGCGTGGCCAATGGACACGATTCCAACGTTTATTGGCGCCTGGCTGGGACGGCGCTTCTTTGCGAGGCGATTTGGACTGGACAACTGGAGGATGTACACACCGGTGCTGCTTGCCGGCTTCGCGTGCGGCACCGGTCTCATCGCGATGGCATCGATCTCGCTTGCGCTGATCGCCAAATCGGTGAACTATCTGCCGTTCTAGCGCAAGCGGCCCGGCGCACACGTTACTATGACGCTTGAACTCTATTTCTGGACAATTGTCGTCATTATGTGCGGGCTGTCAGCGGGACTCTTCGGATTCGGATTCGCCCTGGGAGCGCGGCGCGCAAATAGGGCCGCGGGGATCCGCGTGGGCGTGATCATCCTGCTCGTTACGGTCGTTTTGTGCGGCGGCGCGAAGGCGATCGAAGCCGGAATCGGTCCCCTCGTCGTCTATGAAGCCGCGTGGCTTGCTTCGACATTGAACTTCTCGCTAACGGGCGGCTACATTGCCGGCAAGGGCCGGAATGGATCCGGAACCCGATGGGGCGTGGCGCCGATACTATGCATCGCGATCGCGATAGGATCTGGTTTCCTGATGGCCGCGCGACTTCACCAGCTTGTCGACATCGTGCAGCAGCTAGGCATGGGACGTGCAAAAGCAAAGCCGGCCGGTCCGGATACCAGCCTGAACTGTAAGGAGTCCCTGAAGCGAGTCTACGCGGGCTTCTCGCACTATGCCGAGGTCAACGATGCTCTTCCGCCGGCCGCGAAATGGGTCGAAGAGGAGGACCTGCGTGGAGCCGTGCAGGCGGATGAGTGGTTTCACTGTCCCGCCGTGTCGGACCGCAAAGACGACCGATATGGCTATGCGTACAATGACACGCTCGTCGGACGCAGGCTGAACGGCAAGAAGCTCGCGGAGATGCCCGGAGCAGCTACAACGCCGCTCGTCTATGACTCGTCGAATCTGGCAAAGAGCGCCCACGATGCGGCAACGAGCCTGCCGCGGCCGGGAAGGCATGCGGGCCGGAACAATATACTCTACTGTGACGGGCATATCGAGGCGGCCGTGCTACAGCAGCGGTGAGGTGAAAGATCAAGAAGAGCGCATTACTGGACCTATCCGTATCCGGCCGGACCCTGGTGGGATGGCAGGGAATCCGCTTTACACTTCCGCCGGACTGGAATGTTACCGGCTTTTCCATGGATCGAGACAGCGGTTATCTGAGGGTGGACGCACCCGGCAGTAGTGCCGTTACGGTACAGATTCGGTGGTCCGATGCAAAACGTTCCGATTCGGGTGGGCCCAATGTCTATTCGCTGATGGCGCCCGTATTCCGACGCATGTTGCGGCGTCCAGAGCCGCCCGTGAAACCGCCGAACTTGAAGACTAATCTTGAGAAGATGTTTCAGGAGACGGCTAAGCAGGCAAAGAAGGCGAAGGCAGGTTTCGAAAGCAGCATAAAGCCCGAACGGCGCGAGGGGCTTGAAGACGAGCGCACGGCCATGAATTTCTCCTGGACAGGCGCCGGGCGCGGTCAGGGAAAGATCTGGTACTGCGAGCAGTGCCACCGTGTTGTGATCGCTCAGGTAGTCGGTCCGGCGAGAGACCAGGGCGCCATCGCCGCAATCGCCTCTCAACTGTTCGCATCGCTGCAGGACCACACGCGGGACGGATACGACTTGTGGGCGCTCTACGACCTGCAGGTCGAGATTCCCACCGATTTCCGGCTGCAGGAGCAGAAGCTGCTCTCAGGATATCTGAGTCTTACCTTCGGCCGTCACGGTGAAAAGATCATCGTGGACCGGTGGGGACTCGCCAACATGGCTTTGAAGAAGTTCAAACTGGACGAATGGTTTCAGAACAACGCGCAGGTGCGGCTCAAGCGCCTTAAGCAGAGCGACGTGGAGAGCGCCAAAGGACATGCGGTCTCCCACTATTCGGGTGGGATTCCACTGCTGGTCTTGGCCCGCCTGCTGCGGGACACTGTCGGCTCGATGCGCCGGTTCCCGACGCGGTATGATGGCGGTGTTTGGGAATGCGCCGAGTCGAACAAGATCTTTGCTCTCCAGACGCTGCGGAGCAGCAAGTCTGAAACGCTCTGGCGGGAGATCCTGGATCGCTGCGTGTGTCACACCAATATGCCGTAGGGCGGATGCTCCGTCGTCCGCCGAGCGTTGCGGTTCGTCTGCCGTTTACGCAAGCTAGTGCGCCTGTCTAGGTGAGCCGCTCGCGGTCGGGTCAAGAGGTGTTTGCAACATGGCATTGGATTGGAAACAGCGGCTCTACTACGGCGTAGGGCGACAATTACCATTTTTGAAGATCGCGCCTCCCCAGGTCGACCGCCAGGCAACGCTCAGGCTTCGGCCGGCGCACAACTCGAAACTGAGCTGGGAACGATCCGAGTCGGGTGAGACGATCCTGACGGTCCCACAGAACGACCGGGTTAGCCGCGTGACGCGGTGGATGGCGCGATGGCTGAGCGCTCCGACCGAGCGTCGCGTGGAGCTGGACGAGGTCGGCGGCTTCGTCTGGGAGCTTTGCGATGGCAGCCACACCGTGGATACCATCGTAACGCGCACCGGGAAGCATTTCAAGATGAACCGTCGTGAAGCCGAGGTCTCGGTCACCATGTTCCTGCAGATGCTCCACCAGCGGAACTTCATCGGATTCTACAAGAAGGTCGCTACAAAATGAACGGAAATTTCTCAGCCGGAGATCACGCATCATGAGCGTTGCGCCAACGTCGTCGACATCGGTGAACGCCCCGATGGTGGTTCAGAAGCAGATAACCCTTCCCCTGAGTAAGGCCTTCGAGATCAGCCTGAAAAGCATCAAGATCCGGCTATCGCGTTCTCTTATCACGGCGAGCGGCATACTTCTCGGCATCGCGTTCTTCAGCTCGGTCTACGCGGCACGGCTCTTCCCAATCAAAGGCACGTCGGCGGAGGCGCTCTCGGCTGCCAATCGGCAGGACTACCTGGCCGTCATGGCGTTGATCGTCTGCTTTGTCGGCATCATGAACGCCATGCTGATGTCGGTGACGGAGCGCTTTAAAGAGATCGGCACGATGAAGTGCCTGGGAGCTCTGGACAGCTTTGTGGTGACGCTCTTCATTATCGAAGCGGCTTTTCTTGGAATCATATCCTCTCTGGCGGGCTGGTTCCTTGGGTGGCTCATCACCAGCACGGTCCATATCTTTTCCGATGGCCCCAGCGCGTTCGGCGGCCGATTCTGGGTCGGCACGATGTTCCAACTTGGAGTCTCGGTGACCATCGGGCTGATGATTACGCTGCTGGCCGCGATCCCTCCAGCCTATCGCGCCGCAAAGATGCCTCCCGTGGCCGCGCTGCGGACCGAGGTCTGAGCGTTGCCGTATTCCCAGTACCCGATACCCAATACCCGGCGCCTACCGAAAGGTTACCATCCGAATGGCATCTCATGAATACGTTGTCCGCACGAAGGGGCTGATCAAAGAGTTCGTCATGGGAGACCAGACCCTGCGTGCGCTGAACGGGGTCGACCTTGATATCCGACGCGGCGAATACATCTCGATCATGGGTCCCTCCGGCTCCGGAAAGTCAACGCTATTCAACGCGATCGGCGGACTCGATAAACCTACCTCCGGCTCCGTGTTCATCAATGACGTGGATATGGCGCAGCTGGATGCCGGTGAACTTGCTTACCTCCGCTGCCACACGATCGGCTATATCTTTCAGACCTTCAACCTGATCCCGGTCATGACCGCGCTCGAGAACGTGACGCTTCCGACGGTCTTTGCGGGACTGGCGACCGACGAGGGAATCGAACGTGGCATGGAGATGCTGACGAAGGTCGGGTTGGGACACCGGTTTCATCACCGCCCGAATGAGCTATCCGGAGGTCAGCAGCAGCGAGTGGCGATCGCGCGAGCCCTTGCAAATCGGCCCTCCATCGTGCT
>JBBQVV010000386.1:0-6834 GCA_038211235.1 Chthonomonadales bacterium | reverse complement strand
GGAGTTGAAGCGGAGCCAGATACGCAGCGAAAGGGAAAAGTGGTTCGCGATTAGTCCGGGCGATGACGCGAAGCCGTGAGGATCCTGCCTGTTTTCGGCGTCATCGCGGGCATCGCACTTACGGACAACAAGACGGCAGCTTTCACCTATTGGCACCTTGGCGAAACCAACGCCTGGACCGGCGCCACGGCTAAGCCATTCCAATTCGCCTGAACCAGCGGATACGACAAGGACTCGGCGACCCGCACCTACGTTCGCAACCGCAGCTATCGCCAGGATCAGGGCCGCTGGCTGACGCCCGATCCGATTGGAATGGCCGGCGGCGTCAACGTTTACGAGTATGCCGGTAACGTGCCGGTTAATGCGATTGATCCAAGCGGGCTGACGCAGGCTTGGGATCTTGTATTCCTCGGCGCGCACTTTGCCGCGGTAGGATATGACATCAATTCCCACCGGCCCGGTTGGCAATTGGGTCTGGATGTCGGCGCGCTCGCCGCGGATCTCGCGATTGCCGCCTTTCTGCCCGGTGTGCCAACCGGCGAGGGACGCCTTGCACTCCTGACAGCTGAAGGAAGTATCCGCGCCTATCAGCCGGCACATACAGCTATTGCGGCCGGCCAGGCTTTGCGTGCTACAGGCACCGTGTATCGAGCCGCCGCGAACTCAACCAGACTGTACATGCTCGCCGTCGGAGGGACGTATGTTCTTGTGCAGCGGGGTACTGACACAGTCGTGTACGTCGGACGCAGCAACAACCTGAATTGGCGACGCGGAGAGCATCGGCGGAGCAAGATCCTTGGACAATTTGAGTTCAATGTCGACAAGTTGACCGATTGTTACGATGCGCAGCGCGGAAGAGAACAGTATCTCTACGACCAGATCGAAAAGCTGCAGGGTAAGCCTCCGGTGCACAATAAGGTACGACCGGTGAGCGAGCTACATAAGTTTGTCAATGAGTTACTTGAGATTGGATCGAAACTGTAGGAGACGACATGCCTCGAAAGAAGCTACCGTATAAAGAGGGCGATTGGTTTGTCGTTCCGTTACCGGCGGGCGGCTTTGTGCTTGGGCTCGCAGCGCGAGTTGACGGCGGAGGTGGCGTGCTCGGCTACTTCTTTGGTCCAGTGGCCGACTCCGCGAACAAGCTTGTCATCACCCACGAGGTCTCGCCCGCATCGGCAGCACTATGTGCGATGTTCGGTGACCCCGGATTACTGTCGGGAGAATGGCCCGTCCTCCGATCCTCCAATCCTTGGCGCCGCGAGGACGGGCCGGTGCCATTGTTCGGTCACCGGGACATCGGCAATCCGCAGATGGCTGCAATAAGGCGGTATGGCGAGGACGACCTGTGGATCGTTGAGGAACAACGAGTCGCGGCTTCGCAGATCGTGGACATCCCGGAGGATGGCCTGCACGGCTATATTTCGCTTCAAGTCACTCTAGAGCAAGTCTTCCGGGCTGGAAGTCAGGGCCACTCGTCCACGGCCATTCCGGCGCCCAGGACGCCGCTACCTGTGGATCACGCTCGGCCAGAATCTGACTGACTTGTGTTTGACGATGGGGCGGACTCACTGCGCGTCCGCCCCATCACGTTGCGCCTTGGTGCACGCTGCGACCGAACGACTGCGAGACCTCCACGGGAACCGCCTTGGCACGGAACGAGACTACTTGCCCGACGGGTTAGGATCGACGGTCGCGCTACACGCATATTGTGCCATCGTGAAACTGTGCGGTGTTCGAAAGTGCCAGCATGCGGTCTCGACTGACGAGATGCGATAATCTGAAGGGCCATATCATGAGTGTATCACTGCGAATCAAGTTGCTGAAGAAGGCACTCCACTTTGAGAAGGAACGGAATAAGACTCGACACCTGGACCCGTTCTTTAAGTTTGCCGAAGAGCTTTGTATTGAGTGGTTTGGGGTACCTGCAGATACGAGCGCCCCATCGGACATCATCACTTGGCACAGGTCTATGCTTATCCCTCCTGGAGGACTTTTTAACCAATATATGTTTCTTCTGGCACTTTCAGAGTTCGACTGCCGGAACTATTTAGATCTTGGGGCTGGAATGTTTCATCGTGTCACGCGGACTCTTCGCGAACTTCGATCGCAGCGCCCTGTGACCGATATGCTTGCTTTGCTTACCGCAGGGCAGACGCTCAAAGAATATGGTTTGACACCTTTTATGCGAATGGTCGAGCAACAGGCGCTTTACTGCGTCGCTAAGCCCATTCGCATCGCACTTGTAGCAACCGAGTGCCTGGACGAGACTCCAGATCCATTCTCGGACACTCTAGTCAAAACTGAAGAAGATATTAATGTGTTGGTCAGCGTGGGGAAGGCTCTTCTTTCGGCGGTAGGATGGCCCAATATGTGCCAGATGATTCACTATAGTTCGATCCACGATTGGGCTCTATCGATTGACAATGTCGAGTTCCAACAATTGGCAACTTATATTCTAGGAGTGTCGCAAGATGGCACGACTGGAGACAAATTGAGTACGCCACCGTGGTCTCCAAGCAGTGCCTATCCCCACGTGCCAAAATAGGATGAGACAAAAACCCGTACGCAGATTAGCGTACATATCCTCCCTGGGGCGGGGAAAGAGACACCCGTATGGACCGTGTATTAGTTCAACCCGAGATAAGCGATTCATCCGTAAATGGCCGACACTGCCGGAGTCAAGTGAGTGAGCCCACCGCGCGGCGACCTGATCCTCAAGTTGTGGCTCGGCCCACTCGCCGCAGCTTTACGGCCGAATACAAGCTGCGGGTCTTGAAGGAAGCGGATGCCTGCACCCATCATGGCGACCTCGGCCTGCTGCTTCGTCGCGAGGGCCTCTACTCCTCGACACTTACCAGCTTCCGCAAGCAGCAGCAGGCAGGTCGTCTCGACGGCGCCGATCCGGCCGCCAAGAAAGCGCTGCGCAAACAGAAGGAGGCGGTCCGTCAGCGCGATGCCCGTCGCATCACCCGATTGGAGTCCGAAAACCAGAAGCTTCGGGCGCTGCTGGATCTCCAAAAAAAACTCTCGGAGCTGATCGGGATACCGCTCCTGACACAGTCTGGCGAGTAGTGCTGGTACGACAGACCGCCGCAACGACCGGCATCGACCGGGCCTGCGCGGCGGTCCAGATCAGCAGGGCGACCTATTACCGTTACGATAAGGACCTGCCTTCCGGCACAGCCCACCTTCCGGCTGCTCGTTCGTCTGGGCGGCCTGGGCTTTGCGAAGAGGAGCAGGAACGGATCCGCCGGGAGCTGTTTTCCAAGCGGTTTGTGGACAAAGCGCCACGGCAGGTCTATGCCACTCTGCTCGACGAAGGCGTCTACTTATGCTCATGGCGCACTATGTATCGCCTGCTCAAGGCGCGGACCGCCAACACGGAGCGGCGCAGAACATGTCGGCATCCCAGATATGCCAAGCCCGAGCTGATCGCAACGGCGCCCAATCAGGTATGGACCTGGGATATCACCTATCTGAGGACTCGGGCGCGGGGACAGTTCTACTATCTATATGTGGTCCTCGACATATTCAGTCGCTACGTCGTCGGCTGGCTGATCGCCGACCGCGAGTGCCAGGAACTGGCAAAGCAACTGCTTACTGAGACGATCCAAAAACACGCGGTATCGCCTGGTCAGTTGACGGTCCATGCAGACCGCGGCGCACCCATGAAGAGCCAGTCTGTTTCGGACCTGCTCGAGAAGCTCGGTGTCGATCGATCTCACAGTCCGTTCGGATCCGTATGGACCGGCCGAAAGTGAGCAACGACAATCCTTATTCGGAGGCGGGGTTTCGGACCCTCAAGTATTGTCCGGAGTTTCCGGACCGCTTCGACGATTTCGAGCAGGCCGAGGCGTTCTGTCGGCGCTATTTTCTACGGTACAACACTGAGATGTACCATTCGGGCATTGCGCTGCTAACTCCGCAGCAGGTGCACTATGGAGAAGCGAATGACGTTCTGGCACGGCGGCAGGCGACACTGGATGCGGCATTTGATCAGAACCCAGACCGTTTCGGAGCCCGCAATCCGAGCGCTGGGAAACTGCCCACAGAGGTGTGGATCAATGCGCCCGCGCTCATGGTGACTGAGCAGCATCCCATACGGGCCGTAGGGCACGCCGCCGCTGCGTAAACCGGAGCCTGTGCCGGTAAAATAGTAACAGCCTGGCTGGAGGATAGGGCTACGCTGGGGAGCGACCTGAGCGCCAGACCAGGGGAAGTGCGTTGCAGGTGCCGGAGTGGCAAACCACTCCGGCCCCACCTCACCCCTGCAAACACTTCCCCAAAGCGATAAACCCAAAACCCGTCGCGCTGTACCAACCGAACATTTAGGTAGCAATGGAGTTGTGTCGCGAGCACACCGATATGGCCCGCGATATCGACACTAAATCGAGTTCACGATTTTGTCTCACGGCTATTGACACGTACCGCGGCTGGCTGTTATCGCCAGGTTCTACAAGATGCACGGGCGGAAAACCCGCCAGTTCGGACTCGTTAGTTGGGTCATGATGATTCTTCGCATCAACGTGAACCGACTGCGTAGTCTGTTGCACGATGGCTCCGATAGTGTGAACACAATTTACATTTACATTCACGCCTTGGCCAGGGTCAAAGGGAGGGACCGTGAGTTTTACCGCACGCTGATAGTCGGCCGCCCTTGCGATTACTTCCGCACTCCCATTCTCGCTTGCACGCCAAACTAGCCATCGAGCACCTCGCCCTGTGACTGCACGTCGTTTCACGACGCGCCCTATGGCATTCCCCGGCTGGCGGCCCGCTGCGATCAGCAAGGCATCCAGTATTGTGCTCTTACCGGAACTGTTCGGGCCGACGAGCACAACGAGCGGCGTCAACTCCTCTAGTTTTCCCTCTCGGATGCCTCGGAAGTTCTTGATTTCAATAGACTGAATCAATGTAGAATCCCTCGCTAAATAGACGGGCACTCCTCGTAATCCAGTATATCCCAGAAACGACCGCCTGATGGCGCAGTTTCTACTAGTGCGGGGATCGCTTCAGGCAATGTTCCTGTGGCGGTGCTGAGCATTGGCGATGGGCATTGGCGAGACATCGTGAAAAGGGTGTGTCGGCTGGATCGAACCACAAGCATCGGCAAGGGACAAGAAAATCGGCAAGGGACAAGCCCTTGCCCTACGTGGGAGGCAGTAGAGCCTCACGCATGGCATCCAGTACACTGTCCACGGCGGTGATTTCGAGGCCGGGAATGTTTGATAGCTTCCTGCGATTGTGGCGGGAGATTACCGCTCGCGTGAACCCCTGGCGGGCGGCCTCGCGGAGACGCTTCTCGACCTGCCCGACGGCCCGAACTTCGCCTGCGAGGCCAACCTCTCCAAGAAGGATCGTGGATGGGTGGATCGGCTGCTCGCGAAAGCTCGATGCGATCGCCATGGCCGCGCCGAGGTCCGCTGCCGGCTCGACGATCCGGATTCCGCCCGCCACGTTGACGTAGACGTCCTGCTCCGCGATCCGCAGGCCGAGCCGCTTCTCCAATACGGCCAGCAGCATATTGACCCGATTGGGATCCATTCCCGTGACGGATCGCCGCGGACTTGCAAGGGTTGAGCGCGCCACCAGGGCCTGGATCTCGACCAGCAGGGCGCGAGAGCCCTCCAGCGTGGACGCTACCGCCGATCCCGATCCACCCTGCGTACGCTCGGAGAGGAGGACGGCAGAAGGGTTGTCCACCCCTTCCAGGCCGCTTTCGCGCATCTCAAAGATACCCAGCTCATCTGTGGAGCCGAACCGGTTCTTTGCCGCGCGCAGGAGGCGGTAGGCGTGGTGGCGGTCGCCCTCGAAATAGAGCACGGTGTCGACGAGATGCTCGAGTACGCGAGGCCCGGCGAGGCTTCCCTCTTTCGTGACATGCCCGATCAGGACGACCGGCACGCCGGTGGTCTTCGCGAACCGCGCGAGATGGTTCGCGCAGGCCCGCACCTGGCTGACCGTGCCGGGCGCCGACTCCAGGTTCGAGTCCGACATCGTCTGGATGCTGTCAATCACCGCTAGTCTGGGCCGCGTGATCTCCAGATGGTGTAGGATCAGGCCAATCTCGGTTTCGACGCTCACCAGGAAGTTCGGCGTTTCGGCGTTCAGGCGCGCGCTCCGCAGACGGATCTGCTGCGCGGATTCTTCGCCTGAGACGTAAAGACCGGCGCCGAAGCGCTGCCCGACCGCATGCACGACCTGCGTCAGCAGGGTCGACTTGCCGATTCCTGGATCTCCTCCTACCAGCATCAAGCCGCCCGGCACGATGCCTCCGCCGAGTACCCGGTCGAATTCGCCGATTCCGGTGACGAGTCGCTCCTGGTCGGCCATCTCGACCTGCGTGATCGGTATCGGGGCGCCTGCTCCGCCGGCCACGATCCCGGAGCGAGCCGCGGCCTGCTTCGCCCGCGCTGCAGGTCCGCCGGCCTTCTCCGATAGCGTGACCTCCTCGGTGAAGGAGTCCCATGCCTCGCACTCAGGGCACCGGCCCATCCACTTCGGTGATTCGTAGGCGCAGCTCTGGCAAACATATCGAGTTTGCAAACGTGCCATGGATTGCTCTCCCCTGAAGCGGAAGGATGCTGGACTTTATTCTACTACAATGCGGGTAACAAGGAGAAATCCACAGATTGCGCAGATTTTCACAGATGAATACAATCCGTAGCCCAACGGTCCATACGTCACTACGAACGCCCGTATGGTTAGAGGCTGATGAAAACGAACGACAGCGCGAAAAGGCCCGAATTGTAGAGATCGTTGATGGCGGGCAGATTGCGAAAAAACCGTCGATGAGCAAATCCCTTGCAGTCGGTGGTTGACGGTGGTTGA
>JBBQVV010000385.1:0-6836 GCA_038211235.1 Chthonomonadales bacterium | reverse complement strand
GGAATGGTGTAGACGCCGTTTGGCAAGTCGGTAACGACTGTGAACCTCGCCGGGACATTGAGGTCAAGCTTCAGTGCCGGTAGGAGAATGCCCTCCGCGGTCTCGGCGACGCTCCACAAGGCGTGAGGGCCGGACCGAAGGCGTCGGCAGTCGATGTTCGCCACATCGATGCCGGGAGCGAGCTTGCCGGCGTATCCGGTATCCGTGAAGAAGTAGACGCTTCCCAGGGCAGGGCTCGATGTGATAGCCACCCTGAACCGCTCGTCACGCCACTCCCCCTTGAACTCCGGGTGCACTCGCGGCTCGCGGCTCTCGATTTCGCACTGCATCGCTTGAACGATTCGACCGTCCGTATCCGCTAACGTGGCCCGGGCGGTCCGCCTCGACCGTTCCGGTCGAGCGTCGGCCGGCAGTGCGGTTACGGAGAGCAGGGTGCCTGCGCCGACGACGTCCGTGCCCACATCCTGGCTGACGCCATCGACGCTTACATAGGCCGTGGTCGCCTTGAAGTTCGGAAGCGCGCTCGTAGGCGACAGCAGCACCTCCGTTCCAGGCTTAATCCACACGCTGCTGCGCTGAGCGGTCACGATCAGAGTCCCGGTGGGTGACAGCCTGATGGGCGCCGCCGCTTTGGGGTCCGGCATGCCCTCCGCCGCGTGCGCCGCCAGGGGCGCAATAACGCCTGCGAAAAGGACGGTCAACAAACTGCCAGAAACGCGTAATGATCTCATGGTCAACCCTCCGGACGCCCGCGATCCCGTTCGGTCATACCGCAGGCGGCACCCATAGTATTGCATACGGCAGAATAATGAATGTCAGTGCGGAAACGCCATGTACTGCTGCTGGCCCGAGATCATTCCCCAGGTGCCCCACATCGTTGGAACAACGTAGTCGCCCAGCGTCAGGCCCAGGAAGAACGGCAGCAGGGCGCGGTACATCTTGATTCCGCCGTATCGCACCGTCAGGTATTTCGCCAGCCATGCGACGAGGAAGGGGCACCACATGTAGTCCATGCTGGGTGTGACGGCCAGCGCATACCCTAGCGGGTGAAACGGCCACCATGCGCAGCGAAGCCTCAGAAGTGAACATGCGATGACGGCAGCCAGGCCGAACCCGGCGGCGAGAAGGCCGGAGGTATCGCGCGGAGTAGGGGTCGAGAGAAGGTTGGACGTCGCGTTCGCCTGCTCCAAGCCCATCCCGGAGAGCCAGGGACGGACCTTCGCCGTCGCCAATCCATAGATGTAGAAGATATGAAGGTGTGCCCAGAACGCACAGACGATGCCGAAAAGCGAGGCCCAGATGAGCGGCCATAGAAAGGCGCGCAATGGCGCCTGCGTCGACTGGCCAAGCTTCAGCCCCTGCACCTGATGCGGCAAGGGGTTGTCTCGCATGTCGGTCATCCAGACGTAGGACGTACCGAGAAGCGTGACGTTTGCGGCGGAGAGTCGGTCCGCGCCAAACGCGTCGATCGTAAACGCCGTCGCCGTCCAGTAAGAGGAGTGCGCCCAACCGGCGCCGACCTCGGAGACAATGCGCGCAACGGCGAGTGCGAAACAGAGATAGACGAACAGCAGAGCGGCGGCCACCGGGACCGAGAGTCCGGAGAATATGAGGAAGCCAAGAAGGAAGGCGAGGCTGATGCCGCCTCCGACGAATGCCAGGCGATAAGACATAAGCTCGGAACGGTCCGCGCCCGTCGGCCACCTCATCTCCTTCCAGGCAGCTGCGAGCGCGCCGCGAGCCATCCAGACGGAGAACACCGCGAGACCCAGGAACGCTCCTACTCCCTGTTCTCGGATATAAGGAGCACGGTTCGCGGTACCGCCTCCCTCCGACAACCCCATGGCGGAGCAGGCGATATTGGCGACCTTGGCGCAGAGGTATAGAAACCAGCAGGAGAACGACACCTCGAGGGACAGGACGTACCCTATCCCTATTGCGAACGGATAGAAGGCCAGGCGCAGCATGCCCGCGGCGCTCCATGGCCGGCTGGTCAGCCATACGTCCAGCATGTTGACTCCAACCGGCTTGATCGGGATGGATGGTACGGAGGGAAACAGGTAGCTAACGTAGTTGACGCTCTCCAGGATTCCGGCGACGAGAAAGCCTGCCCACATCGCACGGCTCTTCCAGAACGGCGATGCTCCAGCCTCACTACACATCTCCAGTGGAAGATACACGAGCGGAAACGTCAGGCGCTCCTCCTCCACCCACCGCCGGCGAACAAGCGTGCTTATGCACAGGAAAGTCCAGAACAGCGCAAACATAAACGCCGTCCAGGCAGTCAGGGGGATCGCCCATGCGGCAAGAGTCCTGCGGCTATAGAAGGAAGAGTTCCCCTGGTAGAACCCCTTAAGTACGTCGGCCTCCCGCGGAACCATCCAGAGCGGGATATGTGGCCACAGATGGCCTTGCCAGGAGTTGCTTGGCGTGGAGTAGTAGAACGGCGCGGTGATCTGGCTGATAAACATCTGGACGAATCCGACGCCGCCCGCGCACGTGCTGACGCAGAGCATCGTGTAGAGCAGCAGCATCTCCGTCTGCGACAGGCCGCGACGGCGAGCAAAGCGGACGAACACCAGGTTTGCCAGGACCAAAAAAAACAGGCCGACAAGCGGCCCGCGCAGCAGCGAGGTCTGTGTCCAGAGAAGCGCCTGTACAACCACGTACATGTACGCTCCGAAGAATGCGTTTGCGACGATGAGAACGGTGCCAAATCCCCAGATGACAGTGCGTCGCGGCCACGCGGCCTGGTCCGAT
Source organism: Chthonomonadales bacterium (assembly GCA_038211235.1). GTDB lineage: Bacteria > Armatimonadota > Chthonomonadetes > Chthonomonadales > Chthonomonadaceae > DATGJU01. The sequence goes on along the minus strand of JBBQVV010000385.1, from coordinate 4,076 downwards.
GGCGAGGGGCTACTATCGGGTTCTTGTCGCTCCAATGCAGCCGGTACCGCCACGAAGGATGCCTCTAACCTGTAGTCCGCACGGAGAGTCTGGTGGATTCGCAATCGTGGTCCGCGCCCGATATAGTCACGCTGGGATCGCGCAAATCACGCGCTCAAGCGTCGTCCATGAAGTGCAGCCCGGGCCCAACCATCGCACGATCACTCCGGGGCCTTGACTCTGAGGAGCCGGCCCGGATTGCCGACGATGACGCTGTTCGGCACGACATTACGGATCACCACCGCACCCATCCCGATCATACTGCCGTGCCCAATCCTCACACCCTGCCGCACCGTGGAAGACTGGCCAAGATAGCAGTCCGCCTCGACGTGGACCGAGCCGGCCAGCGCGACTGAGCTCGCAAGTGCTGCCCCGTCTTCCAGCACACAGTCGTGGTTGACCACGCAGCCGCACAGGCAGAATACGCGTTCGCCGATCGTTGCGTTAAGACCAACGAAGCAGTTGGGATAGATGGTGCTGCCGGGACCGATCCTCGCGGTGCGCGAAACGAACGCCGATGGGTCCACGAGCGTAATGAGCCTTTCGCGTGGCACCGGAGCGGACTTAGGCCAACCGTAGCCAGGAACGACACATGCGCCTGGATGGGCGGAAATCACCTCCGGACCTCCCAGCATTGCCGTACCGTCTTGCATCACTCCCGGCACTGAGGCGTCTGGCGCAACCAATCCGATCAGGTTCCAGGTCGGTTTTAAGCCGTTGATGCGCGCAATGATCTCGACCATCTCCTGACAGTGCACGCCGGTTCCAAGGATCAGCAGGTCCCGAATTGTGGTCTCCTTTGCCGTCGTCGGCGCCATCTTGAACCCGGTAACCTAGCCTTCACGTCAGCTGGACTCGCCACCCGTATCGAATGCCGCTGTGCCCTGCGGCGCTTGGCGAATGCCTGGCCTATTGGATCACAATGTGTTTCCGCTCGGGTCGCAGATGAGCTCTGAGCTCTCGATCGTAAGTCCGCTTCTGCTCCTCTTCAGCAGGAGGCAGGCTAACCGTCACTCCCAAAGCTGTAAAGGTGATTACCAGATTCTTTCGTGGCTCCGTGTCCACATTCACGGATGCGCCATGCACGGCTGCCGTCGTGCACACGGTTACCTGACCGGCCGTTGCAAGCAAGGGCACGGGCTCCGAATAGGCGAGACCCGGCAGCTTCGCCAGGGGTACCGGCGCAACGCGGATCGGCGCACCTTCCCAGTCAGGATCGCGCTCCCTTAGCTCGGCGATCAAATGGTGGCTGCCCGGACGAACCATCATCGGCGCGCGCTTCTCGTTCACGTCCGTAAGCCAGAGGAAGAAACTGCAGATGATGTTCTTCGGTTCGGCCATGAAGTCGGAGGTACGGTACTGGATGTCGACGTGCTGCCAGAAGCTGAATGGCACGCCTGGTTTCGGGTAGGCCGTCAGGATCGCGGTCTGAAAGAACTGAACGCCATCGGCATCCAAAATGCGCTTCGCGGTTTCTTCAAAGAAGGGATGCTGAATAATATCGACGATCTCCGGGTCGAAGTAACAGCTCGTAAGGGACGGCCGAAACTTCCCCTCGCGAAAGGGAAGCAGTCTATCGAATGCCGCGCAAGCCGCCGCGATCTCCTGAGCCGTGAGCGGAGTGTCGATCGTCACGGCGCCATCCTCGCTGAACCTCCGAACTTCGGCTTCCGTTATCACGGTTCCAAACCTCGTCCCCTTCTTCGAACCCCGGCTCACTTGTCGTTGAGTTGATGCGTTGCGAATGGTATCCTATTTTACAACAATATGTCGTGAGTTTTGGCTTCCTATATGCAACGCGTCTTGACAATGTCAGGACGACGCTTCATGATTCATCGACTCAACGCTGTTCAAAGGAGAACCCAACGTGAACCGCCTGACGTGGTTACTTGCCGCGGCGTCGGCCGCGATAGCGGTACAGCCGGCCGCCCATTCGCGAGAGGGCCGGGCTGACGCAGGGAATGGCCCGGTGCGCGCGCCATTTGCACAGTGGAAGAACGGCCCTCCGTCAGATGCGAGTTACTTTCCTATCGCCGTTTGGCTGCAGAGCCCCAGTAATGCGATGCGCTACAAGGCGGCCGGAATCAACCTCTACGTCGCGCTCTGGGCGGGACCGACCGACGAACAGCTTGCCGCCCTTAAGCGGGCGGGCATGCCTGTCATTTGTGAGCAGACAGCGATCGGGCTCGCACACAAGGACGACTCGACTATAGTCGGATGGATGCATGGAGATGAGCCTGACAACGCACAGGCCGTTACGGATCCGAACACAGGTAAGCAGACGTACGGACCGTGCATACCACTTCAAAAGATCGTAGACGATTATGAGCGGCTCCGCGCCGCCGACCCGACACGGCCGATCATGCTGAACCTGGGCCAGGGAGTTGCCAACGACGAGTGGAACGGGCGTGGGTCCGCCGCGAAACTCGAAGACTACGAGACCTACGTCAAGGGAGGAGATGTCGTCTCCTTCGACGTCTATCCGGTGGCGAACATCGATAAGGCGGACGGAGAGAACTACCTATGGTATGTGCCTAAAGGGGTGGACCGTCTGACGAAATGGACTCAGGGCAAGCGGCTCATCTGGAACTGCATCGAATGCACCGCGGGAGATACTGGCCACAAGGCGACGCCGGAACAGGTTCGAGCTGAGGTGTGGATGGCGCTGGTGCACGGCTCACGAGGACTGATATACTTCGTCCACCAGTTCAAGCCGAAGTTCAACGAGTGGGCGCTGCTGGACGACCCACCCATGCTGGCGGCGGTTACGGCAATCAATAGGCAGGTCCACGAACTCGCCCCGGCGCTGAACAGCCCTACAGTCCAGGCCGGCGCATCGGCCACATCGTCCGCGGAGAGCGTCCCGATCGATGTTATGGTCAAGCGAGTCGGCGGCGCAACCTACCTGTTCTCTGTCGGAATGCGGAACGGCGCCGCGAAAGGCTCGTTTGATGTAAGTGGACTACGGGCGAATGCAACGGCCGAGGTCCTCGGTGAGGGCCGGACGATCCCGGTCCGGAAAGGGAAGTTCGAGGACGCCTTCAGGCCATACGACGTGCATCTCTATCGGATTCGGTAAAGTCCGCCGATTGTTAGATCGACCATCGGACGTGCCGGGCAAGTCGGACTGGTCGGACTGGTCCGCACCTTACTTGCTCGCAGCCTGTTTCTAGGAGGCCAGGATGTGTGGCATGCCGGTGTGCCCACAGTGCTGGCAATGGACGTCTTCAGCAAAGGGTCGGGCAGCGACGCCGCTTCCGGCCGAGAAGAAGCGGATTGCGGAAAGGATCGCGCCGCCGCACTTGGCGCATCGCGCCGATTCGGGCGGCCGGGACGCCTTCCGTCCGGGAGTCCCACGTGGTGTTGGCCTCGGGGGCACGGGCGCCGGGCCTTGCTCCGTGCTCTCTTGGTCGACAAGTTGAATCTCTTGGTCGTCAGCCATCACCGAGACGCTCGTGTCCCCGGAATTCGGGGCAGCAGCTCAAGGCTGAGATGAGAGCGGTCAGGTTGGAGATCGGCGCCGCCGATCGCGATGAGTACCGCGATCTCGCCGCAATCGGGGAATTTGGGGCAGTAGACGCACTCCGTCCAGACCTTGCGCGGCAGCATGGCCTTGTCGACCTCTTGAAAGCCGATCTTTACAAACAAGGCCGGCACGTAGGTAAGCGCAAACACTCGAGAAAGACCAATCTGCTCGGCCTCGGCGACGCAAGCCTCGATCAGCCTTTTGCCGTACCCGCGCCCCTGAGACGGTTCGGCGACCGCCAACGATTTAAGCTCCGCAAGGTCCTTCCAGCTGACGTGCAGCGCCGCGCATCCGACGATTCTACCGCCGTCCTCAACCACGAAAAAGTCACGGATGTTCTCGTATAGCTCGCTCAAGCTGCGGTGGAGCATGGCGCCCTTGTCCGCATAATCATTGATCAGGCGCTGCATTTCCGCCGCATCGTTCGTGCGAGCCTTCCGCATCCTTCCCGCGCTCGCATCCGGTTCTCCCTCCCCACCCATCGTCACGCTCCTACTCACGCGAATGCTCC
>JBBQVV010000384.1:0-6847 GCA_038211235.1 Chthonomonadales bacterium | reverse complement strand
CTTCCAGGCGCTGAGGGTGCGACCGTCACCTGGTTGGGTGGTAAACTCGGTCGGACGTGCCGCTCCCACCAGTCCGAAGCATATCCGAAGTGATTCGCCATCCACTTCGTATATCCCGAACTGCTGCTTTCCCCGATTCGGTCCCATAAGCAGCGTGTAGTCGATTGCCTTCGGATGGCTCGCCGAATCGAGGGCCACCGTTGCCTTCAGAAAGGCCTGACCACCGAACGAAACCGTTAGCTCGCTCCCTTTCACAATACGTTTGCCACTAGACACAAAGGCCTCGTCCGCAGCGTGACCATCCATCTCGCCGAGGGTCATTGCCCACTCGCCGTGGATCGCGGCCATGTCGGGGTCCGTTTGGCTCGTCGTCGAAGGAACTGCCAAGCCCGACAGCGCATTCTCGACCATTGCCGGCGCCGCAAGTTCGATGTTCCTCCCTGCCTCACGATCGCGCAGCAGCGTCTCAAGCGCGTGACCGCTACCCGGGCTCGTCTTGAACTCTTTTGGGCGATCCCGACCGGCCAGCCCGAGACAGATCTTGAGCGCGTCTCCATCAAGCTCGTATATCCCCAGAGACGCCATTCCCGCGTGCGGTCCCGTCGTGAATGTCATGTCTATTGTATTGCGAGCGGCCGCCGTATTCAGTTCGAACACGCCGCCGTAGTTCGCGCCCATCGACACCGTCGTGAACCGGTCCTCTTCCATAACGATCTGGGAGCCACTGAACGCCCCTTCTCCCACCGTCCTACCCTCGAACTCTAGCGAGATGATGGTCCATGCGCCCTGCAGGGCTTCCTCGTCCGCGCCTATCATTCCGCGTTTCTCCTGTACGGTTGCCACACATCAGTGAGAGATGCGCGATTCTAACATGCGCGGTTAGAATTGGCAACGGATTTTTTGACACGCATCGCACCGTTTGCTACAATGTGTATGCCGATTCACCTAAGATTCGATCGGATCACGCGGAAGGAGCAGCACCGTGAAGATCAAGCTTGGAATTGAATGCCTCGTCGTCATGGCCGTTGCCGGGACGACGCTCCCGGCGGCGGCTGGCGACGACAGCCAGGCGCCGCCGCTATACCGCAACCTTGGCTCGTTTTTTCGACAGGTCTCCACTCGAAGCCCCCAGGCGAAAGAGTATGTGAGTCAGGGCTTCCGTTTTCTATACGGATTTCACTATGGCGAGGCGCTGCGGGCGTTTCAGCAGGCCGCCAAACTGGACCCGGACTGCGGGATGGCCTGGTGGGGCATCGCGACGGCTAATGGTCCGCACATTAACGATCCGACGGTATCCGGGGAACACAATAGGGCGGCGCTGGATGCCCTGCGAAGAGCGCAACAGGTGTCCGACCCATCGGAGCCGCCCGTGGAGAAGGCTCTGGTCCAGGCCGAGCTGAAGCGCTACGCCGATCCGCCTCCGGCCGATCGCCATGCGCTCGACGCCGCCTATGCGGACGCGATGCGCGAGGTCTGGAAGGAGTTCCCTAAGGATCCCGACGTAGGCGCACTGTTCGCGGAGTCGCTGATGGACCTTCGGCCGTGGAACCAGTGGACTCTCGATGGGACGCCGCAGCCTGGCACCCAGGAGGTGCTTGCAACGCTTGATGCCGTTCTCGCGCTCGACCCGCTCCATCCCCTTGGAAACCATCTGACGATTCACGCCCTGGAGGCTTCGCCCCATCCAGAAATGGCGCTCGTTGCGGCCGATCGCCTGCGCACCCTCATGCCGGGACTGGCGCATATGGTGCACATGCCATCTCATATCGACGTCCGGCTGGGACACTGGCACGAGGCCATCCTTGCCAACGAGCGTGCAATCGCGGCAGACCGCGCATTCATGAAGTCGAATGCGGTTCGCGGCAACTACGGAATGTATATGGCTCACGACTACCATATGCTCACGTTCGCCGCCCTCATGTGCGGGCAGCGAAAGCGCGCCACGGAGGCCATCGACGAGATGCTCACTCGCTTGCCGGAAAGCTGGAAGGCCCAGTACGCTCCCGTAGCGGACGGCCTATTTTCGATGCCGCTCGAAGTTAGAATGCGCTTCGGAAGGTGGGACGATGTGCTGGCGGCGCCGCAGCTGCCAAAGATGTTTCCCGTGGCTCGCACATTGCAGCACTATGCCCGAGGCGTTGCGTATGCGGCTAAGAAGCAGCTCAACGAGGCACGCGCGGAACAGGGACTTTTCGCGGATGCACGAAAGGCGCTTCCCGCGGATGCGAGCTACAGCCTCGGCCCTGCCAGCGCCGTCCTGGATGTCGCCGAGCATGTGCTCGCGGGTGAGATACTGTATCAAGCTGGAAGTCGCGACGAGGGCATCGCGGAGCTGCGGAAAGGTGTCGACGCCGAGGACGCCCTCAGCTATGACGAGCCGCCGGACTGGATCCAGCCGGTACGGCATGCGCTGGGCGCGGCGCTGATGACCTCCGCTCGGCACAGCGATGCCGAACGGGTCTATCGTGACGATCTAACTCGTCACCCTGAGAACGGCTGGTCTCTGTACGGGCTTGCGCGCAGCCTGGATCTGCAAGGAAAGCAAGAAGAGGCGAAAACCGTTCGCGCCTGCTTCGACCGTGCCTGGAAGAACGCCGACTTCAAGCTCTCCACGTCGTGCATGTGCCTGCCAGGGATTTAGCAGCGCCCCGGAATCAGACCTGATCATAGCGTCATGATTCCGGGGGCGTGATCCTTGCCTCGACGGTATGGCCAGAGTTACTTTTGAGCGTCGTTGCGCTGTCGATAGATCTCTGTGGAGCGGTCCAGAAGTCGAGCCGCGTCGTCCGTGGCGCCGGGGATCACTTCCGGTGGAATGAGCGGCTTAAGCGGCTGCTCGTCCTCCGGCAGTGCATTGTGGCTCTGCCAGAGGCGGCCCAGACCGGCTTCGATGTCCGGGTCGCCCTGCGTAAACTCGTGTAGCAGGTCGCTCTTGAGCTTCGCCAGAGCCTGCGCCTCTTCGCCCTCCGGATCGGCTCCGATGTCGGCCAGGCGCTTCGATTCGGCGGCGACGTGGGCCCACCACTCGCTGGCGCGCTCCTGGTCCGCCTCCGTCCACTCGCGTGCCGCCAACTTGCGCCGCGCCTCCTCGGAGTAGGCGTTCCGGCTCAGCTCCTCGAGCTTCTTCAGGCCGTCATCGCTAAAGTACCTCTTCGCCCAATCAGGCTGTTGTTCCATCTGGATTGCCTCGATCACCTCGACGATCGCCTTCCATTCACACCGGTCCTGACCTACGATCGCCTGTGCCTTCTCAATTGCGGCCACGATCTTGTTGATCTGTGCTCTCCGCTCCAACAGCATCGCCTTCTGACGCGCCAGTATATCGACCGCCTGGCGCGGATCCCTCCTCAGGCATGCGCGTATCTCCGCCAGAGAAAAGCCCAGGAACTTCAGTGCGAGAATCTGCTGGAGGGTGATCAGATCGGCATCGACGTACTGTCTGTAACCCGCCGGCGAGCGTTGGCCCGGCGAAAGCAGCCCCACGGTATCGTAGTATCGGAGGGTCCTCAACGTAACTCGCGCCGCTGCCGCGAACTGGCCGATGTTGTACGGTCCGGCTTGCAGGGTGACCACTCCTTTGATGTATGATATACTTAGGATGAGGCATGACGTAACGTCAAGGTCAAGAGTCCGGCAAAAGAATCCTCGGCGGATTAAGGGCTGCGATGTATCGTCGGGCCGGGCGACGGGCAAATCAGTCGAGTTGGTCGGATGACTGCCATCGGACCACGACCGCGGTAGGCAGGACGAATCTTAACATACTCGGGTTGGATCGGGTCTGTCAGCTAACTGCCATCGGGCCACCCGCCCCGGTGCAGCACCATTGGATAGTGCGGCAACCCGTCCGGAAGGTGCACCGAAAATCTCCAACCACCGCGGTGCGGAGCCAGGCCGGCGGCAAGCGGCGAAGGGGATTCTGCAGGATCACCAACCATCGATTCGAGGGCGTCCCGAAGGTTACACACGGTGGCCGAACCGAATCGCGTCCGCCAGCGCTCCTCGATGATAGAAGTCAAGCGATGATACGCATCCCGAGCCCCGCGACCTTTAGGCGTGAGCCGCACCACTGTTGCCTGTTTGGCGCTCGGATCCGGCTCGACGGTCACGTAGCCTCTCCGGGTGAGATATCCCACTGCCATACTGACCGCCGGCTTTGCCACGCGACCGAGTCGAGGAAGGTCTCGGACACGTACCCCGGTTTCGTTGAGTACCCTCACGACGTTGGCGCTTATCGCGAGCGATAGCCCCGATTCCCGCTCGAACTCCAATGTGAACGCGAGGAGCGCCTGTGAGATCAGCGCGGACAGGTGGGTGCCGGCAGTACTGCCACGTTCGTTTCCCGTAAGCGCCGGACCCACTCTATGCGGCGCCCTGGCCAGCATCCCGTATCCCAGCACAGGCAGGTAGTGTGGCATTTCGACGTCGAGTTGGTTGACCACCGACTGCAGCGACTCGCGGAGGATGTCGATCCCGACCGCATCGAAACGAGACTGCCAGCGCTCCTCGATCTCGGAGAGGAGCGGGCGCCACACCTCTTGCAGCTTTCGGCCAGCGGCGGTGGGTCGGACGATCCAGTCAAGGCGAGGAGGCTTTCGCCCATTCTCCGTTGGACCGTGCTCGACAACAACGTATCCCCACCAGACCATGTGGTTCAATGATGGATGGGGAAGTCGGTTTGACTCGCCGGCGAGAATAGAGAGATCGCGGACCGACAGACCTTCGTCGCCCAGGAACCGCATGAAGTTTGACCACATCACGAGTGAGACGAGAAAGTGTGATCCGACGTCCGATTGGCGGATCCGCCGCTCATACTCGTTGTCGAACTCGATCGTAAATGCGACAAGCACCTGGGAGAGGAGCGCTGACAAAGGAAGATGCGTCGCCCCCGACCGAGACCTGCGAATCTCCATCGACCGGTAGTCCTCGTTCAGACGCCCCGCGAAGACTGGATCGACGCTCGGCGCGTGGAGTCCTGAATGCATCACGTTCCGAGCGCACGTTGCGCGGTGGCGCTTGATTTGACCGCGCCCGGCCTTTTGCGGGTAACCTTGCGGGTAACCTAAGCCCCTACGGATGAGTCCTGGACCCCCACCCTACCGCTGGCCTATTGATCGCTTCGTGAATTATCCGGGTCAGCAAAGCCAATCCGGTCATGTGCGGCGAGAAGCAGCTTCGCTCTGCGCAGAGGCATGTACCACTGCGTACTGCTCCTCGCTCAGGTACTTCCGGAAGAATGCAACAACCTCCGTGTGCACCTCTTCGGTGTGCGCATGGTCTGGTTCATGGTCGCCATCCTTGAGCACGTGGAGGAATCGAGGCTCGCCCGCAGCCGCGTAGAGCTCGTAGGCGTTGTGCGGCGGTACGATGGGATCCTTCTCGCCGTGCAGCACGAGAAGCGCGCGAGGCGACAGGCGCGAAACCACCCGCAGCGGGACGATCTCGGCGGGCTGGACGTGAAAATGCGTCCGTCCGAAATACTTGAATCCCCATTCGACGATGGGTGCGAGCAGTCCGAAATGAAAGCGGCACCGGGCTGCGATCGCGCTATCCAGTGTGGCATACGCCGCATGCGTTGCAACGGCCCGCAGTCGATCGTCCTCGGCAGCCGCGAGAATGGCGGATGAGCCACCCATGGAGAAGCCCAGAGCGCCCACCTTCAGGCCCGAGCAGTCTGGACGTGAGTGAACGAACTCCACCGCGCCGAGTACGTCCTGCGCCTCCATGAAACCCCCGGTTGCCCGATGGCCTTCACTCTCGCCGACGGCGCGAAAATCGAACAGCAGCACATGGAATCCCGCATTCCAGAGCGACTCGGCCCAGGTAAGCATCTGCTCTCTCGTTTGAGACATGCCGTGGCAGCAGAGCACTACGCCGTGGACGGGCCGCGTCTGTGCCGGAACGAACCATCCCGATAGGCTTACCTCGTCACCCGCCGACGGAAATCGGACCTCCGTGCATCCTGCCGCGCATACCGACTCTGTCTGATGGGGCATCACGCGTTCCGGATAGACAGTACGGTTGAGCAGAATCGTTATGCCTGCCGCGCACCACGCGGCAATCCCGACGACCGCAACGCCCGCGACTATCGTCGCGATCAACAATGCGTTCAACCCACGCCTCCAAACTGAGATAACCCCGGCCAGGCCCGGTCGTCATGAAGTATGGCACAGTCATCGGTTCGATGCAACTCCTGCCAGGTCACGATTCGTCATGCTATAATGATGCTGGAAGCAGCGAACCGAAGTAACCATAGGAAGGCAGACCTGCTTGACGACGTCTCGAAAACGCGAACGACCCATAGTGATTCCGCTTGCCTGCGCCATCTTGCCGCTGGCCAGCCTGGTAATTGCGGCTCCCCCTGGCATCCGCTCGTCGCAGAAGCCCGCGGCATATAAGTTGCACGCGGCCGCCCCCTTCGAGAAAACGGTTCTTCCGCTTCTACACACCTATTGCGTCTCATGTCATCACGGCGCTTCCGGCGCCGGCGGTCTGAACATCGAGACCCTGCAGACGTCGCGGACGCTTGACGCGTCCGGCGATACCTGGAAACAGATCGTTCACAAGCTTCGGACGGGATTGATGCCGCCGCAGGGTTCGCCGCGACCGGCCGCGGCGGAGATCCGCTACGTGACCGGCTGGATTGCCTCGGAGCTGGATCGCCTCGATGCGCAGGTAAAGCCGCGAGCAGGACGGGTGACGGCACGACGGCTGAACCGCGCGGAGTATAACAATACCGTTCGCGATCTCCTCGGTGTCGACATTAGACCCGCAGACGATTTTCCTCAAGACGATTCGGGATACGGGTTCGACAATATCGGCGACGTTCTCTCGGTCTCGCCTCCTCTTA
>JBBQVV010000383.1:0-6863 GCA_038211235.1 Chthonomonadales bacterium | reverse complement strand
GGTTTTCGTCCGTCAACTGTTCAAATGTTTCTTGAGCGGTAGCCAACGATTCCTGCAGCCGGTCCAGAAGCCATTCCTTCGACGGAAAAGGGTCCAGTTCCCATTTGCGCCGGACGTCCACTGGGCCAATAACCGCGGCGTAGGTGAGATTGGCGGACGCGATGTGCTCAACGATCATTGCAAATGTTGGCACATCGTCCGCGGGCTTCCAGCCCAGGCGATCCCTACCTGCCAATTCGATGGATATTCGGACGGCTTCGTAGGTCTCGTCGAGCTGTTGAAAAACGGGAATGAGAACGGAAAGCAAGAATCACCTCCTGCGTGCCAGTGGCTTCAAGTCCACCGGGCGGTTTTCAATGGGCTAATGAGCCGCCACATTACGGGTCACGCCCGGTAAGGAATGCCTACAGCAGATCCATTCTACATCCATACGAACAAGGAATCTATTATGACCCCTGCCACAGACGCCAAAGCGATTGCCGTTAGCATGCTAAAGGGCTCGTATCATCTGTTATCAAAGGACCTGGAATTCCTGCCGGAAGATGCCTTTGATCGGAAATTCGGACCCGCTAGCCGGACCGTTGCCGACATCGTTTATGAGGTGAATATGGTGAATGATCATGTTGGCTTGACCATTCGAGGTGAGGACCTGTTCCCATGGCCGGAAGGCTGGATCAAGGCGCCGGACGATTTTCGGTCCAAGGATACGGTCATCGCCGGTTTCACGCAGTCGATGGAAAAGTTCATCGCGACCGCCGAAGCCTTCTCAGAGGAAGAGATCGTGCACCCATTTAAGGATGAGGACGGCAAGGAGGTGAACCGGTTCGAGCGATGCCGCTTCGTGGCGCTTCACAACTGGTATCATAGCGGACAATTGAATTTTATCCAAACCATGCTGGGCGACGATTCAATGCACTGGTAAGTCCGATGTGCGTGTGAACCGCGTCCCAGGAACCCGCCTCAGCTTGGCGCCGGCGAACTAGGCTATCGAACAAAGTGAAATTGCCGCCCGCAGCGATATACTTCAGCCCGCGGCTAGGGCGCTATCCCCTGTCCCTCACCGACAGTGAGGCATCGATCGATCGGAATCGAACTCAGACGTTCCGTCCGTCCGCTCGGCCATCGGATGGTCAGCGCCTCCAGTGTCTCCGCATCCCCCAGCCCGAAGTGAACGCGTCGATCACTGCTGGACATATAGGAGCCATCCGCACGGCAGAGGCGGGTCAGTCGGCGTCCGCTGACCTGCGCCGTCACAACCGCACCGTATCCGTCACGGTTGCTTTTGGCCCCAATCAGCCGGACCTCCAGCCAGTGAGCGGCAGTCTTCACCTCGTTGTGAAGCAGCAGCGGCCGGCCTTCGCTGTCCACGACCAGAAGATCGACCCGCCCATCGTTATCGTAGTCGCCGACGGCAAGTCCGCGGCCGACAATCTTGCGCGCAAAGTCCGGGCCGGCCTGCCGGCTAACCTCCTCGAACGTGATGCGCCCATCCTGCCCGAGTCCCCGGTTTCGGAAGAGTTGCATGGTCTGACGAATGAGCGAGCCGTTGGAGGCCGGCAACGTTTGCGGCCAGGACGGCAATCACCGTGGCTGTACCATAGCCAGCCTGGACACGCCTGCCAGCACCCTGGTCGTTGCCGACTGCAACACCGGCCTGACCACCGGATGGACTCCGAGCAGCGACCCGAACGACCCACTGCACCGCTACATCATCTCGCGAGTCGCCTATCCCAACATACCACCCGGCTGCTGGGGCAATACGGCCACCTGTGGGGCGACCCAGGTGGATGTAGGTGACTATCGCTCCGACACCAACGTCAACTACCCGGTATTCGACCAGCAGACCCGCCACGCGGGCGCGCGCGCCCTGCTCGAACCGGCTGTTAGGGCGAATCCGGACGATCCCCATCTTGCGGTCGAGTTGGCACTCACCTACCTGCAGTCGCACGACTTCCAGCGGTGCGAGCAGAACCTCCTCAAGATCCGCCGTGACCATCCCGCTGAGCCGGACTTATGGAATCCACTGGTGGACCTCTATATGAAGCGGACGCTCTTTCCCAAGGCGATTGAGGTGCTTCAAGACTCCCTGAAGCTGCGGCCGGGCGATACCGCTCTGTCGGACAGCCTGGCGGATGCGTTCTTTGAGTCGGGAGACGTCTCCGGCGCACAATCGAACTGGCAATCGATCGCGGCGGTATCGCCGAACGACGTGCAGGCCCACTACGGCCTTGCAGAGTGCTTCCGCAAGAACGGTAAGACGGTGGAAGCGGTCAGCGAACTTGAGACGGTGATGCGCCTCGATCCGGGCTACAAGGAGTCAATGGTGATGCTGGGGCAACTCTACCTGCGCGCCGGCCGCGCCGCCGAGGGCGGAAAACTGCTGCGTGAATACCAGGAGGAGCAATCCCAATCGCGCGAATATGCGCGTGTCTCACTGCTGCTCGCCTCCAGGTCCCATGATTCCTCCGCCCACTTCGAGATGGCCCGGCACTACGCAGCCTCCGGCAAACCTGAGCGCGCTGTCGTCGAACTTCATCGCGCGCTGGAACTTAACCCAAAACTTGACGACGCGCGAAAGATGCTAGCCGGCCTAGACAATACTGACAGACCCATACGGGCAGGCCGGTAGAAGGCAGCCGGTAGGGGCGAGGCGGGGTGGCACGGGGTGGCACGGGATGGCACGGGATGGCACGCGAGGTTGAAACCTCGGTCTAAGTCTACAAAACCCGACGTCTCGGGTTCACTTCCACGACAAGAATCTCAAGGACTACGCCATCGTTGACAATGTGAACCAAGGTACGAGGAACCAGATATGCTGTCGCCGAACTCTTCCCTGAACGTCGATCTTAAATCGGGAGGGCGACTTTCGTGAATGGCGCTATGTATGATGACGTCGCCACATATTACGATAAATGCGTTCGGAATGGCTGGCCTGTTCATGACTGCGCCACAATGGCTTTGTTAGGACTATTAGGGGATGTGAAGGATGCCCGAATACTTGACATCGGCTGCGGTCAGGGGATTCTGGCACGACGGTTAACGGCGCTGGGTGCGCATGTAACTGGAGTTGACATTTCCCGGCGCTTGCTGGAAATCGCTGAGGATTACAATCGGGCGGAAGGATCCATTGTCCAATACCTCTATGATGATGCGCAGTATCTGGCAACGGCTGAGGAATCTTCATTTGACGGTGTCGTCAGCAATCTGAGCCTTTCGGATATTCAAGATATCTGCCTCACCTTTGATGCAGTGCATCAAGCCTTGCGACGCGGGGGCTGGTTTACGTTTTCGATCACACATCCTTGCTTTCGAGTACCAGCGGCCGAATACGAGGCTGCTGAAGACAAGTCAACCGTAAAGATTGGGAGAGGATATTTCCGGGAGGGCTCGTGGAATCCAGCCAATCCGAACGGCATCCAAGGTGAAGTCGGTGAACATCACCGCATGCTGTCGACATATACCAACAGTCTGGTTGATGCAGGACTCGCGATTGTACGCATCATGGAACCAGAAACACAAGAGTCGGAAGTACCGGAGATACTGCTGATCAAGTCAATTAAGCTAACCTGACAGACTCGTTTGTGACACCGGGAACCTGCATTGGTACGATTTGTCCCGCAATATTGATTGTTGGGACCAGTGCCGGATGTGTCCGCAACGACGAATTGGAGCGTCATAAACTGTAAGTGTATCCCCCATTTCCTCCTACCGCCTGGGCAGCCGTCCCGATCTCCATGCTGGCTTACGTTCCGGCAAGCCGATGAGGTTGGCAGGCACATACGCAAAGGCGAGCGCTCGTCGCTCGTTACATTCTGGAAATCCGCGCAGTCACACTCCGCCCCGCGTGCCGAAATAGTATGAGACAAATACCCGTACGCAGGTTAGCGTACATTTCATCCCACGGGCGGGGAAAGAGACACCCATATGAGCCGTGTTATGTCGCGACCCGAGATGAGCGAGTTATCAGTGAATGGCCGGCACTACCACAGTCAAGTTAGCGTGCCCGCGGAGCATCGACCCGTACGGGTTGTGGCGCGGCCTACTCGCCGCACCTTTACGGCCGCATACAAGCTCCGCGTCTTGAAGGAAGCGGACGCGCCTGCACACATCATGGCGACCTTGGCGAACCCCTTTGGCGCGAGGGCCACTACTCCTCGACACTTAGCAGTTTCTGCGAGCAGCAGCAGGCAGGTCGTCTCGACGGCGCCGATCCGGCCGCCAAGAAAGCGCCGCGCAAACAGTAGGAGGCGGCCCGCCAGTGCGATGCCCGTCGCATTGCCCGATTGGAGTCCGAAAACCAGAAGCTTCGGGCGCTGCTGGATCCCCGGGGTTGGTTTGGATACGCCCGGACATCCACTCAACCGTCCGCCGCATCGACCAGGCGCTGCTCCAACTGATCCGAGCGGCAACGCGGGAACTTCTGCTAGTCACATTCGCGGCATTCAAGGTGCCCGAGATTGTAACAGCCCTTTATGAAGCGGTTAAGTGTAAAGCATGGCAGCGCTTCGTCGCCGAAACCGTTGAGGAGAGTGAAGGGAAGGTATCGTTCAACGCCCTGCAGACGCTCGGGCAGGCTTTCGCAGGTAATGTGGAGGTTTTCGTGTGGCCGCTCTCCAAACGTTCCAAGGACGCGATTGGCAGACACGGTTCCCTCCACGCGAAATGTGCGGTGGCAGATCGCACAATCGCGTTTATCTCCATCGCGAATCTAACCGATTATGCCCTCAACCTGAACATGGAGGTAGGCGTGGTCGTCCGAGGGGGGATCCTGCCTGAAGCGCTCGCCGCGCAGTTCGATCGCCTCGGACAACGTCATATATTGATCCCCTTGGAATGATGAGGTCTTACCCCTCTGTGTCCACGCAGATCATCGGCCGCTAGGCAAGCGACCATAGTTGCAGATGCGAGATTCGTGAAGCTTATAACCGGAGCTATTTGCAATCAGGATGGATTTTCAGGTGGTTAGTGTCGCCGTCCACCTCCAGCGCGTGGACAGGAAACCTGACGAACACGGAGGCGCCGCCCTGGGGCCTGCTGGTGAATTCGATTTTGCCGCGTAGGTCATGTTCGGCGATGCTGAGAGCAAGTTCAAGCCCCGTATGCGCGTGTTTGTGGAAGTCGAAATCGGACGGGAAACCCTTGCCTGCGTCACCGACCGCAAGACAGATCTCGTCGCCCTCTCGCCCCAACGTAACGGTAATGTCCCCCTTGCCATGCTTGACCGCGTTGCTGACGAGTTCGCTGATGAGCAGGGAAAGTGACGCACTGTCGCTGAGGGAGAGCTTCATGTCCGCGACCTCAGACCGAATTTGCCGCGTTCCGATGCTCGACTGCAGAAGTGGCAAGAGTCTGGCTAAGGACGCTGTGGTACTGATTTGTGCGTCCGGGTGACTGTTCTTTACCTGCTGTGTCAGAAGATCGTGAAGGCTGGCGAGCGTGCGCACGTGCGTGCCGATCCGTTGCAGCGCAGAGGTCGGAACGGTAGGACTATCGGCATCCATCTGAAGTTCGACGAGCGCGTAAACAGTCTGCAGGTTGTTTTTCACACGATGATGGGTCTCCTGAATGGCACGCCGCAGCCGGACGTTCATCGCTCCCGTCCGTTCATTCTGCTCGGCCAGAGAGCGCAGGAGGGTCTCGTTTAAGGCGACCGTCTCCTCGCGGTGGCGCAACGCATCACCCAGCTCTTGCTGCTGTAGGCCGAAAAGCAGCAGCGCCTCGCTAATTTCACGCATTTGCTCGCGGGCACGCGCCTCAACCGACGTGTCGGTCACCTGAACCATCACGCCGATGGGATGGTCCACTGGTTCGAGAATGGCCCATGCCGCGTAGGACCAGTAGACGCCAGGAAGCGAAGCGGTGTGTTCCTGGTCCGCAAGCGTTGCTGTATGGCCCGTACGCAGCACATCGTCAAGAAGCGCCAGGCATTCATTCTTCGCCCCTTCCGGCACGGCTTCCTCGAAGGGCCGGCCGAGCAGCGCTTCGCTCTCTTTGCCGGCAAGACGGCAGAAGGCAGGGTTCACATAGCGCACGAGGTGGGTCTGGCCCTCGACGGCGAGCGCAGGCACGGGCGAACGCTCGGTCATATAGCGGCAAAATTCCAGCACCCCGGGCGCCGACCCCTCTCCGTCTTCACCAATCTTGTTTGCTTTTGTATCCATACTTGTTGAGTCTACTATTGCCTACACTCACTGGGGCAGCGCTGTGCTGTCCGAAACCGCCCGCTCCACCCGCTCGGGAACCCCGGTGATGAGGCCCTGGTAGTCTGGGAGGGGATCACCGATCATTACACCATCCGACGTGATCTCATACTCGCGGATGGCCTTGCTGTGGTTGCCGCCACGCATCTTGACGATGACCAGCACTTTGCGAAGATGGCTTTCAATCTCGACATAGCGAAGCCGGATAATGTCATCGGTGAGAAAGGAGATCGCGTGTGGGCTGAACAGTAGGTCTGTAAATGACTCAGGCAGTTCCACCGTGCTCAGTATTGTGACCCCAGTTCCCTTCAACGCCCCGATCATCCGGTACAGCGATTCCCGGAAGTCCTGCCTAAATGCAGGAGCAAGCGCCATTTCAAACCCGGCGAGCGAGTCGATTACCACGCGCTTGGCCCCAATCGTCCCAACAGCCTTCAACACTTCGTGCAGCGTCTCGTCCACCGAAAGGTCTAATGGGCGCAGGTAGATAATTTTGAGAAGTCCTTCGCGCTGTGGTGTTTCCAAATCCAAGCCGTAAGAAGCGGCCCGTCCCGCGTACTCTTGTGGGCGTTCTTCAAAGACAGCTACAATCCCCGGTTCGCCTGCCCGGACGCCCTCGGCAATGAACTGGGTGGCAAGAACCGATTTCCCCGTCCCAGAGGG
>JBBQVV010000382.1:0-6916 GCA_038211235.1 Chthonomonadales bacterium | reverse complement strand
AGGGCACTGAATTCGGCTGTGCGAAAGGGGAAACTGGATGCGTCTCAAATATAACATAATGAAAATGAAAAATCAAGAATGCGGTATTCGCCAACCCGGGCGATCCCTTCCCTGGATGTAATTCGCAATCGTTGCCTGAGGTTCCTTCCTGACGCCGAAATGGGTACGGAGTACCGGCCGTTACTCCGCGGAACTACCTCTCTGAGAGCAAATCACCGGCATCCATCGTATTACCAAATATAGAGTGGGCGCACGCTGGCAGCCGTCGCTCCACGGTCCACCAAGGAGACTCCACGATGCCGAACGACACGCTGGCGCTGCGCCGTATAGATCATGTCCGGTTCGTGGTAGGGAATGCCAGGCAGTCAGCCTATTTCTACCGTAACGCATTCGGTTTCGAAGTGGAGGGATACGGCGGCCTGGAAACCGGTCTACGCGACGAGGCTGCCTACGTCCTACAGCAGGGCGACATCACGTTCGTGCTTGCCTCCCCGCTCCGAGCGGACCACCCGTACAATAAGCGGCTCGTCGTGCACGGTGACGGCGTCGTCGATATCGCGCTGGATGTCGACGACGTTCCCGCCGCTTTTGAAACTGCAGTGGAGCGCGGCGCCTCCGCGGTCGCCGAACCACTCCGTCAGGAGGACGAGAACGGCGTCATCGTCACCGCGAGCATACGCGCGTATGGTGATACGACGCACACATTCGTCAATCGTGACAACTATCGCGGGGTCTTCGCTCCCGGGTTCAAGCCGATCGATCCGGAGCGGTACGATCCGCGAACGTTTCATCCCGTCGGGCTGAAGGCTATCGATCATATCGTCGGCAACGTCGAGCTTGGGCAGATGGACACGTGGGTGCGATACTACGAGAGGATCCTGGGCTTCACGCAGCTGATCTCGTTCGATGATAAGGACATCAGCACAGAGTACACTGCGCTGATGTCCAAGGTCGTTCAGGGCGGACAGGGCCGGATCAAATTCCCACTCAATGAGCCGGCGGAGGGCCTGAAGAGGTCGCAGATCGAGGAGTATATCGAGTTCTACGGCGGTCCTGGTGTCCAGCACATCGCCCTCGCGACCGACGACATAATCGCGACCGTTAAGGCCCTGCGCGCGAACGACTGCTCGTTCCTGCGCGTGCCGGAAACCTACTACGACTCGCTCCCGCAGCGGATCGGTACCATTGAAGAGGATCTCAGTACAATTGCCGAGCTTGGCATCCTGGTGGATCGAGACGACGAAGGCTACCTCCTCCAGATCTTCACAAAGCCCGTCGAGGATCGCCCGACCGTATTCTTCGAGATCATCGAGCGGCACGGATCGCAGAGCTTCGGCAAAGGAAATTTCAAGGCGCTCTTCGAGGCCATCGAGCGTGAGCAGGCGGTAAGGGGCACGCTGTGAAGATGCCCATGCCGGCCGCGTATCCCTCATTCCGAGACTTTTATGCGTTCGAGGAGCACGTCCGTAACGCGCGGTTGAGGCGCGGACTGGAAATGGTGCCTGAGTGGTACGACGCGCCTGCGTTCTATTTCTCAAACACGGCATGTATCGTTGGAGACGGCGCGCGCATTCGCAAGCCGCCGGACACGAACGAGCTGGACTATGAGCTGGAGATCGCCATCGTCGTCGGGCGAGACGGCGGCGATATACCGGTCGAAGAGGCGGACGACTATATCGCCGGATTTACGATCCTTAACGACTGGAGCGCGCGAGACATCCAGCGGCGAGAGATGAAGGTGGGACTGGGACCCGCGAAAGGCAAGGACTTCGCGACGAGCGTCGGGCCGTTCCTGGCGACGCCGGACGATCTCGAAGACCATGCCCTTTCGGATCGGAGCCGGGGGAAGCGATACGATCTCACGATGACGGCTGCCGTAAACGGAGTCGAATATTCGAGGGGCAATGCGAGAGACATGCGCTGGACATTCGCGGAGATCATCGCACACGCCTCGCGGAATACGATGATACGGGCAGGCGACCTGATCGGGTCCGGCACCGTTGGAACGGGCTGTATCACAGAATTTCCTCCAGGGACGTTTCCGTGGCTGCAGCCGGGCGACGAGGTTCGCCTTGAAATCGACGTGCTGGGAGCGCTTACAAACCGGATTGACCTGTAGAAGCGGCGTCCCGCCGCGTGGATGGCCCGGACGCATACGGCGAGACGCCGCAACTACGGTTTGGCGAGGAAACCGTAGTGAGAGCTGCCCTGTTATCTGGAGGAATGACCGATGCCGCGATACGTACGCCTGGGATCTGTCCCGGCCAAGAGACACACGCAGTTCCGCTCCCCCGAGGGCGGCCTCTACTCGGAAGAGGTATTCGGCACACGGGGCTTTAGCGGGATTTCGTCGATACTTTACCACGCTCATCCTCCCACTCAAGTGGCCGGGTTCTCGCCCGCCGGCACCGCGCAGCCCGACTTCGCGGAGGATGGGCCGCTGCGCCACCGGCACCTGCGGACGCGCGAGACCAGCCCTGAAGGCGACCCAATCACGGGTCGTCGCGTGCTCATGGGCAACCCGGACGTCTCGTTTGCGCTCTGTCTTCCAGCCGAGCCGATGAGCTACTTTTACAAGAATGCCGATGGCGACGACCTGATCTTTGTCCACCGAGGCGCCGGTCGGCTCGAGACCCTCTTCGGAACGCTGCCGTTCGGTTCAGGCGACTATCTGGTGATCCCCCGCGGGACCATCTATCGACTATTGTGGGATAGTTCGGAGTGTCGATTGCTTGTTATCGAATCCGCAACTGCTATCGAGACCCCGCGCCGGTATCGCAACGAGTACGGACAACTGCTTGAGCACGCCCCCTATTGCGAGCGCGACATCCGCGTCCCGATCTCGTTGGATATGCAGGAGCTGGCGGGAGCATATGAAGTCCGGATCAAAGCGCGCGGAGAGCTGACCGCGTATAGATATAATTTCCATCCCCTCGACGTAGTAGGCTGGGACGGATATGTCTATCCATGGGCGCTCAACATTGCGGACTTCGAGCCGATTACAGGCAGCCTTCACCAGCCGCCCCCGGTTCACCAGACGTTCGAGGGTCACAATTTCGTGGTCTGCTCGTTCGTTCCACGAATGCTGGACTACCATCCCGACGCGGTACCCGTGCCCTACAACCACAGTAACCTTGAGAGCGATGAGGTACTCTACTACTGCAACGACAAGTTCGGCAGCCGCAAAGGCATCGAGGAGGGATCCGTCACGCTTCACCCGTCGGGACTCCCTCACGGTCCTCAGCCGGGCACCGTCGAGGCGAGCATCGGAAAGTCCCGTACGGAGGAGCTTGCTGTAATGCTCGACACCTTCCGGCCGCTTCGTCTGACACGCGCCGCCCTGAAGCTGGAAGACGCCTCGTATGCGTCCAGCTGGGCGCCGGCATAGCAGGGAGCCAGCTTGGAATTCCTCCAGATCGACCCTGCACAGATACCAGCGCGAGAAACCTATTCTCTGCTCCTCAACTGTGTCGCTCCTCGGCCCATTGCATTTGTATCTTCGATGTCGCCCGACGGTGACGCTAACCTCGCGCCGTTTTCCTTCTTCATGGCGGGAGGGGCAAATCCCGCTTCCGTCGTCTTTTCTCCGACGGGCAACCGGAGCGGAATCCCGAAGGATACCCTGCGCAATGTTGCTGCGACTGGTGAGTACGTGATCAACGTGGTCACATATGCCATGCGCGCAGGAATGAATGAGACTTCGCAGGAATATGCGTACGGCGTCAGCGAGTGGGAGCCGGCGGGATTTACCCCTGTCCCGAGCGTCCTGGTCCGTCCGCCACGAGTGGCCGAGAGTCCGCTCGCGATGGAGTGCAGGCTGTTCCAGATCGTTCCTCACGGGGCGGGACCGATGTCGGCAAGCTACGTAATTGGAGAGGTCGTCCTCTTTCACGCCGCTCGCGAAATCCTGGACGGCTCCTCCGTCGACCCCAGCCGAGTGGACTACGTCGCCAGGATGAGCGGTGACTGGTATTCGCGCGCAAATGGCGACAGCATGTTCCAGATGGCCCGCCCCGCGCGGCTCTAGAACCGCCTTGCGGCTCTGAACCGACACCGCGCACAATTGAGACTATGTTGCCTCAAGGAGTGAGTGATGCAGACGAGAAACGCGCCCATACTGGCGACCGTTCTGGCGCTTGCAATGCTACCGCTGGTCGCGCCGCGGGTACAGGCGGCCAGCAGATCGGCGGGGGACCGATGCAGGCAAGCTGATGGGCCCGCCCTACGTGTGTCGACGCGAGCCGCACAAGGGCTCAGCATCTATTTCGTGGATACGGAGGGCGGGGCGGCTACACTGATCGTGTCGCCGGCCGGAGAGTCCACGCTGATCGATTGCGGCAATCCTGGCGAGCGCGACGCGGAACGCATCTACCGCACCGCAACGCAGGCCGGGATAAAGCAGATCGACAATCTTATTATCACTCACTGGCATCTGGACCACTACGGCGGCGTGGCCGCGCTGGCGCACAGGATGCCGATCAAGCACTTTTACGATCGAGGTATACCGGATGTATCTACCGATGATCCCGATCACTTTCCGACGCTGATCGCGGCCTATCAGGCCGCGGCGCAGGGCGCTTCGAAGGAGCTACATCCTGGTGACGAGGTGCCTCTCGTGCAGCTCGGCGACGTGCCGATCCACTTGCGGTGCCTGGTGGCGCGTGGAGAGACCGTTCCGGATATGCCGGACACGCAGGTGAACGGACTGGCGAAGTCAAACAAGCCCAAGCCGGACGATCCGAGCGACAACGCCCGCAGTCTGGGGTTTCTGCTAAGCTTCGGCGGATTCCGGTTTCTCGATCTAGGAGATCTAACCTGGAACATCGAATATAAGCTGGTCGCCCCCACGGACAAAATCGGCCTGATCGACGTCTATCAATCGACCCATCACGGGCTCGACGTCAGCAACAACCCGGTGCTCATTCGCACTGTCAGGCCATACGTCGCGATCTATAACAACGGCCCCCATAAAGGCGGGGCTCCCGCGCTGACGGCGACCCTTCGGGACGTTGGGTCGCTGCAGGCGATCTTCCAGCTGCATCGCAACCTTGATGCCGGGCCGGAGGACAACGCGCCGGCCGACCTGATCGCGAATGTCGAGCCCGAGGCCGCGTGCAAAGGGGAAGGCATCAAGCTCTCTGTGGTGCCGGACGGCAAGAGCTACACGGTTCAGGTTGGCTCGAAGCGCAAGCCGGTGCGATTCATGACACGTATGGCGGACCACCCTTAGACAGAGCGATTTGCCGCTCGATCCACGGTCCTGTGGCACGCATCGGACGTCGACGACGAACTTGCACGGATCTGACGCACACATTAGCAATCGCAGTCCCACCGATAACCCCTACGATAAGGATCTCGACATGCGCCTCTGTTCCATGATTTGCGCCGTCATGCTGTGCGCGGCCCTAACTGCGCGCGCCGATGGCGTAGGTGACAACCTTCCTGACAGCGTCCGCAGAATTCCGCCGCCGGGCATCGCGATCGAGCAGTCGGTCCGCGTCGAACTTCAGGACGGCGCCGATGCGCTTGGCAAGAAGATCGATACTCTCCAGTCGGAATTTCGAGGTGACACGCATAAGATGGACCTGCTGCCGGACGTCCAGATATTCCACAACGCGGTCCGCTACGCGCTGAAATATGACGAGTTTTACAACGTGCGTGAGATCAATACGGCCCGCAACCTGCTTAAAGTCGGAAACGACCGGGCAGACTCGATGCGGACCGGCGAGCCGCTGTGGCCCTTGCAGACGGGCCTTGTCGTGCGCGGGTACAAATCCAAGATCGACGGGTCCATCCAGCCCTACGGCCTGGTGGTCCCTGAGAACTATGCGCCCGCCGACCGGGCACAGCGCCCGATGAGCCTGAACCTGTGGTTTCACGGGCGCGGCGAGACGCTTACGGAGCTTTCCTTTCTCAATGATCGCATGCGTAACCGCGGCGACTTCACCCCGGAAAACACGATCGTGCTGCATCTCTACGGCCGCTACTGTAACGCGAACAAGTTTGCCGGAGAGGTCGACGCGTTCGAAGCGATGGACGCCGTCAAACGCAGTTATCGCATCGACCCGAATCGGATTGCCGTGCGCGGGTTCTCGATGGGTGGGGCAGCCTGCTGGCAGTTTGCGACGCATTTCGCGGGCGACTGGGCCGCGGCAGCGCCCGGCGCGGGCTTCTCCGAGACGCCGGAGTTTCTGCAGGTGTTTCAGAGCGAAACGGTTCAACCGACCTGGTATGAGCAGAAGCTGTGGCACATCTATGACAGCACGCACTACGCTGTCAACCTGTTCAACTGCCCGACGATCGCCTATTCCGGCGAGCTAGACGGTCAGCGTCAGGCCGCTGTGATGATGGAGAAGGCGCTCGCGGAGGAGGGCCTGCCCCTCACGCACATCATCGGGCCGGGCGCGCACCACTTCTATGAGACGAATGCGAAAAAGGAGGTCGCGGCGAAGGTCGATGCCGCCGTTGCGGCCGGACGCGACGCCATCCCCGCGAAGATCCGGTTCACTACCTGGACTCTTCGATACAACCAGATGAAGTGGGTCCGCATCGACGGGCTGGAAAAGCACTGGACGCGGGCACGCCTGGACGCGGAGACGTCTCCGAGCGGCGTCGCCGTCAAGACCCAAAACGTGAGCGCCTTCAGCATCATCATGCCTAGACTGGACCTGACGAGCGCAACAAAGGAAGCTCCATTCCAGCCCGGCCAGCCGATCCGCATCGTCATCGACGGCCAGACGGTCCCGTCGACCGTGCGATTTGGCGCCGACGGACTCTGGAGGGCATATTTCCATAAGGCCGATACGGGATGGCGAGCCGCAGTATCGGAACGGCTCGCGGGACTGCGCAAAGTCCATGGACTTCAGGGCCCGATCGACGATGCCTTCATGGATAGCTTCATTATGGTAAAGCCGAC
>JBBQVV010000381.1:0-6940 GCA_038211235.1 Chthonomonadales bacterium | reverse complement strand
TCGTGGATGCAGTGGACCTATCGTCTGCCATGGTTACCAAAGGCAAGGGAATGCCGGGAGGAGCCGCATCCAACGTACGTTGGATCGCGGGCGAGATCGAGACGGTAGAACTGATGCCGCCTTATGGCTTGATTACCGCGGCGTCGAGCCTGCATTGGATGGAGTGGTCCGTTGTCCTTCCGCGCTTCGCCCAGCTTCTCTCCTCGAATGGTGTACTGGCGATTCTCTTTGAACACGCCGGCATCCCGGAGCCTGAGGCGGGAGACTTGTGGAAACTGGTGCGGGAGTCACTGACATCCAGGGGGATTCCCATTATTCAACCCTTCGATCTGATCGAGGAACTGCGTCGGCTTCACCTGTTCACCGTTCGTGGAGAGCAGTGGGCGCGGCCCGTTTCACAGGAGCAGTCGATAGACGATTTGGTCCGGTCCTATCATGCTCGGAACGGCTTCTCACGGGAGCGTATGGGAGCCGAATCCGCCGATGCGTTCGACACACAGGCGACGCAATTGCTTCGTGCCGCCTATCCTCAGGGGAACCTCGAAATAAGTGTTCAAATGCGGCTGGTCTGGGGTAGGCCAGGTAATCCTGAGTTGACATAATAATCCAACCCACACCGCCCGCCTCGCAACAGTGGTCCACGGAAGAAAGGACCGCGATGCTCGCCGAAGCGATAGAGCAAGTCCGCAATCTGTAGCTTGCGCTGGTCTTGGTAAAGTCTCGTCCCGATGAGGCATCTGAACAACGCAAAATAGGTTCCTGTCCGGATCTTCCAGCACGACGAAATCTGCTTGAGCTGCCCGGACTACGCCATTTCGGAGACAATCTCCTTAAGACGGACGGGGCGACCTTCTGCCACACTCCTGTCCAGAGCGTAGCAGACTGCGTGGGTCTTGGCCGCGTCGGCGAGGTTGACGTGCGATTCCGTATCGTTAAGGATGCAGTCCAGAAAATGACTGATCTCGCCATCAAAGGGGTGATGGGCAACGTCGCCGCTGTCCGGCCGGACCGTGGGAACCGTGATCCAGCCTCGCGAGCCGGCGAAGTAATCGGCCGCGTAGATTCGATTGTCGCGGATCGTCCCCTTTTCGCCGAGAAGATCGACGTTGAACGTGTAGGGGCAATTCGCATCGAACGACGTACATGTCTTCCCAATAGCCCCGTTCGCAAACTTGACTATTCCAACGACATTGGTCGGGTACTCATAGAACCGTGTCACCTGGTTCGCGTAGGCGGTCACCTCCACGATCTCATCCTTCACCAAGTAGCGCAACGCGTCTACGGCGTGGCATCCCGCGGAGAGCAGCGCGGAGCCGGAGACCTGCCTCTTCGAGTTCCAATGGGAGGGCGACGCGGGTGAGACCATGTGGTGCCAGTAGTCCACCTCGGCGTAGAATAGGGGTCCAATGACGTTTCGTGCCAGCATCTGCTCGATCCACTGAAACTGCGGATTCCAGCGCAGCACAAAGCTGACAACCGTTTTCACGCCAGCCAACTCAACGGCACGCAACATCGCTCCGAGCGACTTCGGGTCGTTAGCAACGGACTTTTCGATGAGGATGTGTTTACCGGCCCGCGCGGCGAGAATCGTCTCGCGTGGATGCTGGTCGGGGCGAGTGCAAAGGGAGACTGCCTGAACGTTCGGATCAGAAAGCATCTCTTCGTAGGAGGTATAGAAGCGGGCGTCCGTGAGACCTGCCTGACGGGCCACCTCTTCCGCGCGTGTCCGGGAACGGCTGCACAGTGCAACTACCGTAGATTTCGGATTCTTTTGATAGGACCCGATATGCGCCCCGGAAACCCATCCGAGCCCTCGAATTCCGACGCCGATTGTGGACAGAGATCTAGACATGACTGCTCGCTGTCCGAGTCCGTGGTTCACTCTTGGGCGGGCGCTGCCTTGACCGGCGCCGGCTTTCCCTGCCGAAGAGCAGGGAGCCAATCGCTATAACAGCGCTTTGTGTATAAGCCGTGCGAGTTGTTCTCATCCTGGTGCCCGCCGCGAGGGAATAAGAGCACCTCCTTGGGGGCGGAGATCCGGTTCGTGGCTGCCAGAACGCCGCCTGGAGGACAGGTTTCGTCGATCAGGCCCGCGCCGATCAGGACCGGACATCGGATCCGGCTTGCGAAGTTGACCACGTCATAATACCGGCTCGCCTCCCGTACCTTGCGTTCGTCCTTCCCATCCGCATTCCGAATCCACTGCGGCCATCCCGGCGACCGTCCCGCGTCCGGTCCGAGCATATCGCAGCCGGCCGGAACGTCCGCCAGAGCCGCAGTGATCTTAGGATGCAAGCCCGCCGTTACCAGCGACTGCTGTCCGCCCTGGCTGCCGCCCATGACCGCGAGCGTATGGCCATCCCAATCGGGCCGTTTTGTGAGGTACTCGGCGGCGCGAAAGCAAGAAAGGTACATTCGAAGAAAGTAGCTCGTATCCCGATCGTCGTTTCCGATCGCCCAGTAGCTCTTCAGCGGACCGGCGAACTGCTCCCGATAGAACGACGGCGGCTCGTCGATCGGCAAGTCGTGCGCCTCGATATTCAGCACGAGCCATCCCTCGGCGGCCCGATCCGTGACCCAGCTCTTCTGCAGTCCATAGACCCCGGCCCACTGAACGATGAGCAGCGCGGGGAATTTTGTACCGGCATCCGGCCGTGCGACCTGGCCGCGGATGTGAGTACCGCGGATATTGTTCATCGTGATCTTCCAGTACGACACGCTGGGTTTGGCTGCGTCGCCTGGCTCGAGTTTCGGGTCCGCCGGGATAGCCGCCAACTCTCTCTTCTTAGCGGCCCAGAACGCATCAAAGTCACGTGGCCGCCCGGCCGACTCGATGATCTTTTCGGGTTCCGCGACGGCGCCGCCGTGCGCACGATACTCGTGCTCGTCCCCGGCCTTCGCCCGTACGTCGAGGAGGAGAGTGCTTGGAGCGCCGAATTTGGCCTCCACGGTCGCGCTGCCGCCATGAAGCGCCGCACCTCCCTTCGCGACTTCGGTAAGACCGCCCCTCTTCAGGATGTACTCAATGGTGGAGGGGGGAGTACCCGCGCCCTCCCATACTACGCTCCACCGCACGGTATCGCCGGCACGGTATATTCCGTCCGGATGATCTGCCGTGACAATAAGGCGCTGCGCCGATGACGATGTCGCGCTGAATAGTGTCGCGAGCAGGCAGAACAGAACGGGGGCCGTGCGGAAGAGAGGCGCCGGCGCGGTTGACGGATCGCGGCGGCAATGCATTCTCAATCTAATCTCCTCTTACGGGGCCGTCCACCCTATGGCTTATCGGCAGACCCATGCGGCTACCCATAGCGTTCAGCCTACGGCTTATTGGCGGACGACCCTACGCGTAAACTATGTATCCGCCCTACGAAGTACTGCCGTGATGGTGAGACTTCAGACGTCGGTCAGGTGTTCTACTTTGCCGGTACTGTCGCCGATCGACTCCGGATGGACGCCTGCGCGGTCCAGCACGGTTAAATACAGGTTGGTCATCGGTGTGCCCTTTGGATAGACGAGATGGCGTCCGGGCTTTATGCTGCCGTCGCCGCGTCCGGCGAGCAGCACCGGCAGGTCGGCGTGAACGTGCTGGTTTCCATCGCTCAGGCCGCTGCCGTAGACGATCATCGAATGATCGAGCAGCGAGCCGTTCCCGTCCGGCGTCGACTTCAGCTTCTGAAGGAAGTAGGCGAAGAGCTCGGTATGGAATACGTTGATTTTGGTGACTTTTTCGATCCACTCCGGAATGTTGCGGTGGTGTGTGATCGGGTGGTGCGACTCGGGGACCCCGCACTCGGGATAGACCCTGTTGCTACCCTCTCGTCCGATCATCAATGTCGCGATCCTAGTCGAATCGGTCTGGAATGCCAGAACCTGCAGATCGTACATCAGCTTGACATAGTCGCTGAACGCGACAGGAACGCCGGCTGGCTTTTCCATCTGTGGAAGCGTCGGCTGGTCTTCCTTCTCCGCCCGCGATATCCGCTGCTCGATCTCGCGCACGGCCGTCAGGTATTCGTCCACCTTCCGGCGGTCCGCGGGGCCAAGTCCTCCGACCAGCTTGCGAGTGTCTTCACCTACAAGGTCGAGGATGCTCTTGCGGTACTGCTTGCGGTGGGCGCGCGTCTCCGGGTCCAGGCTCAGGTCATCGGTGCCGAACAGCCGTTCGAATGCGAGGCGGGGATTGACTTCCGGCGCCATGGGCGTCGTGGGAGTGCGCCATGAGATGCTGTTGGAGTAGGCGCAACTGTATCCAGAGTCGCAATTGCCAACCACGCGCGCATCATCGCAGCCCAGTTCGAGCGATGGTAGCCGGGTCCGAGATCCAAGGAACTGCGCCGCGACCTGGTCGGCCGAGATGCCGCCGTGGATGTCCGCGCCGGCTGTCTTCTTCGCCCGGACGCCTGTTAGGTAGGACGCTCCCGCGCGCGCATGGTCTCCCGCACCGTCCGGCCCAGGCTCTCCGTTCTGATCCCGCAGCCCGGAGATAACGCACAGGTCGTTGCGCAGAGACTCCAGCGGCTTGAGTATTCGCGTCGACTCGAACTCTCTCCCGATGCCGGCGGGGGTCCAGGCGCTCATAATTATCCCGTTTGGAACGTAGACGAACGCGAGCCGAACCGGCGTCTCGCCCTTGCCGCCCGAGGAACCTCTCGCGAAGGCCGGAGTCATTGCGTCGAGCAGCGGTAGGCCAATGAGTGCGCCCATCCCCTTGAGCACGGTTCTGCGGGAAAGATGCTTGCGGGTCGCGAGATTCACGGATGTCATCCTTTCGGCTATTTCCAGTACGGTTTGGCTGCTTCGAATTAGAAGCTATCTCAGGGCGAGCAGGGTCTATCTAATCGGAGCGCGCGACAGATCCTATCCGTCCGACATGTCTCATATGGCTCTTCCGAGCTAGGTCATGAGACCCTCCAGGAGCCGGTGCGAGTGAATGAACCGGAGAGCGCTCCTGGAATGGCAGGCTGGAGACAATGCCGAATACAAGCCGGGAGAACCGATAGTCGCCGGTCGCGACGTCGGCTGCGATATGCTTGACCGTGGGCAGGTCGTACCGCTCCAGACCGCGGCCGAGGGCGTAGGTGAGAAGCTTCGTCGTCAGACAGCGCGTAAATGCGTCGCGGTCACCCATTAAGATCGCTTCTAACTGCTTCGGTCCACTGAACGACTTGCCGGTCGGCAGCGTGCCCGACGGATCCACGGGGGACTTGCCGTCGGTCGTTCGCCAGGCGCCGACGGCGTCGAAGTTCTCCAGGCCGAAGCCGAGCGGATCCATTTTTGCGTGACACGAGGCGCACAACGGCTTCCTTCGGTGCTCCTCCAGCTGCGCGCGTAGAGAGGCGCCAGGCGCAACCTTTGTCTCCTCGAGTGCAGGCACCCCTGGAGGAGGAGGCGGGGGCGGCGAATTCAGGAAGTTCTCAAGGATCCATTTACCACGAAGAACGGGAGATGTCCGCGTCGCATACGACGACACGGTGAGAACGCTGGCTTGCGTTAGTACCCCGCTGCGATTGGTTCCGGTCAGATTCACCCTCCGAAACTCGGGCCCCTGGATACCGATAACACCATAGAACTGGGCCATCCGATCGTTCAGGAACGTATAGTCGGAGTCTATAAAGTTCAAGATAGATCTGTCGTTTACTACGATATCACGGAAGAACAGTTCGGTTTCTCGCCGCATGATCACGGAAGAACAGTTCGGTTTCTCGCCGCATGGAGAGCCGCAAGTACTCATCGTAGTTGGCAAACTTGCTTGAATCGGGTTTCACCGATTCGAGCTTTCGCAGCTCCAGCCATTGGCCCGCGAAGTTTTCCACCAGGGCGGTCGCCCTGGGATCGCGAAGCATCCGCTCGACTTCCGCCTTGAGGACGGCCGGTCTGCTTAGCGAATGGGTGTCGGCGCGCCGCAACAGCTCTTCATCCGGCATGCTGCTCCAAAGGAAGTAGGAGAGCCGGGAGGCCAGCTCAAAGTCATCAATGTGATGCGAATCGGCTATCGTCGTCACGTCGTGCTCGATGCGGAACAGGAAATGGGGCGAAACGAGCAGTGCCTGGACCGCGACGCAGAGCCCCTCATCGAAGGAGTCGCCCTGCTTGCGGGCCATAGCGACCAGTCGAAGGTAGGGCGCCAGCTCCTGACTGCTGACAGGGCGACGGAACGCGCGCCGCGCGAGGCTCGCGAGTATCTTTCGGGCGCAGTCCGACCGGTGGTGACCATTAAGATGGCCGCAGGTGTAGATCAGCGATCGGCTATATGCGGACGCCGAGGCACTGAGGTCGTATGGGCCGCCTATCTGTATCGCGCCGACCTTCGAGGCGGTCGCGAGCCCCTTTCTCTGCTGCGCCTGGAACTCCGCGAACTTCGCCTGCCGCTCCTTGAACTCCGCTAGCTGTTTGGGGGTGGCATCTTTCGGCGGATCTAGAAATCGGAACGAACGCCGATTCGGCGCTGGAGGCTCCGGTAGCTTAGACGGATTTGGACCGCCGAGGCTTGGCGGCAGTCCGTCGAACTGCCCAACGACGGTGCACGCCACCCAGTGGTCGCCGGCCGTCACGGGAAGCTTTGAGAACACGGCGGTCTGGCCGTAAAGCTCGACCGGCGCACCTGGAAACGAAGCCGAGCCGGCAACCTTGTACTCGATCTCCTGCGCCTTGACCCCATCTACCCAAACAGCAAGATGCATCGGATCGGCGCTGATCGGTCGCAAGCCGGTTAATACGGCCTGGAACAGGTACTTCCCGTCGACCGGAAACCGATAGGTCGCGTGAACGGCGCTGGGAAGCGTCAGCCCCGTGCGATCGTAATCCTTCGGGACTATTGGTGTTGGCGGAGGATCTCTGCGAGCTGTCTTGAGCTCGACGAGCGCCGCCTTTACCTTGCCGGGTCCGAAGACGGCGTCGCGAGCGACCCTCTCAGCCGCAGTCAGGTACTTCTCCATAA